>CAXTNG010000399.1:0-3178 GCA_964245475.1 uncultured Sphingomonas sp. | reverse complement strand
CTTCTCGGCCGCGAAGGCCCAGTCCAACCAGGGCGTCAGCGCCTCGACGTCGGCCGTCTCCACCGTCGCGCCGCACCAGATGCGCAGGCCGGGCGGCGCGTCGCGGTAGCCGCCGATGTCGAAGGCGACGCCCTCCCGGTCCAGCGCGTCGGCAAGCCCCTTGGCGAAGGCGGCCTGCGCCTCGAGCGATTGGCCCGCGATGGCGGGATCGACAACCTTGAGGCACACGGAGGTGTTGGAGCGCGTGGCGGGGTCGGTCGCGAGATGCTCGATCCAGGGGGTCCGGGCGACCCAGTCGGCGATGGCCTTGGCGTTGGCGTCCGCCCGGCCGATCAGCGCCGGCAGGCCGCCGATCCTCTGGGCCCAGGCAAGGGCGTCGAGGTAGTCCTCGACGCACAGCATCGAGGGGGTGTTGATCGTCTCGCCCTTGAAGATACCCTCGGTCAGCTTGCCCTTCGACACCAGCCGGAAGACCTTCGGGAGCGGCCAGGCGGGGGTGTAGCTCTCCAGCCGCTCGACCGCGCGGGGGCCGAGGATGAGGACGCCGTGGCCGCCCTCGCCGCCGAGGACCTTCTGCCAGGAGAAGGTCGCGACGTCGATCTTGTCCCAGGGTATGTCATAGGCGAACACGCCCGATGTGGCGTCGGCGAACGACAGGCCTTCGCGGTCGTCGGGGATCCAGTCGCCGTTCGGGACACGCACGCCGCTCGTCGTGCCGTTCCAGGTGAACAGCACGTCGTTCGACCAGTCGACCTGCGCGAGGTCGGGAAGCTGGCCGTAGTCGGCGCGGATGACGGTCGGATCGATCTTGAGCTGCTTGACCGCATCCGTCACCCAGCCCTCGCCGAAGCTCTCCCACGCCAGCGTCGTAACCGGCTTTGCACCCAGCATCGTCCACATCGCCATCTCGAACGCGCCGGTGTCGGAGCCGGGGACGATGCCGATGCGGTGGGTGTCGGGAAGCCGGAGCAGCTCGCGCATCAGGTCGATGCAATATTGGAGGCGCTGCTTGCCGATCTTGGAGCGGTGCGAGCGGCCAAGGCTGTCGGTCGCGAGGCCAGCGGCGTCCCAGCCCGGGGGCTTGGCGCAGGGGCCGGAGCTGAAGAAGGGGCGTGCCGGCTTGGTAGCGGGCTTGGCAGGAATTTGGGTCGCACCCCGAACGTCGGGGGCGGTGGCGGTGTCCGTCAATGTATCTCTCCTCGCAGAGAGCGCGCGCCGCGTTGGGACGGCGTGGCCCGCCGGTGGCCGTATAGGCGCGGTTGATCTCGCACAAGCTCTATTCGTCGCATCCCCGCCACCCCGGGCTTGTCCCGGGGTCCGGCGTCTCGCAAACCATGCGCGTGAGGTATTCGCGGACGACTGGACCCCGGCACAAGGCCGGGGTGACGATCATGGTAGCGCTCGGCCTCGCATCATGCGGACGGATGGAAGGCCCGCGCAGCGAGCCGCGGAAGCCGAGCACGCGCGAGACGGCGCAGTGCGTGGCCGACCTCACCCGCGAAGGCGTCGCGTTCCGGACGCTGCCCGACAAGGATTACGGCAACGCCTGCGGCGTCTACGGCGCGGTGCAGCTGACCGACATCGGCGTGCCGGTGACCGGGATCACCGCGATGCGCTGCGGCAATGCGCGGGCGTTCGCGGGGTGGGTGCGCAATGCGGTGGCGCCCGCGGCGTATCAGATGCTCGGCAGCGAGCTGGTTCGGGTCGAGGGGATGGGCACCTATGCCTGCCGCAACGTGATCGGCTCGGCGGCGAACGCGGGGCGCCGGTCAGGGCATGCCATCGCCAATGCGGTGGATGTCGGCGGCTTCGTGCTCGGGGACGGGCGCCGGGTGATGATCCTGCGCGACTGGCGCTCCGCAGACCCGGCAGTGCGCGACTTCCTCAGGACGGTGCACGACAGCGCGTGCAAGCGGTTCGGCACCGTGCTCAGCCCCGATTACAACGCGGCGCATGCCAACCACCTCCACCTGGAGGACGATCGGGCGAGCTTCTGCCGGTAGCGCGCCCCACTCCGTTCGCCCTGCCCCATATGCTTCGACTTCGCTCAGCACGAACGGACGGGATGGCTAGCGTCGAGCGGTACTTTCCCCTACCAGCCTCGGATGACTGACACACGCGTACCGTCGCGGGTTTTCCCCCGCGCCCGCCAGGATGCCGAGTCCGCCAAGGACCAGGTCGCTACCCCGCAGACCGAGAATCCGGCCTATCGCCTCGCCTTCCAGGACATGGATTTCCTGCTGCGCGAGGATCTGCGCCACGTCCGCTTCCAGCTCGAGCTGCTCAAGCCGCAGGTGCTGCTGGAGGAGGCGAAGATCGGCTCGACCTTCGTGATGTACGGCTCGGCGCGCATCCCCGAGCCGGCCAAGGCGCAGGCGCTGCTCGACCTCGCTACCGACGACAAGAGCCGCCGCATCGCCGAGCGGCTGGTCGCCAAGAGCAGATATTACGACGTCGCGCGCGAGCTGGCGGCCAAGGTGTCGAACGTCCCGCGCGACCATAACGGGCTCAGGCATTTCGTGGTGTGCTCGGGCGGCGGGCCGTCGATCATGGAGGCGGCGAACCGCGGCGCGCAGGACGCCGGGGCGGAGTCGATCGGCCTCAACATCGTGCTGCCGCACGAACAGGCGCCGAACCCCTATGTCACCCCGGCGCTTTCGTTCCAGTTCCATTATTTCGCGCTGCGCAAGATGCACTTCCTCCTCCACGCCCGCGCGCTGGCGGCGTTTCCGGGCGGGTTCGGGACGTTCGACGAGCTGTTTGAGCTGCTGACGCTGATCCAGACCGGCAAGATCAAGCCGATTCCGGTGCTGCTGTTCGGCCGCGACTTCTGGGACAAGGTGGTGAACTTCGAGGCGCTGGTCGAGGAGGGCGTGGTCAGCGAGCGCGACCTCGGCATCTTCACCTATGTCGAGACCGCCGACGAGGCGTGGGAGGTGGTGCAGCGGTTCTACCGCGAGCGGGCGGAAGGGGAGGCCTCTTAGTCCTCCCCAGCTTGCTGGGGGAGGACTAAGAAGAGGCTACTTGTCCGACCGGGCGCCCTTTTGCGCCGCGGCAGGATCGACCGACGGCGCCCCGCTCGCCGGCGTGCCGGTGTTCGCGATGTTGCCGATGTCGCCGCGGACGTCCTTCGCCACCGCGTCGACCGCGCTCGCGGCGCCCGGTCGGACAAGTAGCC
>CAXTNG010000398.1:0-3178 GCA_964245475.1 uncultured Sphingomonas sp. | reverse complement strand
CACCGCCCCCTCCGCCCGCGCCGATGGCGGCGATGGACATCGTGGTGACCGCCCAGAGGCGCGTCGCCGTCCAGGAGGACCTCGGCGACCTCAAGCTCTATCGCCTGCCCGAAGCGGTGACGGTCGCCCCGCGTGCGCAGAAGCAGGTGGCGATGCTGATCCGCGACGGCATCCCCCTCGACGAGGTCTATGTCGGCACGGTCGACGGCGATGATGCGGCCGATCCCCGCCTGACGCTGCGCACGCGCAACACGGCGGCGCGCGGCCTGGGGCTGCCGCTTCCCGCAGGCAGCGTTGCCGTGTTCGAGGGCGGCTCGCGCCGGCTGCTGCTCGGCGAGGGCAGCCTCGACGACCGGGCGGTCGGCGAAGAGGTCGAGATCGCGCTCGACGGGAGCGCCGCTATTGCTGCGGACGCCGAGGAGATCGAGCGCTCGGGGCGGCGAACCCGCTATCGCCTCACCGTCACCAACGCCTTGTCCCGCCCGATTACCTACGAAGCGCGGATCGCGCTCGATGCGGACGCGCGGATCACGGCAGCCGTCCCTTTGGGGCGTCGAGGTTCAGCGTGGACATGGAGCGTCACCGTGCCCGCCAACGGCCATGCGACGCTCGAATATGTGGTGCGCAAGGCCCGGTAAGGGCTCCGCCGGTCGCGCACGACCGGGATCGCCGAATCCGCTTGATTCGTTGGCGCGGGGGTGGTCGTCCATGCTTCCCCTTTGCCGTCGAACGTGCTTTTCTCAACCGCTTGGGAGAAGGAACGGACACGATGACGATCGGCGCAATCCTGAAGGACAAGGGCAGCGAGGTCGCGTCGCTGCCGTCCACCGCGACGGTGAAGGAGGCCGTTGCGATGCTGGCCGAGCGGCGCTTCGGCGCGGTGCCGGTGGTCGACGGCGGTCAGGTCGCGGGTATCTTCTCCGAGCGCGACGTAACCTATTGCCTTGCGCATGAGGGCGCGGCGGCGCTCTCCCGCAAGCTCGCCGAGGTGATGACCACGCCGGTGCAGACGGTGACCCCCGCCGACGCGGTGATCGGCGCGCTGTCGCTGATGACGAAGCGGCGCATCCGCCACCTGCCGGTGGTCGACGGCGGCAATCTGATCGGCTTCGTCTCGATCGGCGATCTCGTGAAGTATCGCATCGACCGGATCGAGGCGGATGCCGCGGCGATGCGCGACTATATCCAGCAGGCCTAACGGCGCAGCGCGCCGGTCAGCTCGCGTACCAGCGGCCGCGCGAAGGCGGCGAGCCAGCCGGCATAGGCCAACGCACCCACACTGCCCAACACGGCGAGCCGCGCGAGCGGGGAAGGCCAGGGGAGAATCGCATCGGTCGCCGCGACGGCCGCGGCCATCGTCAGGCTGCCGAGCACCGGCTGGAGCAGCCCCGCCGCGACGTCGCGCCACCGCGCGCCGATCACCGGCAGCGACCGCCACAGGCTTGCGGCGAGGTAGAGCGGGTAGGCCGCCACCCATGCCCAGGCGAGCCCGATCGGGCCATGGCCGACGCCGACCAGGAAGGCCGTCCCGAGCACCAGTGCGCCGGTCGCGCCGTTGGCCACGCCGATCCCCGGCCGGCCGCCCGCGTCGCACGCGGGGGTGCGCAGCCCCTGGCAGGTCATCGCGGGCCTCGCGAGCGCGAGCACCGCGACGATCGGCGCCGCGCTTGCCCATTTCGGCCCGAGCACGGTCAGCACCAGCGGCTCGGCGGTCACCGCCAGCCCGAGGTAGAAGGGCATCGCCGCCGCCATGACGATGCGCAGCCCCTTCAGGAACGCCGCGGCGAGCGCCTCCGGCTCGTGCTGCAGCCGGGCATAGGCGGAGAAGGCGACCTCGTTCAGCGGCGGCACGATCTTGGCCACGAAGATCTGCGCGAGGAACAGCGCCGTCGTGTAGAGCCCGAGGTCATAGGCGCTGAACCGGCTTCCGGCGATGAACACGTCCGCCTGGCTCTGCGCGAACCAGAATACCTGGCTCACCGCCATCACCCCGCCATAGCGGGCGAGCTGGCCGGCGCCGCGGAAGTCGAAGCTCGGCCAGACGAGCGAGCCTGCTGCTCGCGTCATCAGCGCGCCCCTGACCGCGAACAGCATGATCGGCGCCAGCACCAGCGTCCAGACGCCCAGCCCCGCCAGCGCACCGCCCAGCGCCGCGCCGGCGGCAGCGAGCGACGCGGCGATGTTGGCAGTCGCCTGGTGCCGGAAATCCATCGCCCGGCTGAGCAGCGCGTACGGCAGCGCGACGAACGGCGTGGTCAGGTAGAGCAAAGCCTGGACCCGCAGCATGTCGGCGACGATCGGCTGGCCGTAATAGCGTGCCGCCGCCGGTGCGAGCGCGACTTGGGCAAGCGCTAGGGTGCCATTGAGCACAATCAGCATGCCGAACAGCTGCCGGATCTCGCGCCGCCCGACCGCGGGTGCGCGGACCAGCCCGCTCGCCAAGCCGTAGCCGTTGAGCATGTTGAGGAAGGTCAGCACGACCTGGGTCATCGCGAACAGCCCGTAGTCGGCGGGGCTGAGGATGCGGATGACCAGGAAGGTCGCCGCCCATTGGACGAGCTGCGCGAGAATCTGGCTGCCGGACCGCCACAGAACGGCCGCGCGCACCCGTGCGCCCAGCGAGTCTGCGCCCGCGTCGGCGGGATTGGGCTCGCAGGCGATCTCGGACATGCTCCGCAGCATAGCCTCAGAGGCTCAAGAAGCCGTCAACGGCGCGCATTTCGACGCCGCTGTCAGAAAAATGCAGTTTTCCAACAAAAAGGGTTTGACGGCCCGGATTCGCTTCCCTAGATGGGCGTCACCGCAGCGACGGGCCACACGGTTCGCTTCTGACGGTCACCAAATCTCCGGCGCCACGCCATCCTGATAAAAAGGGATGGAGGTCAGGCGTCGGCGGTTTGCGCTCTTTGACATTGTTGGTCAAGATGAAGGGACATGTGGGCGGCGGCTCCGGGTCTCGGCGGCTTTCAGGCGTCGGGCATTCGGTTAAAGCTAAGCTGGCTCACAAGTCCTTCACGTATCCATACGTAAAGAATTTTGTGCAGAGCCAGCTCCTGGAAATGAGCGGCTTGGTCAGGGCATTCCACCTCGACCTTGTCGTACATAAACTTGAGAGTTTGATCATGGCTCAGAACGAACGCTGGCGGCATGCCTAACACATGCAAGTCGAACGAAGGCT
>CAXTNG010000397.1:0-3201 GCA_964245475.1 uncultured Sphingomonas sp. | reverse complement strand
CAGCGGAGGAGGCGCGCGGGCTGGTGCGCTATCTGCGCCCCGAGTTCCAGGACCCCGGCTATCGTGCGCCGGTCGCGACCACGCTCGACCTCGGCGAGGCGGCTGTGGCGCCGGTCAGCAACGTCATTCCCTGGCCGGCGACCTTGCCCGAGCAGGTTGGCGCGGTGCAGTCGATCCTCGCCGCCGCGCCCGCGCCGCTCGCGGCAGGGGACATCGCCCGCAGCTTCAAGGGCAAACGCGCCGCCACGGTCCGTCCGGTGCTCGACGCGCTTGCCGGCCTCGGCATGGCCCGCCGCCTCAATGATGGACGTTACGCCGCATGAGCGATCTCAAACTGTTCCGCACCACGTCATCTGGCGTCGCCGAGTTGCCTGGCGGCGCAATGGCGCTGGAGAAGTCGCTCCAGACGCTGTTTGAAGCCAATCTTGAAACCCTGCTCGGCGTGCGCTTCCTCGCTTCGGAGTTCGTCACAAATGAGGGCGGTCGGATGGACACGCTCGGCATCGACGAGAACAACGCGCCCGTCGTCATCGAGTATAAGCGCTCGTCGAACGAGAACGTCATCAACCAGGGTCTGTTTTATCTCGACTGGTTGATGACCCATCGCAAAGACTTCGAGTGGCTTGTGATGGAGCGCCTCGGCAAGGAGGTCGCGGACAAGGTCGATTGGTCGGGCTCCCGGCTCATCTGCGTGGCCGGCGACTTCGGCAAATATGACGAGCATGCGGTGAAGCAGATGAACCGCACCATTTCGCTGGTGCGCTATCGGCGCTATGCAGACGACCTGCTACTCTTGGAGCAACTTACGGCAACCAGCGCGAAGCCGCCCGTCCTGGCGATCGCCATTCCCAATACGCCAACAGCGCCGACACAGGGTAAGAAGTACAAGACTATCACACAGCAGATCGCCGACGCCCCTCCCGCTGTGCTGGACCTGTACCATGCGGTTTCGGCCTACCTGGAAGCACTCGGCGACGATGTGCAGATCAAGACGACCGACCAGTACGTCGCCTTCCGGCGGATGAAGAACATCGCCTGTGTCGAGGTTCGGAATCAGCTCGGGAAGCTGCTTGTCTATCTCCGCGTCAGCCCGGACACGGTCGCGCTGGAGCCGGGCTTCTCGCGCGATGTTCGGGGCATCGGTCACTTCGGCACGGGTGATCTCGAGCTGACGATCCAGTCAGCAGCTGACGTCGAGAAGGCGAAACCGCTGTTTGACGCAGCCTATCAGCAGGGTTGAAGATTCAGACGGCTGCACGTAGATACGTTTCTACATCGTAGAAGGGTTGAACCGTGGGATCGACCACACTGTCCAGTCGCGAGTTCAATCAGGATGCCAGCCGGGCGAAGAAGGCGACCGCGGGCGGTCCGGTCTTTATCACCGATCGCGGCAGACCTGCGCACGTCCTCATGAGCATCGAGGATTATCAAAAGCTGATCGGGAAGGGCGCCAGCATCGTCGACCTGCTCTCGGCGGATGAGCACGACGCGATCGACTTCGAGCCGCCGCGCGCATCCGGTGAGCTCTTCCGACCTGCCGACCTTTCCTGATGTACCTGCTCGATACGAATGTCGTATCCGAGTTGCGCAAGGCGAAAAGCGGTAGGGCGGATCCGAACGTCGTCACCTGGGCGCAGCCAATTGCCGTTGGCAGCCTGTTCCTATCGGCGATCACGGTCCTGGAGCTTGAGCTAGGCGTCCTGCTGATCGAACGGCGCGACGCGGCTCAGGGCAAAGTGCTGCGGGGCTGGCTCGAGCAAAGCGTCCTGCCCGCATTCGAGAGCCGCATCCTTCCGGTTGACGTGGAAGTGGCTCGGCGGTGCGCGCGGACGCACGTTCCGGACCCACGCTCAGAGCGCGATGCGCTCATCGCGGCGACGGCGCTCGTCCACGGAATGACCGTGGTGACCCGCAACGTCCCGGACTTCTCAGGCCTCGATTTGCCGCTGCTCGACCCGTGGCAAACGGGCACGAAAATGTAGCCTAAAAAGCACAAGTGTGGGGTAAATGTGGGAGAGACTTTCGGGCGAAAAGCGGAAAAGCCGAACAATCTAAATAGCTTACACTTTCTCCTTGCGGACACCCTCTCCGCCACCTGGTCTTGCCCCCGCGCTCTCTGCCGGTAGCGATATCTGTGCCGCTGAATTTACCCGGCTGGATGTGGGTATTCCGTCGCGCCGTGGCGTCTTCCGCTCAGAGGGGGACGCGCACATGGACATCGGCTTTGCGGAGGCTCTGGATGATGGCGGTGGCGTATCGGCGGAGGAGCCGATCCGGCGCGGCCTCCGAGCGGTGCCGAGCGACAGCTGCGACGAGGCGCCTGCCAAGCGGTTCTCGATCTTCGATCTCGACCGGACGCTGACGCGGCGGGGCACCTATTCGCCATTCCTGCTCCATTGCGCGATGACGGCGGCGCCGTGGCGGCTGGTACTCGTTCCCGTCGTGCTGGTGGCGATGCTCGCCTACAAGCTCGGCGCGATCGACCGGGCGGGGCTGAAGGCGGTGATGCAGCGGCTGATGATCGGCCGCCGGGTCTCGCGTGCCGCGATCGGCCAACTCGCGCAGTCGTTCGCGGACAGGTGCGTCGCGTCGGGGTGCCACGCGGAAGCGGCGCAGTCGATCGCGCGCGAGCGGGCGGAAGGACGGGAGGTGGTGCTCGCGACGGCTGCGCACCGCTACTACGCGAGCGCCATCGCCGCCCGGCTTGGCGTCGCGCATGTTATCGCAACCGAATCGCGGTGGGACGGCGACACGCTGACTCCGGAGGTCGCGGGGCCGAACTGCTACGGCGCCGCCAAGCGGGACGCGATCGCGGCGTTCGTCGCGCGGCACGGGATCGCCCGCAGCGAGGCGCATGTCCGCTTCTACTCCGACGACGCCTCCGACCTGCCATCGTTCGAGTGGGCCGACCAGCCCTTCGCGGTGAACCCGAGCCGCCGCCTCTCGGCCATCGCGCAGAGCCGCGGCTGGCCGCTGTGGCGCTGGAGCGGCGCGCCGAACGCCGACCGTTCAGGCGGGCAGGGTGCCGCCTCCGTGCAACTCCTCCCGGCCTGATCGCGTCGCCAGACCGTCATGATGACGGGGAACCGCCGCTCGATCGGCGTGGTTCTGCATGATCTGTCGCTCGGCGGCACCGAGCGGGTGGCGCTTCGCCTTGCACGCGAATGGGCGCGGCAGGGCTGGCGGGTGACGGTGTTCTGC
>CAXTNG010000396.1:1922-3211 GCA_964245475.1 uncultured Sphingomonas sp. | reverse complement strand
CCTCCTGGCTCCCCAGAGCCTATCATCGGTGTCCGTCAAACCGAGGGAAGATCACTTTCCGACCTCAATGTGCAGATCTTGACCGAGTGGTGCCGCCGCCGACGATGGGCCGGAGAGCAGTTCGATAAGTAAGGTTATCCGGCTAGGTTATACCAGCTACCGCATATTTAGCATTTATCTGACCTGGCGCATATATTGAAGATATGCGTCAACTGGTATAAATGAGGGATATCACGAATAACGCATAGGACGGCTGATGTCTCTCGCACGCACTCCGAAGCAGATTGGGGAGGCGATCCGGCGCAACCGACTGCGCGGCGGTCTGAACCAGACCGAACTTGGCGAGCGGGCCGGGCTCAGGCAAGCCACCGTGTCGATGATTGAGAACGGTCACGAGGCGGCCAGACTCGACACGATCTGCGCGCTCCTCGGCGCCCTCAACCTCGAATTTGAGGTCAAGCCCCGCTCGAGGGGCAGCGCGGACGAAATCGAGAGCCTCTTCTGATGGCGCGCAGGTCGTCGCGCCGACCCCTCGACGTGTTCCTCAACCACCGCCTCGTGGGGCGGCTCGTCAGGGAGGCGAACGGCGCCATCGCGTTCTCCTACCACGCCGAATGGTTGGAGTGGGACAACGCGTTCCCCGTGTCGCTGTCGCTGCCTCTGATGGAGCGGCGGTATCTCGGGGACAGGGTGACTGCCGTCTTTGAGAACCTGCTGCCGGATTCCAAGCCGATCCGCACCAGGGTCGCCGAGCGCGTGGGCGCGCAGGGCACGGACGCCTTCAGCCTCCTGAGCGCAATCGGGCGCGACTGCGTTGGGGCGCTGCAATTCCTGCCGGCGGATGCGGAACCCACGCCTGCCGACCGCCTGGATGGCGTGCCCGTGGACGACGAAGACATTGCGGCAATCCTCGCCAACCTGGCGACCGCGCCACTCGGCCTCGACGACGACGACGAGTTCCGTATTTCCGTCGCCGGCGCGCAAGAGAAGACCGCGCTTCTCCGCTATGACGGTCGGTGGTTGAAGCCGTCCGGCACGACCCCGACGACCCACATCCTCAAGCCCCAGATCGGCGAGCTTCCAAACGGCATCGACCTCTCGAACAGCGTGGAGAATGAGTTCTACTGTCTGAAGCTGATGGCTGCATTCGGCCTCTCGACGAACGACGCGGAGATCGCGACGTTCGCGGGGCGCAAGGCGCTGGTCATCGAGCGGTTCGACCGACTGTGGACGCGCGACGGGCGGCTCATCCGCCTCGAGGATGCGCCGCACAAGGCGAGCGGTCCCGA
>CAXTNG010000396.1:0-1912 GCA_964245475.1 uncultured Sphingomonas sp. | reverse complement strand
GGAGGACTGCTGCCAGGCGCTTTCGGTCGCACCCGCGGGCAAATATGAAAGCGAGGGAGGCCCGGGGGTCGAGGCGATCTGCGGCCTTCTGGCGGGCGCCGACGACCCCGCGGCGGACCTCCTCGCGTTCTTCAAAGCCCAGGTCCTGTTCTGGCTCGTCGGCGCGACCGACGGGCACGCCAAGAACTTCAGCGTGTTCCTGGCGCCAGGTGGTCGCTACCGGCTGACCCCCTTCTATGATGTCCTGACGGCCCAGCCGAGCCTCGACGACCACCAGATTCGCCGCAACCAGTTCAAGGTCGCCATGGCGATGGGAGGCCAGCGGCGGCACTATCGAATTGCCGACATCCACGGGCGGCACTTCGTCGAGAAGGGCAGGCGCGCGGGGCTGCCCGACGGCCTGATCGCCCGGGCTCTCGACGAGGTGCGCGACGGGTTCGGGCGGGCGTTCGCCGACGTCGAACGGGCACTGCCGCGCCGCTTCCCGCAACAGATCCACGCCTCGGTGCGGGCGGGAGCCGAAGGTCGCCTGCCCAGACTGGACACGGCGGATGACGAGTTGAGGCGATGATTAGCTCGATTGTCGCGTCCACGCGGAACGCGCAGTGTCGATCAGGCAGAGGTGCCGCCCGCTTCGCGAACGGAATAAGTGTCTCGGCCGGGTATCCGACGATGAGTCATTTCGCCTGTCCGCGTGGCGAGCGCCGCTATCGCGAATGGCGTCGGCATGACGTGCATGTCCGGACCGAGACGGCCGTGGCTCAGCACGGCGTCCGCGGCGAAGCCCGGTGGCGCTTCTCTTCGCCGGCGGCGCCCAGCACTCGCTTCGGCGGGCGCTTTATACATTGGGCCGCAGTCCTGGCCGGGTCGCGTTATTCGATGTCTCGACGGTGGCGTGCTCAACCGAAGTGCGTCCACTCGCCTCGCCCGCGGTGCAGTTGGCCGCACGGACGCACGAACGTATAAGTGACCAAGTTGTGACCCGCGTCTTCGGGCTTGCTCCGACCGACTGCCCATTCTGGGCTAAGTCGTTGCGCCGGGGAGAAAATGGTGCGCGACGCAGTTGTGAGCGAACCAGTCTCCATCGGCTAATTCCCTACTTTCAGGCAATTATCAGGGAAATCCGGACGAATTGGCCTCGAATGAGTCTCCCAATAGCTAATATCCATCTGCAATCCCGCGGAAATTTGACGCTTTTCCCTACTCACTCGATCAAGGAAAACTAGCGACGCTCTTCGGGACATGATCGTCCGTGCAGGGAACGTGCATACGCGTCGGTATAAAAGCTGCTGCCATCCAGACGTGGACTTCTAGCGCACTGCGCACTTGACGCGGCAGGCAGACCAGCTATCTCTGATCAATCCCTACCACGGATGTAATTTGGCCGGTTTCGGTCGCTAACGTGGTGGAGATAAAATGCAGAAGAATGCCAGAGCCCAGCACGCCGCGCCGAAGGTCGTCGCCCGCGCGCTCCTTGACATTACCCCGCACCGGACGAACCCACGGACGCACTCCCCCAAGCAGATCCGGCAGATTGCGGACAGCATCGCCCGCTTCGGGTTCACCAACCCGGTCCTGATCGACAGCGACGGCGGCCTGCTAGCCGGTCATGGCCGATTGGCCGCTGCCAAGCTGCTCGGCCTGAAGACTATCCCGACAATCAGCCTTACTGGCCTCACCGCGGCGGAGCGGCGGGCCTACATCATCGCCGACAACCGGCTGAGTGACGGCAGCAGTTTCGACCGCAAGTTGCTGGCGCAGGAAGTGGCACTGATCCTCGAAGAGGATGCCGAGTTCGATCTCGAGGTAACCGGCTTCGATGCCGGCGACATCGAGATCATGCTCGATTGATCTTCTCTCGGATCGACGGACACCGATGATAGGCTCTGGGGAGCCCGGAGGTGTAATATGG
>CAXTNG010000395.1:0-3223 GCA_964245475.1 uncultured Sphingomonas sp. | reverse complement strand
ACGTGAAGGTACTGGCGCCGGCTCTGTTGCGGCACCGGCTGATCCTGGCGCCAGCGGCGGAGATCGACGGGCGGGCGATCGAGGACGTGGTGCGCGACATCATCGAGGCGATCGAGGCGCCGCGGTGAAAGTGTCGAAGGCTGATTTTCTTCCTTCGTCACCCCGGACTTGTTCCGGGGTCCAGGCTTCTACAAGCGATGCGCTTGCCTGTGGAAACCTGGATGCCGGAACAAGTCCGGCATGACGGATGGGGGAAGGACAGCGGTGTACCCTACGCGGGCCGCTGTCCTTGCGGCTGCGGCAGGTGTGCCCGTCGCTCTGATCATCGCCGTCATCGTTCCGCACGCCTGGTACGCGGGGCTCGCATGGCCCGCGGCGGTGCTGGCGCTGGTGGTTGCCGATGCGCTGAGCGGCAGTTCGATGGCCACAGCGACGCTGGTGGGGCCGGGAAGCGCGCAGGTGGGGGAAACGCTCGACCTGCGGCTCGACCTGACGGTGCCGAGTGCGCCGGGGCGGGTGGATGTGGCGCTGGCCGCGCATCCGTTGCTGAGCGCGGATGACGATGGGCAGAGTCGGGCGGCGCTGAGCGGTGGCAAGGGCGCGGCGCTGCTGCCGGTGACGGCAATCCGGCGGGGGACGGCGGCGGTGGACCGCGTTTGGCTGCGTTGGCGCGGCGCGCTCGGGCTGGTGTGGAAGCAGCGGACGATCGAGACCGGCGCCACCTGGCCGGTGTTGCCGGACATCCGCCCGGTGCGCGATCGCGGCGCGGAGATTTTCCGGCGGCATGCGCTGCAAGGCTTGATGGCACAGATCGACCGAGGGGACGGCAACGACTTCGACGCGCTGGTCGAGTTCCGCCCCGGTATGGACCGGCGTGCGATCGACTGGAAGCAGTCGGCGCGGCATCTGAAGCTGCACGCCAAGGAGTTTCGCACCGAGCGCAACGAGCAGGTCGTGTTCGCGGTCGATTGCGGGCGGCAGATGTCGGGTCCGGTGGCGGGGTTGCCGCGGGTCGACCGGGCAGTGTCGGCGATGCTGCTCGCGGCGTGGGTCGCGGAGAAGCTCGGCGACAGGGTGGCGCTGCACGCGTTCGATTCGCGGCCGCGGATCGCGAGCGGGCTGGTGTCGGGGGCGGGCGCGTTTGCCGAGTTGCAGCGGCTGGCGGCGCGGATCGATTATGGCGCCGAGGAGAGCAATTACACCTTCGCGCTGACCACGCTCAGCCAGCGACTGACGCGGCGGTCGATGATCGTGCTGTTCACCGAGTTCACCGACCTGACCTCCGCCGATTTTCTGGTGCGCGGCGCGGCGCGGCTGGTGAGCACGCATCTGCTGATGGTGGTGGTGCTGCGCGACGAGGAGCTGGAGGCGATCGTCGACCGCGCGCCCGTGCAGGCCGACGACGTGACCCGCGCGGTGACCGCGGCGGCGCTGCTGCGCGACCGGCAGGTGGTGTTGCGCCAGCTTCGGCATCTCGGTGTCCATGTCGTCGAGGCCGACCACGACAAGGTCGGCGAGCGGCTGGTCGCGGCCTATGTCGATCTCAAGCGGCGCAACCTGCTGTGACCGCGATCGTCCAGGGCGGCGCGGCGCCGGTCAACGCCACCCGCTTCCGCGCAGCGCACCAGGCGGAGTGGGAGCGGCTGGAGGCGCTGGTGACGCGGGTCGAAAAGCGCTCGATCCGCGCGCTCGGCGACGACGATCTGCTGGCGCTGCCGCAATTGTATCGCGCGGCGCTGTCGTCGCTGTCGCTGGCACGCGCGACCTCGCTCGACCGCGCGCTGATCGGCTATCTGGAGCAGCTCTGTACGCGAGCGTATTTCCAGCTCTACGGCCCGCCGACCTCGCCGTGGCGCGCGATCGGGCATTTCTTCCGCCGCGGCTGGCCCGAGGCGGTGCAGGCGCTGGGGCGCGAGACGCTGGCGGCGTTCGTGCTGCTCGCGGTGGGGACGGTGGCGGGGTATCTGATCGTGCGCGCCGACGCGACTTGGTTCTATGCGATCATGCCCGAATCGATGGCGGGAGGGCGCGATCCGACCGCTTCGGCGGCGAAGCTGCGCGAGTCGATTTACACGAAGAAGCAGGACATGCTGGCGACGTTCGCGGCGGCGCTGTTCACCAACAACGCCCAGATCGCGATCTTCTCCTTTGCGCTGGGGTTCGCCTTCGCAGTGCCGACCGCGATGCTGCTGGTCTACAACGGGCTGATGCTCGGTGCGCTGCATGCGGTGTTCGCGGGCAAGGGACTTGGCTTCGGGTTTGCGGGGTGGATCGCGATCCACGGCACGACCGAGCTGTTCGCGATCGCGCTGGCGGGGGGAGCGGGGTTTCGCATCGGCACCGCGATCGCGTTTCCGGGGCGGCTGTCGCGGATGGACGCGGCGACTGTGGCGGGGCGGCAGGCGGCGGTGGTTATGGCGGGCGCGGTGGTGATGCTCGCGGTTGCCGGGCTGCTGGAGGGGATCGGGCGGCAGACGGTGATGGGCGACCTGCCGCGCTATGGGATCGGCATCGGCATGCTGGTCGGCTGGCTGCTGTACTTTTACCTGCCGCGAGGGGAGCGCCATGCGGCTGCCGTGGCGTAGGGGTCCGCGCGCGCCACGGACCTTGCGGCGGAGCTTCGTGACGCCCGAGGGGGTCGATCTGCAACTGGAGCTCGGCACGGGCGGGGCGCGGGCCGGCGCGTTCATGCTCGACGCGATCATGATGCTGGTGCTGCTGATCGTGGGGACCGTGGCGATCACTTATTCCGTTCCGAACCGGTCGCATGGCGATGCCGCTGCGATCCTGTGGCTGATCGGGTTTTTCGTGCTGCGCAACGGCTGGTTCACATTGTTCGAGATGGGCGGGCGCGGCGCGACGCCGGGCAAACGGCTGCTCGGCCTGCGCGTGGTGGCGCGCGACGGCGCGCGGCTGACCGGGGCCTCGGTGATCGCGCGCAACGC
The DNA here is from genome assembly GCA_964245475.1 of uncultured Sphingomonas sp. Lineage (GTDB taxonomy): Bacteria > Pseudomonadota > Alphaproteobacteria > Sphingomonadales > Sphingomonadaceae > Sphingomonas. The sequence continues at coordinate 278 of CAXTNG010000395.1, read as the reverse complement.
GATGCGCGAGATCGAGGTGTTCCTGCCGGTGTCGTTCCGCGGCTGGCAGCCGGCGCAGGGCGCCGCGGATGCCTTCCTGGTGATCTTCGCGCTGCTGTGGAGCGGCATCTTCCTGTTCTTTCCGCTGTTCAACCGCGACCGGCTGCGGCTCGGTGACCTGGTCGCGGGGACGTGGGTGGTGCGCTCGGGGCGGCGCAAGCTCGGGTACGACCTCGGCGTCGCCGAGCGGCAGCGGCGGGTGTTCCCGGCCGCAGCGCTGGACCTGTACGGTATTTACG
>CAXTNG010000394.1:0-3252 GCA_964245475.1 uncultured Sphingomonas sp. | reverse complement strand
GGCCTGTCGCAGTTCATCGTCGCCACCAAGTCGGAAGGCGTCACGATTCGGCCGATCCTCAACATGTCCGGCGGCCACGAGTTCAACGAGGTGTTCTTCCGCGACTGCTTCGTGCCTGACGACATGCTGATCGGCCAACCCGGCGAAGGCTGGACCCGCGTCACCGGCGAACTGGCCTACGAGCGCGCCGGGCCCGATCGCTTCATGTCGGACAGCCGCCTGCTGGTCGAATTGATCAACAAGGTCGGTCAAGCGCCGAGCGAACGGCAGGCGATCGAGATCGGTCGTCGACCGCATCCAGAGCGCGCTGACCGGCAACCCGCTCGGCACCCGCGTCACCAGCTTCTTCAGCGCCGCGCCCCCGCTGGCCGCCGATCCCACGTCGTCGGCGGCGCGCACGGCCATGCTCGAATCGGGCACCACCGTCGCCGGCGCATTCGCGTCGACCGGCCGCGCGCTCGACCAGGTCGCCGCCGACCTCGACGCGACCGCCGACCAGGCGACCGCATCGCTCAACGGCTATGCCAAGGCGCTCGCCAGGGTGAACGATGGCCTGGCACGCACCCCGCCGGGCTCGGCTGCCGCGGCGAGCCTCGCCGACCAGCGCGACCAGCTGCTCGAACAGATGTCGGCGCTGGTCGACGTGCAGGTCACCACCGATCCGACCGGTCGCGCGACGGTGAAGCTCGGCGACGCCTCGGGCCCGACCCTCGTGTCGGGAGTCGACAGCGGCTACGTCACCTATGCACGCAGCGCCGGCAACGTCTCCTTCTCGCTGTTCAACGCCGGGGTGGCCTCGTCCGTGTCGCCCAACGGCGGCGCGTTCGGCGGAATTGTCGATGGCGCCGCCCGTGTGGCGGACGCGCGCGCGCAGCTCGACGGCATCGCGACCGATTTCACCGGCGCGGTCAACGCCTTCCAGGCGAGCGGCGAGACGCTGGCCGGCACCGCGGGCCAGCCGATGTTCGCGACCGCCCCGGCCTCTCCGACCGAAATCAGCCTGGCGCTGACTGATCCCGATGGCATCGCCGCGGCAAGCGCGGGGGGCGGGCGCCGAGACGGCTCCAACATCGCCGCGCTCACCACCGCACGCGCATCGAGCAAGGTCGAGACGCGCACCACCGCGCTGGTCGCGAGCAACGCCGCCGCGATCGAGCAAAAGAAATTGGTCGCCGACGCGCAGAGCGCAATCCGCGACGGCGCGGTGAGCGCGCGCGACGCTGTGTCCGGCGTCAACCTCGACAGCGAGGCGGTCGACCTGCTGCGCTTCCAGCAGGCGTACCAGGCGTCGTCCAAGGTCATCCAGGTCGCCCGCGACATCTTTCAGACGATCATCGGGATCGGCTGATGACCATCTCGACCGCCAGCTTCTACGACCGCTCCGCCGCCGCGATGGCGAGGATCAGCGCGCGGGCGGATCGTGTCAGCACGCAGATTTCCTCGCGGCAGAAGCTGCTCAGCGCGTCGGACGACAGCGTCGCCTACCAGCGGCTGCAGGGACTCGCCCGCGCCGGCGCCGACAGCAACGCCTATGACGGCAACCTTGCGGTCGCCGCGTCGGTGCTCCAGCAGAGCGACTCCGCGCTGACTGCGATCACCGCGCAGCTCCAGCAGGCGAGCGAGCTGGCGACGCGCGCCGCCAACGGCACGCTGACCCCGACCGACCGCCAGGCGATCGGCAACAGCCTGTCCGGCATCGTCGAACAGCTTGCCGGCCTGATCAACTCGACCGACTCGCGCGGAGTGCCGCTGTTCGGCGGCGCCGACGGCGGTGGGGGCGCGGTGCAGCAGCCCGACGGCAGCTACCTTCTCGCCTCGGTGCCCGTGTCGGTGATCCCTGTCGGCGACGGGCAGACCGTTCAGGCGAACGAGACCGCCGCGCGGGTGCTGTCGGTCGGGGGCGGCAAGGATGCGCTGGCGGTGATCGCCGCGCTCGCGACCGCGCTGCAAGCGGGCGATGCTACCGGCGATGTCGCGAACGCGGCGCTCGACGACCTAAAGTCGGCCACCGACACGGTCGCCAACGTCCAGGGCTCGATCGGCGCGCGCGCCGCCCGCGTCGACCTGCTCGCCGCCGACCTCAAGACCCAGGCGACCGACCGCGAGGCGGCCGAGTCCGCGATCGACGGCTATGACGACACCGCCGCGATCCTGGAATTGCAGAAGACCATGACGGTGCTGCAGGCGACGCAGGCGAGCTTTGGCAAGCTCTCGCAGCTGTCGCTGTTCGACTATCTGCGCTGAGCCGCAGCCAACTGACTGTCTCGGGTTAGTGGACCGTCAGTTGTACCACATCCTCCGTCACCCCGGACTTGTTCCGGGGTCCAGAGCGCCGCTAGCGACGCGGCTTGATCTCTTGCGGCATCGCCTGCCGAACGCTGGACCCCGGCACAAGGCCGGGGTGACGGAGGGAAGTGCGAACAATGTTATTATCCTTACGTCATCTCAACCATCATCCGGCAAATCCTTGCCGCCCTGCCGGAAGAAAACTGCCGAACGCGGCGGTAACGGTAACCGCTTGGCTACCTAATCGCGGTACTCGATTCGTGTCGCGCCAGTATCTGCGGCCAGTATTCACCGGGGTTCCGCCATGTTTCCGATCATCGGCATCGTCGTCCTGTTCGCCATGGTGTTCGGCGGATTCGCCTTCACCGGCGGCGCGCTCGGGCCGGTGATGGAGGCGATCCCGCACGAAATGCTCATCATCGGCGGCGCCGCCGCGGGCGCGCTGATCATCGGCAATTCGGGCAAGGAGTTGAAGGCGGTCGGCGGCGGCCTGGCGAAAGTGTTCAAGGGGCCGAAGTACAAGAAGCAGGATTTCCTCGACGTCATCTTCCTGGTCAGCAAGCTGATGAAGATGCTGCGCACCGACGGGCCGATCGCGCTCGAGCCGCACGTCGAGGACCCGAAGTCGTCGGCGATCTTCACCGAATATCCGCGGCTGCTCGCCGACCACACTTTGATTAACCTGATCGCCGACACGCTGCGCCTCGTCGTCGTGTCGTCGGGAACGCTCGACGTGCATGCGGTGGAAGAGGTGATGGACAACGCCATCAAGACCCACCACCACGAAGTCGAAAGCCCGCACACCACGCTGCAAGGCCTGGGCGATGCCTTGCCCGCGCTCGGCATCGTCGCGGCGGTGCTCGGCGTGGTGAAGACGATGGGCTCGATCGACAAGCCGCCCTCGATCCTCGGCGCGATGATCGGATCGGCGCTGGTCGGCACCTTCATGGGCGTGCTGCTCGCCTA
>CAXTNG010000393.1:490-3256 GCA_964245475.1 uncultured Sphingomonas sp. | reverse complement strand
GTCTCCGTTACCGGCGGCGTCTCCGCGCCGATGCCGATCGCGATCCCCGCGATGCCGACCAACGCCGCGGTCGACACGCCTGCGGGTTCGACCGAAGCGCTCGGCCGCCTGCTCGCCGAGATCGTCACCGCCGACCTCAAGGGCTCGGGCCTGTTCAATCCGCTGTCGCCCGGCAGCCTGCGCGCGATCGCCTTCCCGGAGGTGACCGCCCCCGGCTTCGATTACTGGGGCGGCACCGGGGCGCAAGCGCTGGTGCAGGGCTTCGTCCGGGCCGGCAGCGACGGCAACATCACGGTCGGCTGCTATCTCTACGATGTGTCCGCGCGCACCGAGCTCGCGCGCCAGGGCTATGTCGTGCCGCCGTCCGATTGGCGCCGCGCCGGGCACAAATGCGCCGACATGGTCTACGCCCGCCTGACCGGCGAAGGCGCGTACTTCGACAGCCGCGTCGTCTACGTGTCGGAGACCGGACCCAAGGGCCGCCGCATCAAGCGCCTCGCGATCATGGACCAGGACGGCGCCAACCACCGGATCCTGATCAACTCGACCTCGATCATCCTGACGCCGCGCTTCGCGCCCAACCAGCAGTCGATCGTGTACATGAGCTATGTCGGCGATCGCCCGACGATCTACGTCTACGACCTCGGCTCGGGCCGCCAGCGGCGCGTGCTGACGACCGACAATCTTGCGTTCGCGCCGCGCTTCTCGCCCGACGGCCGGTACATCCTCTTCTCGATGGCCGTGAACGGCAACACCGACATCTATCGGGTCGCGGCGGCGGGCGGAGCGCCGCAGCGGCTGACGACCTCGCCCGGGATCGACACCGGCGGCAGCTACTCGCCCGATGGCAGCCGCATCGTCTTCGAGAGCGACCGCTCGGGCGGCCAGCAGCTATACGTGATGAACGCCGACGGCTCCAACCAGCAGCGGATCAGCTTTGGCAGCGGACGCTATGCGACGCCGGTGTGGAGCCCGCGCGGCGACCTGATCGCCTTCACCCGCATGGCGGGCAACTTCCGCATCGGCACGATGAACGCGTCGGGCGGCGGCGAGAAGCTGTTGACCGACGACTGGCAGGATGAGGGGCCGAGCTGGGCACCCAACGGTCGCGTCATTACCTTCTACCGCGCGGGCCGCGGCTCGGCAGGCAAGGCGGACCTGTGGCAGGTCGACCTCACCGGCCAGGTCGAGCGCCGCATTCCCACGCCACTCGACGGATCGGACCCCGCCTGGGGGCCGTTGCGTCCCTGACGATTTCTCACGGGAGAGAGACCATGACCAAGACCATCCATTTGCTGCTCGCGGCGACCGCGCTGGTCGCCGTCGCCGGCTGTTCCAAGAAGCGCCCCGCGGTGCTGCCGCCCGCGCCGGCCGACGATCGCGCGCCGGTGCAGGGCGATAGCCGCCCGCCCGTGCGGATCGGCGACATGGTCGTGCCCGGGTCCAACGAGGATTTCCGCCGCTCGGTGTCGTCGAACACCATCCATTTCGGCCTCGACCAATATGACATCGATGCGGAATCGCGCGCGATCCTCGATGCGCAGGCCGATTGGCTTGCCAAATTCCCCACCCGCCGGATCACGCTGGAAGGCCATTGCGACGAGCGCGGCACCCGCGAGTACAACCTCGCGCTCGGCGATCGCCGCGCCAATGCGGCGAAGAACTACCTCGTCGCTCGCGGCGTCGACGCGAGCCGCATCTCGACGATCAGCTATGGCAAGGAGCGCCCGGTGGCGCTCGGCTCGGACGACGAGAGCTACGCGCAGAATCGCCGTGCGGTGACGATCGTGCTGGGGTGATTGCGGCTACCCCAAGGCGCGATCAAGCATCCGCGCCAATCGAAGCCCACCCTTGACCACCTGCTCGCGCGCGACCGGCACCAGCCGCGCGATCGCCGCCTCGTCCAGCCTGCCGCGCGCAGGGTAGGGGGCGCACGCCTGCCCGCCCGTTGCGGCATCATAGGCGGCGTGCGCCACCAGCCAGCTCCCGCGGCTCCAATCGACCGCATCCCCGCCACCGAGCCGCCGCCGCTCGGCGGGCGAGTAGCGGCGGACCAGGCTCGGCGGGGTCGAGATCGCGCGCTCGGCGAGCAGGCCGTCCCATATCGAATGGAGGTTCATCTTGGGCGGGCCGTAGATGCCATAGTCGGCGAGCGCGTCGTTGCCGCCCTTGTCGCCGCGGTCGCCGGCGTGGAGCGGCTGGTGGATGTCGCCGACAAAGTGAACCAGGAAGGCCAGCGCCATCACCCGCTCGCGCGGGCTTGCGCGACGGTTCTTCAGGATCGCGGCCTGAGCAGGAATCTGCGCCGACACGCAATTGCCGTCCTTGCACGCGGGCGTGAGGTCGAACGGGCGGCAGATGTCGACGTTCTGGTAATGCCAGCTGTAGGCATAGCCGAAGCGCGACTTGCCCTCGGCGTCCTTGAGCGGCTTGACGCAATCGGGCCAGACGCTCGCCTCCTCGATCGTCCGCGCGGGGCACTCGGGGGTGCCGAGCAGCGCCTCTTGCGCGAGCAGCCGCCGGATCGCGGCGCGGGTCGAGGGCTGGGCGTTCAACCAGGCGATCTTCGCCACCGTCTCGTGCCCATATTCCCAATAGGCGGACGCGGGCGCAGCCAAGGTGAGAGCGAGAACGAGCGCGAGCAGGCGAATGAGCATGGCTTAATCCTCGGGCTCGTCGGCATAGATGGCAACCGTCCGCTTGCCGTCGGACGACGCGCTGCCGCGGAACATCGCCGTGGTCGTGAAGCGTGTCGCCATGCCGCCG
>CAXTNG010000393.1:0-480 GCA_964245475.1 uncultured Sphingomonas sp. | reverse complement strand
CGCCGAGCGCCGACACCTCGTCGAGCACCGCCTCCGTCGCCGCTCCGGCGTCCTCGCCGAGGTGCCGGATGCGCGCGGCGATCGCATGGGCGGCACCGGCGCGGAGGAAATGCTCGCCCGATCCGGTGCACGACACGGCGCAGGCGCGGTCGTCCGCCCAGGTTCCGGCGCCCGGCACCGGCGAGTCGCCGACACGGCCCCAGCGCTTGCCCGTGACCCCGCCGGTCGAGGTCGCCGCGGCGACATGGCCCTGCGCGTCGCACGCAACCGCGCCGACGGTGCCGTACTTCATCGCGGTGTCGAACGCCGCGCCGCCCTTCGCCTGTAGCTCGGCGAGCTGGTCGCGGCGCCGGGGGGTGATGAACCATTCGTCGTCTTCCTGCTCGACGCCGGACCGAAGCGAGAAGGCGTTGGCGCCGGCACCGGCGAGCAGGACATGGCGCCCGTCCTCCAGCACCGCGCGGGCGAGCCGCACCGGGT
>CAXTNG010000392.1:678-3266 GCA_964245475.1 uncultured Sphingomonas sp. | reverse complement strand
CCGTTGCCGTGCGCAGCCGCGGGAGCCGCCGCCAGCGCGAGCGCGGCGAGGCCGGTGAGGCCGATCATGTGTCGCATCGCAAACTCCTGCCCGTGGCCACGTTCAGCGGACGAACGCGTCGGGGTGGTAATTGGTCTTGGGTGTGCAGAGGAACTCCTTGGGCTCCCACAGCGGATCGCCGTATTTCTTGTAGGTGACCGTCGACTTCAGCGGCCGCGAATAGGCGACCGGGTCGGTCAGCGTGACCTCGACCTGCAGCGTGTCGGCGTCGACCCGGCGGAAGCGCTCGCTGATCTTGAGCGAATCGCTGTGCGGCACGCCGGTAGAATCGATCGGCTGGTCCTTGATCCCGGCGATCTGCGTCACCAACGTATCGCCGACATAGCGCCCGATCGCATTGCCGTTGGAAAAGCTCTCCAGATCCTTATCATCCGGCATCGCGCGACCGTCGAGCCACACCCGGCGCAGCGGTATACCGTCGCGATAAAGGATCACCCGGCCCGGCGTCTGCACGATCAGCATCGGCCCGGTCATGCCGGTGTCGAAGCGCGGCATGCCCGCGGGCAGGCAGCCCTGCACCGGGTCGTCGCTGCGCGTGCCGGCGGCGGCGTCCGCGACCCGCTTCTTCCAGTCGGCGAGGAACTTGCCCTTAAGCGGCGGCGGCCACGGGCCCCAGCCCTCCTTGCTGGCGCCCGCCGCCTGCGTGTCGGCACGCACCCACACGCCGCTGATGTCCGGTGCCTTGGGATCGCCATGCCAGTCGAGCTTGGCAGGCGCCGCCGGTGCCGGGGTCTGCGCCGCCGCGAGTCCGGCCAAAGCGATGGCGCATGCGGTGGCGAGGGCGAAACGGTGCTTCGGCATTCCTTGCTCCCATCGTGCCCGGTCGCAGCCTTTCAGGAGCCGTGCCGGGCGATCGTCAGCCGGATTTAGCAACAGCGTACGCGGCCAGCAGATAGTTTCACGCAGGGAGCGATGCCGTCCGACTATCGTCAGCCTCCCTGCAAACGAAAGGGAACGCCCGCCCGCACGCACCAATATTCCCAGGCGCGACCGACGCTATCGCTCGGCGCGGAGGGGTCGAACAGCGCTGCGGTTCCGGCCACCTCGCCGGGCGACAGCGGCGTCGCAGGACCGAGCGCCGCCGTCTCGCGCTGCAGCCGCGCCTGAACGTCGAGGTTGATCGCGGTGAACACGGCAAGACGGATCGTCTTGGCCGCGACCACCGCGCCGTGCCCGCGCATCAGCAGCGTCGATCCGGTCCCCAGCCGCATCGCCACGTCCCGGCCGATCGCGAGGCTGGAGACGAGCATGTTGGTCGCATCGCCGAAGCGCTCGCGGATATCCCACACCGGCACCTCGGCGCCGATCACCCCGCCGGTATGCCCCATCGGGTGCAGCCGGGTGCGCGACACGCTGAACGGCAGCACCTCTCGGCTGTGGTTGTGGATCACCGAACGGACATCGGGACGCGCCTGGTAGATCGCGGCGTGGATGAAACGCTCAAGGTACGGCTTGCGGCCCTGCGCGTCGACCGCCGCGCCGTCGGCATCGAACTCCATGATGTCCGCCGCCTCGACCAGCGCGGGTGCGCGGGCACGCGCCATCAGGAAATGATCGGTACGCAACGGATGACGCGCGCTGACGTGCCCGAACGCGTCGATGTTGCCCTGGTTGGACAGGATGCGGCCAGCGGCCACGAGGTCCTCGACGGCGAGCGCAAGCGGATCGCCGGCCTGTTCCGCGACGGCTGCGCGCGGCATCAGTGCGCAGGCCGCGGCAGCGCCGAGGAACGCGCGGCGGTCAAGCGTCACGCCGCCTGCCGCCGACCCGCGAACGCCGCATGCTCCGCCCGGACGAACTGCTCGAAGGTCTGCGGCGCGCGGCCGAGCAGCCAGGTGAGCACGTTGGGATTGCCGACGAAATCATGCGCGCTGTAGCAGGTGCTGAGCGAGCGCACCGCGCGTTCCTGATGACCCTGCGCGCGATCGCCGAACAGCGCGTGGAGGAACGTGTCGGCGTCGATCTCTTCGACGGGAACGTCCCGCCCGATGACCTTGCCGATGATGCGCGCCATGTCGTGCGCGGTCAGCTGCTCGGTGCCGGCGAGCTCGTATGTGGCGGCGAGATGGTCCTCGCTGTGAAGCAGGACGGTCGCGGCAACCTCCGCGACGTCGCCGATGTGGACCAGCGACTGGCGCCGGTCGGGCGACCAGGCGACGGTGTAGCGGCCCTGCTCGAACGCAGGCTTCAGCTTCAGCGGCAGCATGTAGATCGCCGGCTGGAGGATCGTGAACGGCACGTCGGACGCGATCAGATGCTCCTCGATCGCCTGCTTGATCTCGTGCTGGACCAGCGCGGTGAGGTTGGGATGGAGCACCGAGCCGAGCACGAAGTGTCGCACGCCCTCGGCCTTGGCCGCGTCGACCATACGCAGGCCGATCTCTCGTTCGCGCGGGTGCATCGTCGGGCAGACGTGGTAGAGCTTCTCCACGCCGCGCACCGCGCGCGCGATCACGTCAGGGTCGTCGAGGTCGCCGACGACCACCTCGGCCACGCCCGCCGCACGCAGCGCTGCGGCGGGCGTGGCC
>CAXTNG010000392.1:0-668 GCA_964245475.1 uncultured Sphingomonas sp. | reverse complement strand
GAGGAACTTGCCTTGGTTGCCGTTGGCGGCGTTGACGAGGATCACATCGCAGTCCTTGGCTTGTGTCAGTCCGCGGTCCATCCGCCGTCGACGATGAGGCTGGTGCCGGTAACGAGTGCGGAGGCGTCGGAGGCGAGGAACAGCACCGAGCCCATCAGGTCTTCCACGGTGCCGATGCGGCCGAGCTTGATCTTGGCAAGCACGCTCGCCTTGAAGGCTGCGTCCTCGAAGAACGGCCTGGTCATCGGCGTCTCGATGAAGGTCGGCGCTATGGTGTTGCTGCGGACATTGTGCGCAGCAAGATCGAGCGCAAACGCCTTGGACATGCCCTCCAGCGCCCATTTCGACGCGCAGTAGAGCGAGCGGTTGGGCCCGCCGACATGGCCCATCTGGCTGCCGACATGGATCAGTGAGCCAGCGATGCCTTCATCCAGCATCCGGCGCACGCAGCCCTGCGCGACGAAGAACGCGGACTTGACGTTGAGGTCGAGCACCGCGTCGTAATCGGCCTCCGACACCTCCTGCATCGGCTTGGGCCGGTTGGTCCCGGCGTTGTTGACCAGAACATGGAACGCCGGCCGCGCAACAAAAAACGCCGCGACCTGGTCGAGATCGCTTACGTCGAGCGTCGCGGCGGTCGCCTGCCCACCCGCCTCGCGGATCGCCGC
>CAXTNG010000391.1:0-3269 GCA_964245475.1 uncultured Sphingomonas sp. | reverse complement strand
TCCTTCTACGCCGGGGACGTGCGCACGTCGCTGCGCGACCTCGTGGAGGAGGCGATCCGCCTGGAAAAGGAGCGCCGCCGCGCCAAGGTCGCCGACAAGGCGGAGGACGCGGCGATGAAGCGCCTGCTCGACGCGCTGACCGGCAAGGATTCCAGCGCGGCGACGCGCGAGGCGTTCCGCCAGCGGTTCAAGGACGGCCATCTCGACGGGAGCGAGATCGAGATCGAGGTAGAGCAGGCGCCGTCGATGCCCTTCGAGCTCCCCGGCAACGGCCTGCAGATGATCAACCTCGGCGAGATGATGAAGTCGTTCGGCGGCGGCCAGAACCTCAAGCGCCGCAAGCTGACCGTCCGCGCCGCCTGGGAGAAACTGATCGAGGAGGAGGCGGACAAGCGCCTCGACCAGGACGACGTCAACCGCGTGGCGCTGGCGGACGCGGAGGCGAACGGCATCGTCTTCCTCGATGAGATCGACAAGATCGCGGTCTCGGACGTGCGCGGCGGATCGGTCAGCCGCGAGGGCGTCCAGCGCGACCTGCTGCCGCTGATCGAGGGCACCACCGTCGCGACCAAATACGGGCCGATGAAGACCGACCACATCCTGTTCATCGCGTCGGGCGCGTTCCACGTCGCCAAGCCCTCCGACCTGCTCCCCGAGCTCCAGGGTCGGCTGCCGATCCGCGTCGAGCTGAAGGGGCTGACGGAAGCGGACTTCGTCGCGATCCTGTCGGACACCAAGGCGTCGCTGCCCGCGCAATATCGCGCGCTGATCGCCACCGAAGGCGTCGAAATATCCTTCACCGACGACGGCCTCGCCGCGGTCGCCCGCATTGCGGCGGAGGTGAACGGCCAGGTCGAGAACATCGGCGCCCGCCGGCTCCAGACGGTGATGGAGAAGCTGCTCGAGGAAGTGAGCTTCAACGCCGAGGACCGCGCCGGCTCGAGCCTCGTGATCGACGCGGCCTATGTCGACGGCCAGCTCGCCAGCATCGCCCGCAACACCGACCTCAGTCGGTTCGTGCTTTGACCTTGGTGTAGGGCACGAACGCGCCGAAGCGGCAGTAGGCCGAGGGGATGATCGCGTTCGGCTCCAGCACCCGGAAGCGGTCGTTGCGGCACAGCCGGCTGCCGTACAGGTCGACGACCAGCGTCGTCAGCGGGCGCAGCGCGGGGCAGCCCTCGATCGTCGTCCGGTACACGACGCGCTCGGTGCGGCGGTAAAGGATGGTGTACGCGTCGACGATTTCCGGGCCGATGTTGCCCGAGACGTCGATGCACGGCTCGGGCGCACCCGCGACGCGGCCGGCGAGCGGGTCAGACGCTGCGGCAGCCAGCGGCAGCAGCAGCGCCGCCGAGGTGCGGATCACTGGCGGCGATAGGCGACGAACGGCCCGAAGCTGCAGCTGCCCGTCTGGAAGCGCGCCACGGTGTCATAGGTCGTCGCGATGTCGCCCTGGCACAATTGGCCGCCGATCTGGCGGGTGACCAGCACGTCGCCGCGGGCGATCCGCTCGCAGCCGCCTGCGGTGTCGGTACGGTAGATCAGGTTGCGGCCGTAGCGGTAGAGGATGGTGTTGCCGTAGCCCTCGGTCTGCGCCTGCTGCCGGCCGGGCTGCGGCAGACAGCTCAGCGGCTTGTCGGGCGTGAGGCCGGCGAGCGCGGTGGCGAGCCTGTCCTGTTCCGCGGCCATGCGCTGGGCGCTGGCCGCAGTCTCGGCGGGTGTCTGGGTGCAGGCGGCAAGCGCCAGAACGGGAAGCGTGAAAAGCATGCGCATGAATCGTCTCCGGCCGGAGTAACGCACGAGACCGTGCTCCCTATCCCCTGAACGCATCCTTGCCGGCACGCAGCTCGGCTAAGCGCTCGACCGTGTCCGCACGCAGGAACGGGTTGGTCGCGCGCTCTTCGCCGATCGTCGTCGGCACCGTCGCCTCGCCCCGCTCGCGTGCCGCCGCCACGCGGGCCAGGCGGTCGCGCAGCACCGCATTGTCGGGTTCGGCGGTGACCGCGAAGCGCGCGTTGGCGAGCGTGTACTCATGCCCGCAATAGACCTCGGTCTCGCCCGGCAGCGCCTCGTAGCGCCGCATGTTGCCGAACATGTCCGCAGGTGTCCCCTCGAACAGCCGCCCGCAGCCCATCGCGAACAGGGTGTCGCCGGTGAACAGCACCTGGTCCTCCTCGAACCAGAAGGCCAGGTGCCCCTGGGTATGGCCGGGGACGCGCCAGACCTTGGCCGTGTGGCTTGACAGGCGGATCACGTCGCCCTCGCCGATCGGCGTGTCGACCGGGCCCTTGATCCTGTCGATCTCCGCCTTCGGCCCGATGATCGTCGCGCCTGCCGCCTTCATCTCGGCGACTCCCGCGCTATGGTCGGGGTGCCAGTGGGTGAGCCAGACCTGCGCGATGTGCCAGCCGCGCTCCTTCGCCGCGGCGAGCAGCGGGGCGGCCTCGCCGGGGTCGACGCAGGCGCATTCGTGCGTCTCGCTATCGAAGACGAGCCAGGCGTAATTGTCCTGGAGCACGGGAACGCGGACGACCTCCAGCGCCATCACCAGCTCCCGGTGTTGGGCATCGACGCCCAGGGCTCGGCGGGGGCGAGCGGCGCGCCCTCCTGGAGCAGCTCGATCGAGATGCCGTCGGGCGTCCTGACGAACGCCATGTTGCCATCCCGCGGCGGGCGGTTGATCGTGACGCCGGCGTTCTGGAGGCGCTGGCAGGTCCGGTAGATGTTCTCGACCCGATAGGCGAGGTGCCCGAAGTTGCGCCCGCCGGTGTAGCTCTCGGGCGCGCTGCCGTCGGCGGGCGGCCAATTGTAGGTCAGCTCCACCTCGGCGCGCCGGTTGCCGATCGCGCGGTCCTCGGGCGTCGCCAGGAAGATGAGGGTAAAGCGGCCCGCCTCACTCTCCATCCGGCGGACCTCTTCCAGCCCGAGCAGCTTGAAGAAGCCGACCGTCGCATCGGGATCGGCAACGCGGATCATCGTGTGGAGGTATTTCATGCCGCCACAGATAAGCGCGCCGGCGAGGCGATGCTACCCGTCGAACTGCTTCAGCGCCGCCGCGGCGCTGCGCCCGGCGTCGCTCGTCGGAGCAAGGCGGGCGGCCTCGGACCAGGCGGCGCGAGCGCCCGCCTCGTTACCCGAGAGCGCGGCGATGTTGCCCGCCTCCAGCTGGACGGAGGCGTCGTCGGCGGCGCGGCGCAGCGCTTCGGCGATGTCGGTCTTGGCGCGCGGGAGGTCGGCCATGCGACGCGCAAGGGTGGCGGAGAGCAGCC
>CAXTNG010000390.1:0-3270 GCA_964245475.1 uncultured Sphingomonas sp. | reverse complement strand
CCGCCGCGCGGCATCGCCGTCGTCGCGACCCGCGCGGCGGCAGGCTGCGGCGAAGTGGGCCGCGCCAGGCTGAACGCCTTCTCGTTGCCGACCGGAACCCGCTCGCCGTCGGCAGACGGCGCGTCGCAGCTGCCGGTCATCGCGCAGATGATGCCCTCGGGCGTGTTCTTGGCGGTCTGCGCCATTGCCGCGCCGGAGACGCTGAGGCCGACGCCGGCGGCCACGATGATGATCGATCGCATAGTCCTGATCCCCTGCCTGGCTCGCTGCAAAGACTCGGACGACAGCGAGGCTCTTGTTCGGTGCGTCCACGATAAAACAATGTGCGCCAAGTTACAATCGTATGGACCGCGAAGCGTTGCGCAAGTCTTCACGGCCGTTATCACCGCACACGTCATGACCTTTCTCCTTTCCCTGACGCGCGGGCGAACGGCGGCGGGCGGCCCCGACCGGGTCGCGCTCGCCGGAAGCGACCTCGTCGTCGGTTCGGGCGCCGATTGCGACTGGCGGCTCGCCGACGGAGTGGCACCACGGCATTGCCAGTTCGGCTACCGTGGCGGGCAATGGCTGATCGTCGACCTGGGGGGCGGCACCACGGTCAACGGCCATCCGCTCGACCGCCCCACGGCGATCGCGATCGGCGACATGGTGACGATCGGCGGCTGCGCCGTGGCGATCTCCGACGCGGCGATGGCAGCCGCTCCGCCGTCCGGATCGCCGGGCGACGCCCTGCTCGCCGCGGCCGGGCTGACCCGCGCGCAGGTCGAGGCAAGCGATGCCGCGCTGCTCGCTACGGCCGGGGGACTGCTGCGCCGGATGGTGGCAGGGCTGGTCGAGCAGCTCGCCCAGCGGGCGCGTGCCAAGGCGGATGTCGGCGCGGAGGCGACGCAGTTCATGCTCGGTGCGGCCAACCCCTTGAAGACGCTGTCGGCCGATCGGGCCCTCGCCGCGCTGCTTGCGGGCAAGCGCGGGGTCATGCCGGCCGACCAGGCCGTCGCTGAGGCGTTTGCCGATCTGGAGGCGCACCAGGCAGCGACGCTTGCCGGCATGCAGGAGGCGCTGGCGGCGACGCTGGAGCGCTTCTCCCCCGCCGCGATCCGTGGCCGGGCGCAGGCAGGAGGGCTGATGGCGCGGGTGCTGCCGGGCGCGAAGGAAGCGGCGCTGTGGAGCGCGTACGAGCGCGAGTTCGACGGGGTGGCCAAGGGGTCGAGCGATGCCTTCGTCGAGCTGTTCGCGAGCGAGTTCGCGAAAGCCTATAAGGCGGTCAGTTCGGGGCCTCGTCGACCATCTTGAACCACACCATCTCCGATCGCCAATGGCCCTTCGCGGCCTCGGCGGCAAAGCGCTGCGGCCAGTCGGCGGCCCGTACCCCGGTGGTGCTGGCGACCAGCGCGTCCGAAAAGCCGCCGTCGCCGGTCAGCAGAAGGTAGCCCGACCAGCCGCTGTTGTTGGCATCGATGGTGAAGCGATACTTGCCGCCGCCCAGCTCGGCGATCGGCACCCCGGTCTTCGGAAAGGCGTCGAACGCCTTGCGGTTGGCCATGACCGGGGAGATCGCCCCGCTCGGCTCGAGGCCGTAGAGCGCGAAGTCCTTCACGCCCGACAGGTCGAGGTTCATCACCGTCTTCGCGCCGACCTGGCCGGCGAAGTTGCCGTCGGCGAGCTTCGACATCTCAAAGGTACGCTGCGGGACAGACAGGTGCACCAGCCCGGCGGCGCGGATCGCCCGGAACGCGTCAATGGCGCTGCATTCGCCGGCACTCACCGGGGCCACGTCGGAGAAATCCGCCGCGGCGAGCGACGCCCCGCTTCCCTCCACCGTCTTGGCGATCGCCGCCTGCGCCTCGGCGGGACGGCCCGCGACGCCGGTGAGCTTGAGCGTCATCGCGCCGCTCCCCGCGTCACCGTCGGCGAGGTCGAGCCACGAACAGCCGATGCTGGGCAGCGCCGCGGCGACGGCGGCGCGCGCGTTCTCGGCGGAATTGCCCGCGGGCGTAGCAGCGGCGGGTACCGGTGCCGGCGCCGCGGTGTTGGCGGTCGCCGGCGGAGGCGTTTCGCCGCCGCCGCTCATCCACCAAGCGCCGCCGCCGATCATCATCAGCGCGGCGGCGGCACCGCCTGCGATCATCGGCTTTGAGATGCCGGACTTTTCCGAAGGATCACGCGGCGGCTTGGGCGCAACGACCTTCTCGGCCTTGGGGGGCTTCGCCGGTTTGGCCGGTGACGGCGAAGCAGCCGCCGGCGGCGGAGCGGCCGGCGCAACCGAGGCGCCCGCGAGTGCCGCCAGCACCGCATCCATCGAGCGAAGCCGGTCGGCCGGGTTGGGCTGGAGCATGGCGCCGAGCACCGGCCGCAACCCGGCGGGCGCCATGTCGAGCGGCACGCCCTTGCGCCGCTTGTCGATCGCGTCGACGAAGCTGCCGCCGAGATCGACACCGCCGCCGTTCGCCACCGCTAGGATGACGAGTGCGAGGCTGTAGACGTCGGTCCACGGCCCGACCTCGCGGTTGAAGTCGCCCAGTTGCTCGGGCGCGACAAAGGATAATTTGCCCGCGAAGCCCTCGCCGATGATCGTCTTCGACCCCGGGTCCAGATCCTTGGCGATGCCGAAGTCGATCACCCGCGCCTTGCTGAGCTCGCCATGCTCGAGCAGAACGTTGTCGGGCGAGATGTCGCGGTGGATCGCGCCAAGGGCATGCGCGGCCTGCAACCCCGCCGCGAGCCGCTGGAGAAGCGCCTTCAGGTCGAGCTCGTCCGCCCTCACTGCGCCGAGCACGTCGTTGAGGTTCGATCCCTCGATGAACTCGGTGACGATGTAGAGGACGCCGAGCTGCGGCTCCTGCGCCAGCACACGATACTGGACCAGCGCCGGGTGCGACAGACGCGTGAGCGTGCGCGCCTCCTTGCGGAACATCGCGATGACGTTCGGGTCCGCGGCGAGCGCAGGCAGCATCACCTTGATCGCCACACGCTCGTCGCTGGTGACGTTCACGCCCTCGAACACCTCGCCCATGCCGCCGCGGGCCAGGAAGCGCTTCACCTCGAAGATGTGGTTGAGCACGTCGCCGGGCTGGATGCGCCCCGCATCGGCGCGCGGCGCCATTTGCGCATAGCCTGCGGGCGGCAGCGAAGTGCCGCCGGTGGGCGGCTGCGAGACCGGCGGCTCGGAGACCGGCGGGAAGGACAAGGGCGGCTGCTCCGCCGGCGCGGGCGTCGGCAGTGCGGTGCCGCTCGGCACGAATACGGTACGATCCTCGTCGCTCATTGCCG
>CAXTNG010000389.1:1984-3308 GCA_964245475.1 uncultured Sphingomonas sp. | reverse complement strand
ATCGCGACGATGCGGGCCTTGTCCGTCGCCTGCGGCTTCAGATTGCCCGCGGCGAGCGCGCCGATCGTGCTGAAGGTCCCCAGCAGCACCGGGGCGAACAGGAACAGCAGGAAGACGGGGGTGAAGACGGTCGCGACGAAATCGCGGCGCGCGATGGTCAGCGTCTGGCGGAGCATCTTGCGCGCCCGGCTCATGCGGCCTGCTCCTCGCCGACGATGCGGACGAAGGCGTCGTGCAGGCCGGGGCGGGCGATCGTCAGGCCGGCGATGCCGAAGCCGGCGTCGATCAGCGCGACGAGCAGCGGCTCGATCCCCCCCGCCGGCATCTGAAAGCGCCATTCGCCTGCCCCGGACCCCGATCCGGGGGCGCGCTCGCGGACTGCGTCGGGCGGGAGCAGGGCTGTCAACCCTTCGCCATCGTGATGGGGGCGATAGCGGACGCGCTCGGGCAGGGTGGCGCGCGCGTCGTCCACGGTGCCCTCGAAGCGGCGCTTGCCGTGCGCGATGATCGCGAGCCGGTCGCACAGCCGCTCGGCGTGCGCCATGACGTGGGTGGAGAAGATCACCGTCGCGCCGCGGTCGCGCGCGCCGAGGATCAGCGCCTCCAGCCGCTCCTGATTGACCGGGTCGAGCCCGGAGAAGGGCTCGTCGAGGACGAGCAGCTCGGGCTCGTGGACGACCGAGCCGAGCAGCTGGACGAGCTGCGCCATGCCCTTCGACAGCTTGCGGATCTTGGTGTCGGCCGCATGGCCGAGGCCCGCCTGCTCGAGCAGCGTCACCGCCCGCACGCGGCCCTCGCGCAGCGGCAGGCCGCGGAGCGCGCCGAGAAAGGCGATCGCCTCGCGCGCCTTCATCGACGGATAGAGCCCGCGCTCCTCGGGCAGGTAGCCGACCCGGTCGGAGGCGTCGCGCGGGTGCCGCTGTCCAAGCAGGGTGCGTGTCCCCCCGTCGGGCTCGATGATGCCGAGCAGCATGCGCAAGGTGGTGGTCTTGCCCGCGCCGTTCGGGCCGAGCACGCCGTAGATCAGCCCGCGCGGCACCTGAAGGTCGACCCCGTCGACGACGCGGCGCTCGCCGAACAGCTTGACCAGACCCTCGGCGGTGACCGCCATATCCCCTTGCACGCGCGACATTCCCCCCGAGAGGTGGCGGTGGTAGCGGGCGCGCGTGGACCAACACAAGCCCTCGGAAGCGCGGATCAAGGCGCGCGCGCAGGCGCTCGGCTTCGCCGCCTGCGGCATCGCGCGTGCCGACGCGGCGCCGCTTGCCGCCGAGCGGCTGCGCCAATGGCTCGGCGAGGGGATGCACGGCGGCATGATCTGGAT
>CAXTNG010000389.1:0-1974 GCA_964245475.1 uncultured Sphingomonas sp. | reverse complement strand
GGGTTCGCGCCGAGCGAGCCGATCTCGGAGCAGGCGGGCGAGCCGAGCAGCGCGGCTCGCCTGTGGCGCTGTGGCCGGAGGTGCGCAGCGTCATCGCGCTGGGCATGAGCTACGCGCCCGTCGTCGACCCGCTCGCGCTGGCGGGCGAAGGCGGGTTGTGGCGTATCTCGGGCTATGCTCAGCGGGGCGACTATCACGACGATGTCAAGCGGCAGCTGAAGGCGCTCGGGCGTTGGCTGGCGGGTGCGGCGGGCTGCGACCCTTCGACAGGCTCAGGGCACGGCCTGAAAGTCTTCGTCGACACCGCCCCCGTCATGGAGAAGCCGCTGGCCGAGGCGGCAGGGCTGGGCTGGCAGGGCAAGCATACCAACCTGGTCAGCCGCGAGCACGGCAGCTGGCTGTTCCTGGGCGCGATCTACACGACGCTCGACTTGGCGCCGGACGCACCCGGTCACGACACCTGCGGCAGCTGCGATGCCTGCCAGCGGGCGTGTCCCACCGATGCGTTTCCGGCGCCGTACCGGCTCGATGCGCGGCGCTGCATTTCCTATCTGACGATCGAGCACGACGGGCCGATCCCGGTCGAGTTCCGCGTGGCGATCGGCAACCGCGTCTACGGCTGCGACGATTGCCTGGCGGTGTGCCCGTGGAACAAGTTCGCGCAGGCTGCGTCCGCCAACCTCGCCTTCGCGCCGCGCGCCGAGCTAGCGGCGCCCGACCTCGCCGACCTGCTCGCATTGGATGACGCGGGCTTCCGCCAGGTCTTCGCCGGCTCCCCGATCAAGCGCATCGGCCGCGACCGGATGGTACGCAACGCGGCGATCGCGGCAGGGAACAGCGGGGATGCGGGGTTGGGTGTACGGCTCGCCGCGCTGCTCGATGATCCCTCGCCCGTGGTGGCGGAGGCCGCCGCCTGGGCGCTGGATCGGTTTATCGGGGAGCCCCGCCTACCGCGGCCGGATTGATCGGCACGTTGTGGAACGCTTGTACGCGCCATAGGCCCTCGCGCCGCACCATCACCTGCTCAAGCCGGGTCTGCAACGCGCCGTCGATCGCCGCGGCGCCCGGTGGCAGGTGGTGGAAATCCGTCACCCGCGTCACCGTGTCGACGATTGCCACTTCGTCCGTCACCATCGTCAGGTGGGCGAGTTCCTGCGACAGGCGGCTGCCGCGGTAGATCGTTGCGAAGATATGCGCGTGCTGGGCGTGGAACGCCTCGATGCCGACCGAGAACATGCCGACGATGTTGGTGAACACGACGTCGGGCAGCGCGGCGGCACCGAACGCCGCCGCATCGCCCGCGCACCACGCCGCGTCCTGCGCCGCGATCACGTCCAGGATAGCCTGTCGCGCCGTCTCGATCAGGTTTGCCACTTACTTCCCTCCCTCCCGCCGGGTCAGCGCCGCGACGCAGCTCGCGCGGTCGATGGGGCTGCCGTCGGGCGCGCGGGCGTCGAGGTAGGTGACGCGGGGCTCGGCGCCGGTGCTCGGCGGGTAGAGATAGGCGTCGAGGACGCAGATGCCGCTCTGGAACTGGAGCTTGCGCGCGGTGCCTTCGCGGACGTCGGCGTCGGGATCGCCGAACAGCTGGGTGAGGCCTGCGGCGGTCTGGCCGTTGACGCGCTCCAGCCCGACCGGTGTGTAGCTGGTCGGCACCCGCCCGCTCGGCGCCGCCGGGGGCGGGGTGCCGCCCGCCGCGGCGCAGCCGGTGAGGAGCAGGAGAGGGGCCAGCGCGCGCTTCATGTCCGCGGGATGCCGCTGCTCCGCGCCACCGTCAACCGCGCCGCGGTTGCGCGCGATGGAGTGCCTCATTAGGGCGGCGCTTTGCCTGATCCGGAGCCTCCTTTGACCCAGCCGACCTATGCCGTGACCGCCATCGGCAATGCGATTGTCGACATTCTCGCCAAGGCCGACGACGACTTCATCGCCGCCAACGGCATGACCAAGGGGGCGATGCAGCTGGTCTTCTCGCCC
>CAXTNG010000388.1:0-3312 GCA_964245475.1 uncultured Sphingomonas sp. | reverse complement strand
CAAGGAGGTCGTCCTTGTCGCCTGTCACCAACCTGTCGGCCGTGCCGGCTTCGCAGAGTGCGAGCAGAAAGTCGTCACGCGGGTCGCGTGAGCGCTCGACGGGCGGTAAGCGCTCCGGCATGTCGGCAAGCGCAGCGATCTGATTGACCAGCCTGCCTGCCTCCGACGCCCGCACCAGCGCCCTGATCTTTTCGCGGCGACTGACGGCGCGGAACTCGTCAAGCTGGAGTGGATGGCTGATGAGCGTAAACCGCCGATCAAGCCACGCATCGATCAGCCGCGCCGGCAGCCCGGCCGGGGCGATCAGGCCGCTCAGCAGAATGTTGGTGTCGAAAATGATCCGCACGGCTCAGCGCCGCGCGTCGGTCCAGAACGCCGCGCGCGTCGCGCCAAGCTCCTCGTCGATGAGCCCGGCCACCTCGTCCTCGTTGAGGTCGGCGTTGCGCTCGCGAAGATCGTTCATGGTCTGGCGCAGCACCTCGCGGTTGACCGCCTCCTCGACGAACCGGGACAGGTCGCCTTTGCGGCCGCCGCGGGTCGCCAGCAGCGTGCGCAGCGCCACGTCCGTGTCGCGTGATACCTTCAAACTCCAGCATGCAAGCTCGCCCATATATCGCCTCGTTGTGCGTCTAGACACATATACATCTCAGCTCCTGTAGGATCAACGACCGCTGAGCCGCGCCTCGCGCGAGCCTCGAAGAAATGCGCTGCATGGCGGGACGTGCTGGGAATAAATTGTCGCCGCAGCTCAACGCCAAGCGAAGTCCTCTACAGTGCGCTGCGGTTCGCCGACGTGCGCCGCCGTTTGCAAGTATTTGCCGCCGTGTCTTCACTTGCCCTGAGATTCCCTGAAAGGGCCGTTGCGCAACCGGGCTAGCTGGCCAATTTGATGCCAGGGGGCGTCGTTCAACTCCAGCAAATGGAAGATTGTCCCGTGTCCAATGTTGAAAGGATCATCCGCCTCAAGACCGTGCTTGATCGCACCGGGCTGTCCCGAACCACACTCTATCGTAAGATGGGCGAAGGCACCTTCCCCCACCAAGTGCGGATCAGCGTTCACGGCGCCGGCTGGCATGAGTCCGCCATCAACCGCTGGATCGCCGATCCGAGAAGCTACCGAGCGGACGCAGCGTGTTGATCGACACGGCAACGCGGCAACAGCTCACGCCGTCTTCTTGGATTTCTGAGCACGGGCTAGCCGGATCACCTCCTTCGCCCAGGCATCGAGAGCTTCGCGCTTCTCGGTGAAGTAGTCGTGCCGTTGATAGACGCCGACGATCCCTGCTCGCGATCCGGAGATGTGGTTGAGTACCGCCTCGGTAACCTCAAGCCGAATGCCGAGCCGCTGCAATCCGGTCGCCAGCGTTCGCCGGAGGTCATGTAGGGTCCAATGCGGTACCGGCCGTTCGGCTTCCTTCTCCATCGCCGCGCGGAGGCGCGTCATGGTCTTGCTAAAGCCGCTCGGGCCGTTCTCGCCATTGCCTCTCGCCGGGAACAGCTTGTCGCTGTCATCGCGGCCGGTCAGGCCCTCAATGATCGCCAGCGCCTCCTTGGACAGCGGCACAAGGTGAGCGACGCCGTTCTTGGCGCGGTTGCGCGGGATCGTCCACAGCCTGGCCTCAGGATCGAACTCGCTGCGGTCGGCGTCAAACACCTCGCCGCGTCGCTGACCTGTGAGGATCAGCAGCTTGATCGCCGGGCCGAACGGCGCCGGCTCATCGTCGAGCGCGTTCCACAAGATGCCGAGTTCGATGTCGCTCAGCACGCGGTCACGTGACTTTGGCGCCGGCGGGCGACCAGCGTCACGGCAAGGGTTGCCCGGCAGATTATCCAGCCGCGGCAGCGCCCATCCGTAGAAGGATGACAGGTGCGCCAGAACATTCCTGCCCATCACGGGCGAGGTCCGGGCGATCTCGTCGATGAACCGCGTGATTTCCGCGCGCGTGATCGTATCGGCGATGCGGTCGCCAAAATTCGGCAGGATGTGGCGATTGAAGATACGCTCGATTTCCTTGATCGAGCGGCGATCGGCCTTGGCGGCCTTATAGTCCGGCCACATCGTCCGCACCGTCTTGCCGGTCGCCTCGCGCCTGCGGGCGGTCGGCCCTGCCGACGGATCGCCGCCGGCCTCGATGTCCGACAAGAGCGTACGTGCCTTCTTCCGTGCGTCCGCCAAGCTGAAGCGGGCCGAGTAGCGGCCGAGCGTGATGGTCTTGACCCGACCGCCAACACGCTTGCGGACGATGAAGGTACGTCCGCCCGACACGCCGAGCCGGACCCTCAAACCCGGCACCACGGAGTCGCTAATCTCGATCGTACCGGCAGCCGGCGGCTTCAGCGTGGCCAGCTTGGCGTCGGTCAAACTTATTGAAGGCATGCCTAGGACCCTCTGATTTTTAATCACCGCTGCGTAACCTTAGGTTACACTTGCGGTGAAATAGCCCGATATCGAGTGGGAAGGCGTGGCACGTAAGTATATGGTAATCAAGCAGAGTGGAACGTGCTGGAATGCATCAAATGCCGCTCTTAATCAGCGGGTCCTTGGTTCGAGCCCAAGTGCGTCCACCACTCTTCTCAATGACTTACGGGTTGCTGGCGACCAGCTTGAGCCGAAAACGGCCCTCGCTGTGACCAGTTTTGTGACCTACCGGTGATTCCGGGACTGGCGGGTTTCCGCCGTTCCCGGCTGTGACCGGAAATGTCAGCTGGTCGGCAAAGGGCGCCAGATGCTTCACCGAAAGGTGCGCGTAGCGGCGCACCATCGACTCCGACTTCCAGCCTCCCAGCTCCTGAAGCACCCAGGTGGGCACGTCACTCTGCCGGAGCCAGCTCGCCCAGGTGTGCCGCAGATCGTGCCAGCGGAAGTTCTCGATCCCGCAGGCCTGCAATGCCGCACGCCACGTCCGCGTGTTCGCCGAGCGGAGCGGCTCGCCCCGATAGGTGAACACATGGGTCCGGTGCTTGCCCCGCTGCCGCTCGAGCACGCCCATTGCGATCTCGTTCAACGGGACGCCTAAGGCGTCGCCGTTTTTGGTATCGCCATGGTCGATCGTCGCGATCCGCCGGGTCATGTCCACCTGTCCCCAGGTCAGCCTCAGGATGTTGCCCTGACGCAGGCCCGTCGACAGTGCGAACAGCACCACTTCACGCTGGTGGGCAGGCAGACGGTCCATGAGGGCTTTGGCTTGGTCGTGGGTCAGATAGCGGACCCGCACGTTGCCGGCCTTCATGTAGGTCTTGAACGCGGGGATATGCTCGAGCTGATCTTCCCCCGGTTTGGCGGACACGCTGGGTTATCCGGTCATGCGCTGT
>CAXTNG010000387.1:0-3315 GCA_964245475.1 uncultured Sphingomonas sp. | reverse complement strand
GCGCAGCACGTCGTAGATCAGGTCGGTCGAGAAGGTGACCTGCTTGCCGGTCTTGCGCTTGCCGGGGTGCTGGCGCTCGACGAGGCCGCCGATCACCGCCACTTCGCGGAACGCACGTTTCAGCAGATGCGACTGCTGGACCCAGTCGACGAACTCGTGCTCGAGGATGTCGGGGGAGAAGAGCGTGGCGGGGTCGGCGACCGGGCTCAGGCCGTAGCAGGCGATGGCGTAATCGTTGGCGACGAAGCCGAGCGGTTTCAGGCCCTGTGTCTCCATGCGACGGGTGATCAGCATGCCGAGCGACTGGTGCGCGTTCCAGCCTTCGAAGCTGTAGGCGACCATGTAATGGCGGCCTTCGCGCGGGAATGTCTCGACCAGGAGCTGGCCAGGCTGGGGGAGGACCGAGCGTTTCTCCTGATATTCCAGCCACTCGCGCACGTCATCGGGGAAACGCGGCCATTCGGTCGGGGTCGCGAGGAAGGCGCGGACGCGGTCGGCGAGGCTGGTCGACAGCGGCATGCGCGCGCCGCCGTAGGTGGGGATGCGCGCGGGCTTGCTGGTCGCGTGGACGATCAGGTCGGTGAGGTCGATGCGCTCGACCTCGAGGCTCAGGCCGGCGAAGAAGAAGGTGTCGCGCGGCGACAGCGTATTGGCGAAGCTCTCCTCGACGCGGCCGAGGCTGCGGCCGTTTTTGAAGCGGACGTCGAGCATCGTCGCCTCGACGATGATGCCGGCATTGAGGCGATGCTGCGCGACGAATTTGGGATGAGCGACGCGCCAGAGGCCATCCGGCTCCTGCACGAGGCGCTTGAAGCGGTCGTAGGCGCGGAGCGAATAGCCGCCGTCGCGGATGAAGCCGAGGACGCGCTCGAACACCTCGTCAGACAGTGCCGAATAGGGCAATGCTGCGCGAATCTCCTGCAGCAAAAGCGCAGCATCGAAGGGCGCAGCGCAGGCGCAGGCCATGACGTGCTGGGCAAGGACGTCGAGCGCGCCGGGGCGGAACAGGTCGGGGTCGATCTCGCCCGCCTCGACCGCGTCCAAGGCGGCGCGGGCCTCCAGATATTCGAAACGGTTGCCGGGAACGAGGATCGCCTCGGAGGGCTCGTCGAGGCGGTGGTTGGCGCGGCCGATGCGCTGGAGGAGACGGCCGGAGCCCTTGGGTGCGCCCATCTGGATGACGCAGTCGACGTCGCCCCAGTCGACGCCGAGATCGAGGCTCGCAGTCGCGACGAGCGCGCGCAGGCGCCCGGCGGCCATCGCGCCCTCCACCTTCTCGCGCGCCTCGCGGGCGAGGCTGCCGTGGTGGACGCCGATCGGCAGTCCGCCTTCGTTCACCTTCCAGAGGTCCTGGAAGATCAGTTCGGCGAGACTGCGCGTGTTGCAGAAGACGATGGTGGTGCGGTGACCGGCGATCTCCTGCATGACCTGCTCGGCGGCGTAGCGGCCCGAATGGCCCATCCACGGCACGCGGCCTTCGGGGAGCAGGATCTGGATGCGCGGCTCCGCGCCGGGCTCGCCTTCGACCAGGCTGACCGCGTCGATGTCGCCATAGGGGGCGAGCCAGGCGCGGTAGCCGTCGGGGTCGGCGACCGTGGCGGAGAGCGCGACGCGGCGCAGGCCGGGCGCGATGCGCTGGAGGCGGGCCATGCACAGGCTGAGCAGGTCGCCGCGCTTGCCGGTGGCGAAGGCGTGGACCTCATCGACGACGATCGTCTTCAGGCCGGCGAACATCGTGAAGCTGTCGGGATAGCTGAGCAGCAGCGACAAGGATTCGGGGGTGGTGAGCAGGATCTGCGGCGGCTGGGTGCGCTGGCGCTTCTTGGCGTCCGACGAGGTGTCGCCGGTGCGGGTCTCGACGCGGATGTCGAGGCCCATCTCCTCGACGGGACCGAGCAGGTTGCGGCGGATGTCGACCGCGAGCGCCTTAAGGGGGGAGACATAGAGGGTGTGCAGGCCCTCGGTCGGCGCCTCGATCAACTCGGTGAGGGTGGGCAGGAAGCCGGCGAGCGTCTTGCCCGCGCCGGTGGCGGCAACGAGCAGCGCGTGGCGGCCGGCGCGCGCTTCGGCCAGCATGGCGAGCTGGTGGGTGCGGGGATGCCAGCCGCGGGCAGAGAACCAATCGATGAGGGGCTGGGGCAAGTCGGTGGCGGAACCAGCGGGCATCGTCGTCCATATAGGAGGCATGGCGAAGCTCGGCGACTGGATCGAACCGCACCCGCACGGCATCTATGTCGCGCCGGCCGATGCGTGGATCGACCCGTCGGAGCCTTCGGCCAAGGCGCTGGTGACGCATGGCCACGCCGACCATGCGCGCGGCGGCCACGGCGCGGTGTGGGCGACGCCCGAGACGCTGGCGATCATGGCGGCGCGCTACGGGCCGCAGCAGGGCAATCCGGTGGCGTATGGCGAGACGATCCGGATGGGGCCAGAAGAGAACGGGGTCGAGATCGGCTTCGTACCGGCGGGGCATGTGCTGGGCTCGGCGCAGATCGTGCTCGGCCATCGCGGCGAGCGGGTGGTGGTGTCGGGCGACTACAAGCGCCGCGCCGACCCGACCTGCGCGCCGTTCGAGCCGGTGGCGTGCGACGTGTTCGTGACCGAGGCGACGTTCGGGCTGCCGGTGTTCCGCCATCCCGAGACCGGCGACGAGATCGACAAGTTGCTCGCCGCGCTGCATGCCAACCCGGAGCGCTGCGTGCTGGTCGGCGCCTATGCGCTCGGCAAGGCGCAGCGGGTGATCGCCGAGCTGCGCGAGCGCGGGCATGCCGCGCCGATCTATATTCACGGCGCCTTGCAGCGGCTGTGCGACCTCTATGAGGAGCAAGGCGTGCGGCTGGGCGAGCTGCTGCCCGCGACCGGCGCGGCGAAGAAGGACATTGCGGGCCATGTCGTGCTCTGCCCGCCTTCGGCGCTCAACGACCGCTGGTCGCGGCGGCTGCCTGACCCGATCACCGCCATGGCATCGGGCTGGATGCGCATCCGCCAGCGCGCGCGGCAGAAGAACGTCGAGCTGCCGCTGATCCTCTCCGACCATGCCGACTGGGACGAGCTTACGACCACGCTGACCGAGATTTCGCCCAAGGAGGTGTGGGTAACGCACGGGCGCGAGGAGGCTTTGGTCCACTGGTGCATGATCCGTCAGATCAAGGCACGGCCGCTGCACCTGTCGGGGTTCGAGGACGAGGACGACTAGATCAGCGCCAGCTCGACCAGCTTGCCGACCAGCTTCGGCGGCATCTCCGCCAGCCCGTCGGGAGCAGCCGCGAGGTCCGGCGGGGCGTCGGCGTGTTCGAGGTAGCGCCAGCCCTGGTG
>CAXTNG010000386.1:0-3326 GCA_964245475.1 uncultured Sphingomonas sp. | reverse complement strand
GGGTGGCAAGGGGTGTGGCCGCGATTTTGGGGGGCGACGCGGGAGTAAATCCCGCGTCTGGACGTCGGACGAGTTCGCTGGCGCGACCCGCCGGCCGGGCTTGCCCGTCTCGCTTCTAGCTTGCGCTAGCCGCGTGCGGGCTGCGCCTCAGTTCACCACCCGCGCGGCCACCCCCAGCCGCTCGGCTGCGGCGTGGAGCTGCTTGTCGCGCGTCCAGAGACGGGTGCCGGGGGCGAGCAGGGTGCTGGCGAAGATGTGCGTGTCGACATAGCCGATGCCGGTGCCTTGGAGGGCGTGTGCATCTATGAACGTGAGCAGCTCGCCTGGGCTGGCAACAGGGAGGTTGGCGATCTTGCGGAGGTCGGCGAGTATGGCCGATCGGCTGCGGAGACTGCCCAGCGCAACCTCGCCAAGCACGAACGGGTGCATCACGATCTGCCGTGCAGCAAGCTGTTGGCCCATCAGCTCGTCGCCCGGGCCAATGTAGTCAGCTCAGATGCAGGTGTCCGCCAGGATCAAGGCAGGCGGCGGCGGGGCGGGGCGACAAAACCCGACTCCGTCCCGCCAAGCAGCGCCAACCGCCGATACGCTTCGCGTTCGACCAACGCCTTCAGCGCCTCACGCACAAGCGCCGACTTCTCCGTGATTCCGGTCGACTCCTGCGCATCGGCGACGAGGTCGTCGTCAAGGGCGATTGTCGCGCGCATGAAGTGCTACTCCTGTCAGGCACGGAATGTAGCATCAGGTGATGCGCTCAGCAATGCCTACTTGGAGCGTTCCACCTGCTCGAAGTCCAATTCCACCGGCGTCGCGCGTCCGAAGATCGAGACGGAGACCTTGACCTTCGACTTGTCGAAATCGAGTTCCTCGACGGTGCCGTTGAAGCTCGCGAACGGGCCTTCCAGCACCTTGACCGCGTCGCCGATCTCGTAGTCGACCTTGACCTTCTGCTTGGGCGCGTGAGCGGCGGCTTCCTCCTTGGTGTGGAGCATGCGCGCGGCCTCGGTCTCGCTGATCGCCTGGGGCTTGCCCATCGCGCCCAAGAAGCCGGTGACCTTGGGCGTGTTCTTGATCAGGTGATAGACCTGGTCGTTCATCTCGAGCTTGGCGAGGACGTAGCCGGGCATGAACTTGCGCTCGACCGCGATCTTCTTGCCGCGGCGCGCCTCGGTGACGGTCTCGGTCGGGACCTCAATCTGCTCGACGAGGCGGTCGAGCCCCATGCGGGTTGCCTCCGCCATGATCGAATCGCGGACCTTGCCCTCGAAGCCCGAATAGGCGTGGATGATGTACCAGCGTGACATGGTTTTACTGCCCCTGGGCGAATTTGAGGAGGGCGCGGACGACCGCTTCGAAGATCGAATCGACGCCTAGGAAGAAGAGCGCGAGGATGGTGGTCATCACCAGCACCATGACGCCGGTCATCACCGTCTCCTTGCGCGACGGCCAGACGACCTTGCGCGTCTCGGCGCGGACCTGGTTGAAGAATTCGGCGGGGGATGGGCGGGCCACGGATTGTCCTGGGTCTGTGCGGATGGGAGCGCGACTTAGCGATGGATGGCGGGCGCGGCAAGGCAAGGGCCGTCACCGGAGTAAATCCGGCGACGTCGGTCGTCGCTGGCACGACGCCGGCCGCGCCCGCCGCTGGTGCGGCGGCGTGGCACGGGAGCTCGGATTCGAACCGAGGGCCTTCGGTTTTGGAGACCGACGCTCTAACCAGCTGAGCTACACCCGTGTGCGCAGCTGCCGTTAGCGCTCCGACCGTCATGGGGCAACCCCTGTTGACCGGGTACGCACCGCTGCGTATAGGCGCGCTCCGTCCGGGACACCCGGGCGATTGAACATTGCGGGCGCACATCCGGGGCCTAGGGTCGGCATCGCCGTTCCCGATGGTCCCTTTTGCATTCGCGTCTCGCAAAGTAACCACTTGAAAGGTGAAGGCTTCAATGCCGACGATCAACCAGCTGGTCCGCAAGGGCCGCGACCCGCAGAAGGCCAAGTCGAAGGTCCCTGCGATGGAGCAGAACCCGCAGAAGCGTGGCGTCTGCACCCGCGTCTATACGACGACGCCGAAGAAGCCGAACTCGGCGCTGCGCAAGGTGGCCAAGGTCCGCCTGACCAACCAGCGCGAGGTCATCAGCTATATCCCCGGCGAAGGGCACAACCTCCAGGAGCATAGTGTGGTGCTGATCCGCGGCGGCCGTGTGCGCGACCTGCCCGGTGTGCGCTACCATGTGCTGCGCGGCGTGCTCGATACGCAGGGCGTCAAGGACCGCCGCCAGTCGCGGTCGAAGTACGGTGCCAAGCGGCCCAAGTAAGTCGCGCTCCGTCCTGTCTAGCTGATTGAAAGGTATTTCCCATGGCGCGTCGTCGTCGTCCCGAGAAGCGAGTCATCCTGCCCGATCCCAAGTACGGCGATGAGGTGCTCTCCAAGTTCATGAATTCCGTCATGCTCGACGGCAAGAAGTCGGTCGCCGAGCTGATCGTCTATGGCGCGCTGGAAACGGTCGAGACCCGCGCCAAGCGCGAGCCGATCGGCGTGTTCCACGATGCGCTGAACAACATCAAGCCGGGCATCGAGGTGCGGTCGCGCCGCGTCGGCGGTGCGACCTATCAGGTGCCGGTCGAGGTGCGCCCGGAGCGCGCGCAGGCGCTGGCGATCCGCTGGCTGATCACGGCGGCGCGTGCCCGCAGCGAGAACACGATGGCCGCGCGGCTGTCGGGCGAGCTGCTCGACGCGTCGAACAACCGTGGCAACGCGGTGAAGAAGCGCGAAGACACCCACCGCATGGCCGAAGCCAACCGCGCCTTCTCGCATTATCGCTGGTAGCCTCTATATAGAGGTTGGAGGCAGGCGATGGCGACTCAGGCTGACCGCGGTGAGATCGACCTTCAGGAGCAGTTGGCGCGCATTCGCGAGATGGGCGCCAACACCGACAAGGCGATCGCAGAGTTGCAAAAAACTCGCATCGACATGCAGAAGACGCAGGCCGAGGTGAAGATCATCGGCTGGACCACGATCTTCCAGGCTATGCTAGCCACCGCCGCATTGCTGGGCGCGGGTGCCGCGATCGGCAAGCTGTTCTTCCCCTAAGCGGGGCTTCGGCTCCGCTCACACATAATATTCTCTCGTAAGGACCAACAACCATGGCCCGCAGCCATCCGCTCGAGCGTTACCGCAATATCGGCATTATGGCGCACATCGACGCCGGCAAGACGACGACGACCGAGCGCATCCTCTATTACACCGGCAAGTCCTACAAGATCGGCGAGGTCCACGAGGGCACCGCGACGATGGACTGGATGGAGCAGGAGCAGGAGCGCGG
>CAXTNG010000385.1:0-3332 GCA_964245475.1 uncultured Sphingomonas sp. | reverse complement strand
CAGCAGCAACGGCCGTGGCCGCGTCGTCCCGCGTGGCCGCCGCGGAGTTCTCCGCATCTGCCGCCGCGCTTACCGATGCCTCAGCCGCTGCCGCCTCCGCCTTGGCCGCATCCGCCGCTGCGGCAGCATCGCGCCAGCGCGCGTAGATCATTCGGGCCTCGGCCAGCCGCACCTGCGCCGAGAGCTCGCGGTAGCGCTGCGCCGCACGCGCCTGCCGCCTGAGCGCCGCGGCGCGTGCGTCCTGGTCGGCGATGATCGCGTCGAGCCGCTCCAGATTGGTCTCGGTCGCGCGGAGCCGCTGTTCGGCCTCGCGGCGGCGGACGTGGAGCCCCGCGATTCCTGCCGCTTCCTCCAGCATCGCCCGCCGGTCGGCAGGCTTGGCGGCGATCACCGCGCCGATCCGGCCCTGGCTGACCAGGGCCGGCGAGTGCGCGCCGGTGGCGGCATCGGCGAACAGCAAAGCGACGTCGCGCGCGCGTACGTCACGCCCGTCGATTCGGTAGGCCGATCCTGCGCCGCGTTCGATCCGGCGGACGACCTCGCGCTCATCGCCATCGACTTCGCCCAGGATCGACACTTCCGCGAAGTCGCGCGGCGGCCGGGTCGCGGTGCCGGCGAAGATCACGTCCTCCATCCCCGCGCCGCGCAGCGAGCGGGCGGACGTCTCGCCCATCGTCCAGCGTAGCGCTTCGAGCAGGTTGGACTTGCCGCAGCCGTTGGGGCCGACGACGCCGGTCAGCCCGGGCTCGATGCGCAGCTCGGTGGTCTCGACGAAGCTCTTGAACCCGGCGATGCGCAGGCGGGTGATGCGCATGTCAGCGGTCGGCCGCGCCAGTCACCCTCACCCTTCCGCGCCTACGGCGCTCCCTCCCTCTCCCACTGGGAGAGGGAAGGGGCCCGCTCGCGCAGCGAGTGGGAAGGGTGAGGGTGACGGGCTCGTTCCTCAGGCCCCCGCCGCCTTGAGCGCCTTCTCCACGTCGGCCCAGCTCGCGGTGTCGAGCTTGTTGCCGTTGACGATCAGCGTCGGGGTGGCGGAGACCGTGCCGTCGGCGCCGCGCTTCTGGGTCACGGCGGTCACCGCGTCGATGGTCTTCTGGTCGGCAAGGCAGGCGCGCGCCTTGGCCTCGGGCAGGCCGCGCTGCTGCATGAAGGCGATGCCGCCGATCGCCTGCGTCCAGCCGGTGATGGCCGCGGCGGGCGGAGCGCTCTGCAACGCCTGCTGCTGCGCCGGCGGCACCGCCATCATCGCCTGGTTCATCGCGTCCTGGTTCTGATAGCTCTGCTCCAGGATCGGGAAGAACGCGGATTTGTCCGCGCACCGCGCGAGCACCGCCAGCCCCAGCTCGGCGGGGCCGTGGATCAGGAAGTCGCGGAACTCGAACGACACCTTGCCGGTCGACACATAGTTTTGCATCAGCGGCTCGAAGCCGGTGGTCGCGAACTGCTTGCACGCCGGGCACAGCCGCGCGCCATATTCGACGAGCTTGATCGGCGCGGCGGGGTTGCCGACGACATAGCCCTCGTCGGTCTTGGCGACCGTCTCGGTCCACGGCTGCCCGGCGGGCGCAGTCACCGCCGCGACGGGCGCGGCCTGCTGCGCATTGTCGCCGCCCTTCGAACAGGCGGCAGCCAGGAGGGCGGCGAGCAGGACGAGATACTTCATGGCAACTCCGGTTTACTTGGCCCCGGCGGCGCGCAGCGCGGGCTGGAGCGTGGTCCAGTCCGCCGAGCGCGGCACGATGCGGCCGTTGATGAAGAAGGATGGCGTGCCGGTGACGCCGTCCGGCGTCGCCGCGGTCATCGCGGTGATCCGCGCGATCGCGGCATCGTCGTTGAAGCAGGCCGCTGCTGCTGCCGGGATCAGTCCGCGCGCCTGGACCAGCGCCGTCAGCCCGGAGCCGTCGGCCAGCGCACGCAGCTGATCGGCCTGCGCATAGAGCCGCAACTGGCTGCCGTTGAGCTGCTCGAACTGATAGCCGCGCGCGAGCCAGTCGTTCTGCGCCGCGAAGATCGCTTCGGTCGCGCCGAAGAAGCCGCGCGCTCCCGTGCACCGCGCCACGATCGCGGCGGCGAGGTCCATCCGGTCGCGGATCAGGTGGCGGTACTCCCAGGCGGTCGAGCCCGAGCGGATCATCGCCTTGAGCGGCGTCGCAGATTCTTCCGCGAAATGCGCGCAATGCGGGCAGGTGTAGCTGCCGTACTCGACCAGCCGCACCTTCGCCTGCGGGTTGCCGAGCACAAAGGCGCCGGCGGGCGTGACGGTGACCGTCTGCGTCCAGTCGCGCGGGCGCGCGGCCGAGACGGTGAGCAGCGCCAGCAGGGCGAGCAGCAGCCGCATCAGCCGATCCGGGGCAGGCCGCTGCTGGCGTGAACGCCGGCGGCGAGCGATTCGAGCACCGCCTTCAGTTCGGGATCGGCGATCGTCTTGAGGCTGGCGCCGAGCTCGACCGGCACGACCCTGGTCCGGGGCTCGAGCCGCTTGCCTGCGGGCTTGGCCACCTCGCCCTGGCGGATGACGATGCGCGCGACCGCGGGATAGCCGAAGAAGCGGTTCACCCGCTCGGTGATCTCTGGCGTGATGTGCTGCATCATCGGCGCGAAGGCGCCGCGCACGACCAGCGTCAGCACGCCCTCCTGCTTCTTCCCCATCGGGAAGCGGATCGATTCGGGATGGCTCGCCGCGGCGTAGCGCTCGCCGACGATCTCCGGCCAGCGGCTGACGATCGAGCTCTGCACGAAGCCGAATCGCCGGAACGCCGCACCGCCGACCGCGGGCAGCAGCTCGGCGACCGCGCGCGAGCGGTTGGCACGGGGCGCCTCTTCGGTGGGGGCGCGCCCATTCTTCTTGCCCCCGGGGCGCTTGCTCATGGCGCGTCCCATGCCATAGCGCGGGGGTGGACGCCAAGCGCTCTGTCGTCGGCCGGGACATCGCGGGGCGCCTGCTCGCCTGGTATGACGCGCATCGCCGCGAGTTGCCGTGGCGGGCAAGGCCGGGGGAAGCGCCGGACCCGTACCGTGTCTGGCTGTCGGAGGTGATGCTTCAGCAGACCACCGTTGCCGCCGTCCGCCCCCGCTTCGAGGCCTGGGTCGCGCGCTGGCCGACCTTCGCGGCGCTCGCTACGGCTGACGAGGCGGACGTGATGGCCGCCTGGGCGGGCCTCGGCTATTACGCCCGCGCGCGCAACCTCGTTGCCGCGGCCAAGGCGGTGGTCGCCGAGCACGGCGGCGCGTTTCCGCGCACCGAGGCCGCATTGCGCACGCTCCCCGGCCTCGGTGCCTATACCGCAGCGGCGGTCGCGGCGATCGCGTTCGGCGAGCGCGCGGTGGTGGTC
>CAXTNG010000384.1:0-3334 GCA_964245475.1 uncultured Sphingomonas sp. | reverse complement strand
CAGTTCACCCGCGAGATGCAGGACGCCTACGCCATCGAGAGCCTGACCCGCGCCAAGACTGCGCAGGACAGCGGCGCGTTCGACGACGAGATCGTCGCGGTCGAGGTCAAGGGCCGCCGCGCTACCGAGACGGTCGTGCGCGACGAGCAGCCGGCGAAGGGCGATCCTTCCAAGATTCCGGGATTGAAGCCCGCCTTCTCCAAGGACGGCACCGTCACCGCCGCCAACGCCTCGTCGATCTCCGACGGCGCCGCCGCGCTCGTGCACGCGCGGCAGTCCGTCGCCGAGGCCAAGGGGCTGCAGGCCGAGGCGCGGATCGTCGCGCACGCCGCGCACGCCCGCGCTCCCGCCCAATTCACCACCGCTCCCGTCGGCGCGATCACCGCCGTGCTCGACAAGGCAGGCTGGAGCGTCGGTGACGTCGACCTGTACGAAATCAACGAGGCGTTCGCCTGCGTCACCATGGTCGCGATGAAGGATCTCGGCATCCCGCACGAGAAGACCAACATCCACGGCGGCGCGACCGCGCTCGGCCACCCGATCGGTGCATCCGGCGCGCGCATCCTGGCGACGCTGATCGCGGCCTTGAAGCGGACCGGCGGCCGCAAGGGTGTTGCGGCGCTGTGCATCGGCGGCGGCGAGGCGACCGCGATGGCGGTGGAGCTGGTGTGATGCAGCTCGGGCGGCTCAACCATGTCGGGGTGGCGACGCCGTCGATCGCGCAGTCGGTCGAGACGTATCGCACGCTGCTCGGCGCCGCCGCGGTGGGTGAGCCGTTCGATCTGCCCGCGCAAGGGGTGAAGGTGTGCTTCATCGACGCGCCGAACACGCAGATCGAGCTGATCGAGCCCTATGACGAATCCTCGCCGATCGCCGGCTACCTGCGGAAGAACCCGGCGGGCGGCCAGCACCATGTCTGCTTCGAGGTGCCCGATATCCACGCCGCGGTGAGCGAATTGAGGGGCAAGGGCGCGACGGTGCTCGGCGAACCGCGGATCGGCGCGCACGGGACGCCGATCGTCTTCGTCCACCCCAGGGACTTCGGCGGGGTGCTGGTCGAGCTGATGGAGACCCCGCATGGCGACCATTGAGCGCAACCTGGGCGAGGATTCCGGCACCGCTCCGCCCGCGCGAGACCTGCCCGAACCGACGGCCACCCCGACGCTGGCCGACTGGGAGCGCGCCGCCGTCAAGGAGACCAAGGGGGCCGACCTGACCTGGCACACGCCGGAGGGGATCGCAGTCAAGCCACTCTACACCGCTGCCGACGCGCCCGAAAACCCCGGCCTGCCCGGTTTTGCGCCGTTCACCCGCGGCGTCCGCGCGTCGATGTACGCCGGGCGGCCGTGGACGATCCGCCAGTACGCCGGCTTCTCGACCGCCGAGGAATCGAACGCCTTCTACCGCCGCAACCTGGCGGCGGGGCAGAAGGGGCTGAGTGTCGCCTTCGACCTCGCCACCCACCGCGGCTACGACAGCGACCATCCGCGCGTGACCGGCGACGTCGGCAAGGCGGGCGTCGCGATCGACTCGATCGAGGACATGAAGATCCTGTTCGACGGCATTCCGCTCGACAAGATGTCGGTGTCGATGACGATGAACGGCGCGGTGGTCCCGATCCTCGCGTTCTTCATCGTCGCCGGCGAGGAGCAGGGCGTGCCGCGCGCCCAGCTTGACGGGACCATCCAGAACGACATCCTCAAGGAGTTCATGGTCCGCAACACCTACATCTACCCGCCCGAGCCGAGCATGCGGATCATCTCGGACATCTTCGGCTACACGTCGCGCGAGATGCCGAAGTTCAACAGCATCTCGATCAGCGGCTACCACATGCAGGAAGCCGGGGCGACTCAGCTCCAGGAGCTCGCCTTCACCATCGCCGACGGCATGGAATATGTGAAATACGGCGTCGCCAGCGGGCTCGACATCGACAAGTTCGCCGGGCGGCTCTCCTTTTTCTTCGCGATCGGCATGAACTTCTTCATGGAGGTGGCGAAGCTGCGCGCGGCGCGCGTGCTGTGGCACCGGGTGATGACCGAGCTGGGCGCGAAGGACGAGCGCTCGAAGATGCTGCGCACGCACTGCCAGACCAGCGGCGTGTCGCTGACCGAGCAGGACCCGTACAACAACGTCATGCGCACGACGATCGAGGCGATGGCGGCGATGCTCGGCGGTACCCAGTCGCTCCACACCAATGCGCTCGACGAGGCGATCGCGCTGCCCACCGACTTCTCCGCCCGGATCGCGCGCAACACCCAGATCGTGATCCAGGAAGAGACGGGGATGACGAAGGTCGTCGATCCCCTGGGCGGCAGCTATTACGTCGAGAGCCTGACGCAGCAGCTGGTCGACGGCGCCTGGGCGCTGATCGAGCGCATCCAGCGCGAGGGCGGCATGGCGAAGGCGGTTGCCGCCGGCTGGCCCAAGGCGATGATCGAGGAGGCGAGCGCCGCCCGTGCCGCGCGCGTCGACCGCGGCGAGGACGTCATCGTCGGGGTCAACAAATACCGGCTCAAGGACGAGGCGCCGATCGACATCCTCGACGTCGACAATCACGCGGTACGCGAGGCGCAGGTGGCGCGGATTGCCAGCGTCAAGGCATCGCGCGACGCGGACGCCTGTCGCCAAGCGCTCGATGCGCTGCGCGAAGGCGCGCGCGGGCAGGGCAATTTGCTGGAGCTCGCGGTCGAGGCAGCGCGCGCGCGCGCGACGCTGGGCGAGATCTCGTCGGCGATGGAGGACGTGTTCGGCCGCTACGGCACCCAGCCGACGCCGGTCAGCGGCATCTACGGCGGCGCCTATGCCGAGGACGCGCGCTGGCTGAGCCTCGTCGAGGGCGTCGTCGCCACCGCCTCGCGGCTGGGCCGCCGCCCGCGGATGCTGGTCGCCAAGATGGGGCAGGACGGCCACGATCGCGGCGCGAACCTGGTCAGCTCGATGTTCGGCGATCTCGGCTTCGAGATCGTGCCCGGGCCGCTGTTTCAGACTCCGAGTGAGGCCGCAGACCTCGCGCTGGCGAAGGACGTGGACGTGGTCGGCGCCTCCAGCCTCGCCGCCGGGCACAAGACGCTGATACCCGAACTGATCGGCCACCTACGCGATGCGGGCCGCGTCGACATCAAGGTGATCGCGGGCGGGGTGATCCCGGCGCAGGACTATCAGACGCTCCGGGATGCCGGTGTGCAGGCGATCTTCGGCCCCGGCACCAACCTGATCGCCGCCGCGGAAGAGGTGCTGCGGCTGCTCGGCCACAACATGCCGCCGCAGGATGAAGCCGCGTGAGGGAGGCGATGACCACAAGCCCCTCCCCTGAAGGGGAGGGGCTGGGGTGGGG
>CAXTNG010000383.1:323-3358 GCA_964245475.1 uncultured Sphingomonas sp. | reverse complement strand
GAGATCATCGGGCAGCCGCTGGCGTGTCGCCGAGTCGATCAGCACGTCGAGGTCAGGCAGCCGCCTGAGCGCCTCGGCAGCGATGGCATGCGCCAGCCCGCGGTCGGATCCGCCGGGGATTGCGCGCGTAGCGGCGGGCAGCGCTGCCTCGAGCGCCGCGCCGCGGCGGAGCACGACGTCCAAGAGCCGCATCGCGGCGCGCCGCGCCGCGGTGCCGAGCGGATCGGGGCCGCGCGGGCGGTTGGGCTTGGCAAGCGGCATGTGCAGGCCGATGTGGGGCAAAGCACTCCATCGCGCAACGGAGGACCAATTATGGGCCAGCGCCCGCCGCACCTGAAGCCGCCCATGCACCTCTCGCCCAACCGGCCCGTGCCCAAGCCCGAGCCGATCCGCGACGCGCCCGACCCGCTCGGCAAGGACCCGACCCGCTACGGCGATTGGGTGCATAAGGGCATCGCGGTCGATTTCTGAGCGCTCATGCCTTGACCCCCGCTCCGCGCACCGCCTCCGCGTATGGGTCGAGCGGCCATCGCGCGCGGGCGGGGACGTCGAGCGGGTCGGTCAGTCCGGCGGCAAAGCGCTCGGCGCCCGCCCAGGCGATCATCGCGGCATTATCGGTGCACAGCCATAAGGGCGGCGCGGCGAAGCGTAGCCCGTGCATGGTCGCGAGCGCTTCCAATGCGCCCCGCACCGCCCCGTTTGCCGCGACCCCGCCGGCGACGACCAGCGCGGTCGGCCGGCCTGCACGGGCGAGCGCCCGCGTGGTGCGGTCGACGAGGCAGTCGACCACCGCCTGCTGGAAGGAGGCGGCGATGTCCTCGGGCGCGTGGCTTCCCAACGCGCGCGCGACGGCGCTCTTCAAGCCCGCGAAGGAGAAATGCGGCTCGTCCGATCCGGTCAGCGGGCGCGGCAGCGGCACCGCGCAAGCGTCGCCGTCGCGCGCGGCGCGTTCGACCGCCGGACCGCCGGGGAAGCCAAGGCCGAGCAGCTTCGAGGTCTTGTCGAACGCCTCGCCCGCGGCATCGTCGATCGTGGTCGCCAGCCGCCGGTAGCGCGCGACCCCCTCGACCAGCAGCAGCTGGCAATGCCCGCCCGACACCAGCAGCAGCAGGTACGGGAAGCCGAGATCCGGGTCCGCCAGCCGCGGCGACAGCGCGTGGCCCTCCAGATGGTTGACCGCGATCAGCGGCTTGCCTGCCGCATGGGCGAGCGCCTTGCCGGTGACCAGCCCCACCATGACGCCGCCGATCAGGCCCGGGCCGGCAGTGGCGGCGATGGCATCGACGTGCGCCAGCGACACGCCGGCGTCCGCGAGCGCCGCCGCGATCAGCGGCTCCAGCGCTTCGACATGCGCGCGCGCTGCGATCTCGGGCACGACCCCGCCATAAGGCGCGTGTGCTGCCTCCTGCCCGGCGAGCCGGTGCGCGAGCACCCGCCGATCGCCGGTGACCAGCGCCGCCGCAGTCTCGTCGCAGGAGGATTCGAGGCCCAGGATTAGCATGCTCGCCCCTTAGCCGCCGCGCCGGCGCTTGTCGAAGCGCGCAGCCTGCGCCAAGGTCGAGCTATGCACCGCTTCCGGATCGGCACCCGCGGCTCGGCCCTCGCGCTCCTCCAGGCCGAGATGGTGCGCGCGGGGCTCGCCGCCGCGCATGGCTGGGCGCCCGACCACATCGAAGTGGTGCCGATCCGCACCACCGGGGACAAGGTGCAGGACCGCGCGCTTGCCGAGATCGGCGGCAAGGCGTTGTGGACCAAGGAGCTCGATCGCGCGCTGTTGGACGGCGACATCGACTGCGCGGTTCATTCCATGAAGGACGTCGAAACGACCCGCCCCGACGCGATCGCGATCGCCGCGATGCTGCCCCGCGCCGACGTGCGGGACCGGCTGATCGGCGCGGAATCGATCGCGGCGCTGCGCGAGGGAGCGGTGGTTGGCACCAGCAGCCCGCGGCGGCGCGCTCAGCTGCTCCGCCTGCGCCCGGACCTGCGGATCGTGCTGTTCCGCGGGAATGTCGGCACCCGGCTCGCCAAGCTCGCGGCGGGCGAGGTCGACGCGACCCTGCTCGCGGCAGCGGGGCTCGACCGGCTCAATCGTGGCGATGTCGGAACGGCAATCCCTACCGACGTCATGCTGCCGGCCCCCGCGCAGGGGGCCGTCGGCATCGAGGTCCGTGCCGGCGACGCCATGGCGCAGGCACTGGTCGACGCGCTCGATCACGCGGAGACCAGCGCCTGCGTCCGCGCCGAGCGCGCGCTGCTGGCGGGGCTCGGTGCCGACTGCCACACGCCCGTCGCCGCATTGGCATCGCTCGCAGGCGAGACGCTCAGCATCCGCGCCGAGCTGCTCGCCGAGGACGGCGGTCTGGACGTCACCGGTAGCATCGAGGGCGTCATGGGCGAGGCGTGTGGCCGCGCGCTCGCCTCCGACCTGCTGGAGCGCGCGCCGCCCGAGGTTCGGCGCCTGTTCAATCCGTGACCCGCAGCCTCGCGGTGCTCCGCCCCGAGCCGGGCAATGCCGCGACCGTCGCCCGCATCGAAGCGCTCGGGCTGAGCGCGATCCGGCTGCCGCTGTTCGCCGCCCGCTCACTCGCCTGGACGCCCCCCGACCCTGCCGCCTTCGACGCGCTGCTGCTGACCAGCGCCAATGCGGTACGCCATGCCGGCGCCGGGCTGGATGCGCTGTGCGGTCTGCCGGTCGTCGCCGTCGGAGAGGCGACGGCACGGGCGGCGCGCTCGGCAGGGCTGATGGTTGAGACGGTGGGCGCCGGCGACGTGGCGAGCGTCGTGCAGGCGAGCGGGCGGACGCGGCTCCTGCACCTCGCCGGGCGCGCGCCCCTCAGCGCTCGGCCGAGCGCAGGCGCGGATCGATGGCCACGATCCAGACGTCGACCAGGAAGTTGACGACGATGACCGTCGCCGCGAGGAGGACAACGATGTTGCGCACCACCGGCAGGTCGCGGTTGGCGATCGCCTGGAAGACGAGCCGGCCGACGCCGGGCAGCGAGAAGACGTTCTCGATCACCACCGTGCCGGTG
>CAXTNG010000383.1:0-313 GCA_964245475.1 uncultured Sphingomonas sp. | reverse complement strand
ATGTCGCGACGGTCGCGGTCTACGCGGCCGAAGAGGTCCCGGTCGCCGACGCGACCATGCTCGCGGGTGCGGTCGCGCTGGTCCACTCCGCCCGCGCCGCACGTCGGCTGGTGGTGTTGGCCGCACGCGACGGTGTCACCGATCTGAAGGTGGCGGCGATCAGCGCGGCGGTGCGCGGCGCGGGTCCGGACGTGCCCGGCGCCGTGGCCGAGCGGCCCGACGACGGGTGCCTCGTCGCGCTCGCCGCCCGGCTCGCCGCCGATTGACCGCAAGCAGTGCCCGGCGGATAAGCGGCGGCGATGAGCGATTTCCG
>CAXTNG010000382.1:2596-3372 GCA_964245475.1 uncultured Sphingomonas sp. | reverse complement strand
ACTGCTGCTTGACGATCGCCTCGAAGATCGTCGGCGTGGACGCGGGCGGCGGGGGCGGAGCCGTGGTGTCGATGGTCTGCATCGCGCCCTCCTAAAGCCTATTGCTGCGCTGCAACAACCCTCCTCGACGGCTTTTGGTTCCGCTTCGGCACGATCAGTGCCGGAAGAACAGGAAATAGAGGATGATCACGACCGGCAGCGGCACGCCGAGCGCCCAGAGCAGACATCCACGTCCCATCACATCGTCTCCTTATTGACATAACCGCAACGGGCCGAGGCCGTTGCGGTTCCGCAATCATCTCGCGGGCACTGCCGGAGCCCCTAGCTGCCCATCAGCTTCTGGGCGAAATAGGTCATCTGCAAGGCCTGGAGCCGGGCGCCCTGCTCGATGTCCGCGTCCCCCGAATGGCCACCCGCGGTATCCTCGTAGAAGAGATACGGCAGCCCGTATTCCTTCATCCGCGCGGCGAACTTGCGCGCATGCTGCGGGCCGACGCGGTCGTCCTTGGTGGTGGTCCAGATGTACGGCTCGGGATAGGCGACGCCGCGCTTGAGGTTCTGATACGGAGATATGCCGGCGAGGAAGGCGCGCTCGGCGGGCACAGACACCGATCCGTATTCGTCGACCCAGGATGCGCCGGCGGCGATCTGCTCGTAGCGGATCATGTCGAGCAGCGGCACCTGGATGGTCACCGCATGCCACAACTCGGGATGCTGGGTGAGCTCGACCCCCATCAGCAGCCCGCCGTTCGAGCCGCCGTAGATGCCGAGCTTCT
>CAXTNG010000382.1:2018-2586 GCA_964245475.1 uncultured Sphingomonas sp. | reverse complement strand
GCGCCGTAACAGGTCGCGGGCGACCGCGGCGAAGTCGTCGTAAATGATCTGCCGCTTAATCTTGCGCCCGGCGTCGTGCCACGCCGGGCCGAACTCGCCGCCGCCGCGGATGTTGGCGAGGACGAAGCTGCCGCCCTTCTCGGTCCACAATTTGCCGGTGATGCCGAGATAGGTCGGCAGCCGCGAGAGCTGGAAGCCGCCATAGGCGGTCATCAGCGTCGGCGTTGAGCCGTCGAGCGCGATGCCGCGGCGGTGGACGATGAAATAGGGAATCTTCGTGCCGTCGGTCGAGGTCGCCTCGAACTGCTCGACCTGCGCGCCGGACGCATCGAACTTGGCAGGGAGCGCCTTCACCTGCTTCGGCGACGCGGCGGCGGCGGCATCGAAGGCGAGCAGCGTCGTCGGATCGAGGAAGCCGGTCACGGTCAGATAGGCGCGGTCGCTGCGGTCGGTCGTGCTCGCGACGCCGACCGAAATGTTGTCGGGCAGCGGCACCGCGCGCCGCGTCCAGCCTTCGCCGACGGGCGTGAACACCGCGGCGCGGCCGCGGACGTTGTCGGTGTAATGG
>CAXTNG010000382.1:0-2008 GCA_964245475.1 uncultured Sphingomonas sp. | reverse complement strand
GTGTAATGGACGATGACGTGCCCGCGCGTCACCGCGACGCACTCCACCGCCTGGCGCGCGTCCGGCTTGAACAGCAGCCGCGGCGTGGCCTGTCCCTTGCGCAGCTCGTCGAGCGGCACCCAGGCTACGGCGCCCGCGGGCACATCGCCCCAGGGATCGCTGGTGGTGAACAGGACGCGGCCGTCGATCATGCCCTGTGGGTCCGCGCGCTCGGGCATCGGCAACCGCACCACCCCCGCGGGAGTCCACAGCGCCTTGTCGTTGCCGAAGAAGGTCTTGTTGCGCACGACCATCACCGCGCGGTTGCCCTTGGCGTCGGTGATCGTCAACGGCACGGAGCCGACGGCCGACGGCTCGCCGCGGAACACCTCTGTTGCGGCGCTCAGCGGCGCCCCGCGCTTCACCTGCTTGACGACGAAGGGGTAGCTCGACGTCGTCAGCGTGCCCTGCCCCCAGTCGCGCGCGACCAGCAAAGTATCGCGGTCGACCCAGGTGGCGTCCTGCTTCGAAGTCGGCAGCGCGAAGCCCCCGCCGACGAACGCCTGCGTCCCCAGGTCGAACTCGCGATAGCTGACCGCGTCCTCTCCGCCTTCGGACAATGCGACAAGACACAGCCTCTCCTCGGGCTGGAGGCAGGTCGCGCCCTTCCACACCCATTTCCGCCCCTCCGCCTTGCCGAGCGCATCGAGGTCGAGCGCCACGGTCCACTTGGGCGCCGGGCTCGCGTAATCGGCTTCGCTGGTCCAGCGCCAGATACCCTGCGGATGCGCCTTGTCGCGCCAGAGGTTGTAGACGCGTCCGTAGAGCTGCTCGGGCGCGGGAATGCGGTCCTCGGCGGACGCGATCGCCAGCGCGTCGGCATAGAAGCCGGCGTAGCGCGGATCGTTCTGGAGGCGCGGGAGCGTCCGCGCGTTCTCCGCGTCGACCCAGGCGAGCGGCTTGGCGCCGTCCTTGTCCTCGAGCCAGATGTAGGGATCGTCGGTAGCGGCTGTCTGGGCAAGGACGGGTGAAGACATCAGGGCGGCGGCAATCAGGATGGAGCGGAGCATGGCCGACGTGTCGCACAAGTCGCGTCCGTTCGGCAATTGCGTTGCAGTAAGGAAGCAACATTGTGGCGTAACGAGAGGTGGTTGGTTGCGAGGCCGGGGTGACGGAGGACTGGTGCGCGACTGTCGGACTCGGAGCCATGGCGTCTTCATCAAGATCGGCAGGTGCAATACCGGGTCCAAGCCGCTAAGCGCCCGTCATGCACGACGGCCTGCCCCTTCCCCGCCGCTATCTCGCCGTTGCCGCGCTCTCGACCGGCACGGCACTGACCGTGGTCGACGGCAGCATCGTTACCGTCGCGCTGCCGACGATCGCGCGCGACCTCCACGTCAATTCGAGCGCCTCGGTCGCGGTGGTGACGGTGTACCAGGTGATCCTGGCGATGCTGGTGCTCCCGCTAGCCGGTCTCGGCGACCGGCTCGGGCTCAAGCGACTGTTCCAATCGGGGCAGCTGATCTTCACCGTCGCGACGGCGCTGTGCTTCTTCGCGCACAGCCTTGCCTTCCTGCTGATCGTGCGTGCGGCCAGGCGATCGGCGCGGCGGCGGTGCTGGCGGTGTCGTCGGCGCTGCTCCGCGCGACCTATCCGTCGGCCCAGCTCGGCCGCGGCATGGGGATCAACTCGGTGGTGGTGTCGAGCGCGGCGGCGCTCGCACCGACGATCGGCGGGCTGGTGCTGGCGGTCGCCGACTGGCCCTGGGTGTTCGCGATCGCGGTGCCGCTCGCGATCGTCAGCCTGTCGCTCGGCCGTGCGCTGCCCGAGCAGCGGCGTGGCAGCGAGCCGTTCGACGTGTTCGGCGCGGTGCTGTGCGCCTCGACGATCGGGCTGATCATCGGAGGTGCGGAGGCCGCGGTGCACGGCGACAGCCCCGTAGTATCGGCAGCGATCATGCTGCTCGGCTTCGGCATCGGCTGGTATTTCGTCCGGCGCGAGCGCGGCGAGACCAACACGCTCCTGCCGC
>CAXTNG010000381.1:0-3378 GCA_964245475.1 uncultured Sphingomonas sp. | reverse complement strand
GCTCAGGACGAACGGAGATAGTAAGAATGAAGATCAACATCCGTTCGTGCTGAGCGAAGTCGAAGCACGCTCGGCAACGCTCGACCGATGACCCTCACCCCCGCCTTCCTCGACGAGCTCCGCGCCCGCACGTCGCTGTCCGCGCTCGTCGGCAAGTCCGTGAAGCTCACCCGCGCGGGCCGCGAGATGAGGGGGTGCTGCCCTTTCCACAACGAGAAGACGCCCTCCTTCTACGTCAACGATGACAAGGGCTTCTATCATTGCTTTGGCTGCTCGGCGCACGGCGACGCGATCAAGTGGCTGACCGACCAACAGGGTCTGCCCTTCATCGATGCGGTGAAGGAGCTGGCAGGGAGTGCCGGGATGGAGATGCCCGCGCTCGATCGTCGCGCGGCCGAGCGGCAGGAGGCGGCCAAGGGGCTGCATGACGTCATGGCGGAGGCGGCGGGGTGGTTCGCCGAGCAGCTGAACGGCGTCGCGGGTGCGGACGCCCGCGCGGTGCTGGAGAAGCGCGGCGTGTCGGCGAAGGCCGCGCGCGACTTCGGCCTCGGCTACGCCCCCGATTCGCGCGGCAAGCTCAAGGCTGCGCTGGCGACCTACGGCGACCCGATGCTCGTCGAGGCTGGCATGCTGATCCAGGTCGAGGGCAAGGAGCCCTATGACCGCTTCCGCGGGCGGCTGATGATCCCGATCCGCGACCCGCGCGGGCGGACGATCGCGTTCGGCGGCCGCATCATCGGCGACGGTGAGCCGAAGTACCTCAACTCGCCCGACACGCCGCTCTTCGACAAGGGCCGCACGCTCTACAACCTCGACCGAGCCGCCCCCGCTGCCCGCAAGGCCGGCCGGGTGCTGGTGGTCGAGGGCTATATGGACGTGATCGCGCTCGCCCAGGCCGGCATCGCCGAAGCGGTTGCGCCCCTCGGCACCGCGCTGACCGAGGCACAGCTGGAGCGGCTGTGGCGGATCACCGACGTGCCGATCCTCTGCTTTGACGGCGACGCCGCAGGGCAGAAGGCGAGCTTGCGCGCCGCGCATCGGGCGCTGCCGATGCTCGCGCCCGGGCGAAGCCTGTCGTTCGTCACCCTGCCGGAGGGTCAAGACCCCGACGACCTGGTGCGCGCCAAGGGCGCCGCGGGCTTCGAGGCCGTGCTGCGGGATAGCGAGCCGCTGGTCGAACGTCTGTGGCAAACCGAGCTCGCCGCGGAGCCGCTCGTCACGCCTGAGCAGCGCGCAGGGTTTCGGGCCCGCCTTCGGACGTTAGCTCACACTGTCACCGATGCGGTCGTGCGATCCGAGTACCTCGCGGCATT
This sequence comes from uncultured Sphingomonas sp., assembly GCA_964245475.1. GTDB lineage: Bacteria > Pseudomonadota > Alphaproteobacteria > Sphingomonadales > Sphingomonadaceae > Sphingomonas. Next base: position 2,065 of record CAXTNG010000381.1, on the reverse strand, counting down.
CAATACGAGGGTATGGGACCTCTTTCATCCCGAGCGGCCGAGCTCCTCCTTTCGCTCATTCGGCAAGCACTCAACTACTCGGCAGCCTATCGATGATCGGGTTGTAGCTATCTCCCGAGCCGGCATAGATGAAGTGACTATCGTGCCAGCATTGATGAAAGGCTTGATCGAGTATCCCGACATGATCCGACCGCTGTCGGAGACCCTGGTACGCATCCCGATCCAAGCTATGCGCATCCGGCAGGTGCGTGAGCGCCTGCTCGACGCTGCCCTAGCGCACGACAATCTTGAAACTGATCAAGTTCGGACCATTTTACGAGAGGACGCTCTGGAGCACGTCGTCAAAAAACTCGACGAGGTGAAGCTTGCGTTTTCATTTATCGCCCATAAGGCCCAGCCTGAACAAGCTCGTCGCGACCTTGCACTCGTCGCGGAGAAGCTGGACGTCGGGCCGGCAATGGATTTCGAGCTTGAGGAGGCTCGAGCGCGGTACGTGAATGAGTGGAACGACGACGAGTTTCAGGAGTACGTTCAGCTACTGACCATAAGGCGGCAGATGGACGAGGTTTTTATGAATGCGCTGATGCCGGATGAGGCGCCGGTGTCTTAGCGGATGAGGGCAATTGATGGCGACTGAAACGACCGACGGCGATACGGCGCCGCTGATCGACCTGAACGATGCGTCGGTGAAGAAGCTGATCGCGCGGGCGAAGAAGCGCGGCTACATCACTTACGACCAGCTCAACGAGGCGCTGCCCGCGGACATGACCTCGGATCAGATCGAGGACATCAACTCGGCGCTGAACGAGATGGGCGTCAACATCGTCGAGAACGAGGACGCGGGCGAGGACGGCGAGCCCGAGGCCCGCGCGGACGACGACGACGAGCCGGAAACGGTCGATGCCGAGGCCGATTCCTCCGGCGCCTCCGCGCCCGAGGTCAAGAAGAAGGAAGTCGTCGACCGCACCGACGATCCCGTCCGCATGTATCTGCGCGAGATGGGGGCGGTCGAGCTCCTGTCGCGCGAAGGTGAGATCGCGATCGCCAAGCGGATCGAAGCCGGCCGCGACACAATGATCCTGGGCCTGTGCGAATCGCCGATCACCTTCAACGCGATCATCGACTGGTCGACCGCGCTCAACGAAGGCACGATGCAGCTGCGCGAGATCATGGACCTCGACGCGATGCTGTCGAAGGACCCCGCGCCCGAGAGCCTCTCCGACGAGGAGGAGCCCGGCGATGACGAGATCAGCGAGAAGACCGCCGGCCCTTCGTTCAAGGAGGAAGCCGAGCCGGAGGAAGCGCCGGTCGTCGAGGAGGACGAGGACGACCTTACCGAACGCCGCGCACCGCGCCCGTCGGACGACGAGGAGGAGGACAACACTCTCTCCCTCGCGCAGATGGAGGAGCAGCTCAAGCCGATGGCGCTGGAGCGCTTCGCCAACATCACCGCGCTCTACAAGAAGTTCTCGAAGATCCAGCAGCAGCGGCTCGACGCGATGGCGGCGGGCGGCGAGCTGTCCGGCGGCGACGAGCGCAAATACCACAAACTCCGCGAGGAGCTGACCGCCGAGGTCGAGAGCGTCCAGTTCCACAATGCCAAGATCGAGTACCTTGTCGACCAGCTCTACGCCTACAACCGGCGGCTGACGGCGCTCGGCGGGCAGATGCTGCGCCTGGCCGAGCGCCACAAGGTGCCGCGCAAGGACTTCCTCGACCGCTACGTCGGCCACGAACTCGACGACACTTGGCTGAAGGCGGTCGGCAGCCTGGACAAGAAGTGGACCGCCTTCACGACGAACGAGGGCGGCGCGGTCGACCGTATCCGCATCGAGATTGGCGAGATCGCGCAGGCGACCGGCATGGCGCTCGGCGAGTTCCGCCGTATCGTCAACCAAGTCCAGAAGGGCGAGCGCGAGGCGCGGATCGCCAAGAAGGAGATGGTCGAGGCGAACCTGCGCCTCGTCATCTCGATCGCCAAGAAATACACCAATCGCGGGCTGCAGTTCCTCGACCTGATCCAGGAAGGCAACATCGGCCTGATGAAGGCGGTCGACAAGTTCGA
>CAXTNG010000380.1:2095-3400 GCA_964245475.1 uncultured Sphingomonas sp. | reverse complement strand
CCCCGCCCACGCTGATCGCACCTGGCCGGTAGCGGGGGCGGGCAGGGAATCGACCCGATTCCGGCCCGCCGGATCACACCGGCAACCCGGCGGCGAGCATCTGCTCCTTCAGCTCCCGGGTGCGGTCGGTGCCCAGCGTCTGCTTGAACAGGGCCTTTATCTCGCCGGGTTTCGTGCCCAGCATCTCGGTCAGCACCTTGGCGGTGTAGCCGTGCCGCGTCAGCGTCGGCTCGAGGTCGTCGAGCTGCTTGGACAGCACGGAGTCGACGATCGCCTCGCTCACCGGCTTCTCGTTCGCCTGGTACCCGGTCTCCAAGGCGAGCGTCAGGTGCTGCTCGATCTGCAAGGGGGTGCGCAGCCGCGAGGCCAGCAGGTCCACGGCGGCGGGATCGAGGACCTCCTCGACCTTGACCCTGCCGGCGGCGCAGGTACCGACCACCCACTCGATGTACTCGCGTTGGCTGCCGGTGACACCCTCCAGCGGGAACACCGCGGTCCGGTAGCCGATCTCCTCCATGGTCGGGCTGCGCAGGTCGCGGCGCAGCTTGGGGTGGCCGGCCAGCAGCACGGAGAGCTTGCCGCCGCCGTCCGCCACCATCTCGATCAACCGCTTCAGGCCGGTCAGGGTGTGATGGTGCAGGTCGTGGGCCTCGTCGACCACCAGCACGATCGGCTTCTTGCGCTTGCGGACCAGGTGGCGCAGCTCCCGCTCGCGCAACTCGCCCTGCTTGGGGATCCTGGGCTCCTTGTCGGGGGAGAGGTCGCAGAACAGGGCCGTGATCAGCGTCCCCAGCGTGGCCCGGCTCTTCTCGACCGCCACCGACTTCGACACGATCACGCGGCCCTCGTGGGCCAGCATCTCCTGCAGGCGGCGCAGGGTCACGGTCTTGCCGGCGCCCACGACGCCGCACAGGGCGACCAGATCCCCGTCGTAGACCGCCTGCTTGATGTCCTGCAGGAGCTGGCGGTGATGCGCGGTCTCGTAGTAGCCGACGGCGCGCGGCGAGCGCGCCAGGCCGTAGAACTCCATCACCTCAGCGCGCATGCCCGCCCCCGTCCCCATGCCGCTTCCGGGCGCGGTCGCGGACGTAGCCTCGCATGCAGGCGATGATGGTGCGCCGGTCGAGCGTCTCCTTGAGCAGGGCGTCGATGTAGTCGCGGTCCTCGGCGGCGAGCCTCGCCAGGGGCTGGCCGAGATAGTCGGCGATCGCGAGCTTGGCGGCGAGGGTGCCGGCGAAGCGCAGCTCCCGGAACGGGTCCGGGTCGCTGCACGGGGCCGCCGGCGGCGCCGCGGCGGCCGGCTGC
>CAXTNG010000380.1:0-2085 GCA_964245475.1 uncultured Sphingomonas sp. | reverse complement strand
AACGCCTCGATGCGCGAGCTCCGCTCGTCGGCGGGCGACCGCCGGAAGCTCCGATAGCGGTGCAGCGGGATGGGGCCGTCGATCGGGCCGAACGGGCCGAAACGCTGGTCCGCGTGCTCGACGAACAGCTCCTGGTCGAACAGGCCCCACCACAGCGTCACCACCTCGCCGGCGAGCGACGGCTCGACCTCGTAGCCGACCCCGTCCACCCGGACCCGGGCGTCGATGCCGACCTTGCGGCGCTCGGGCTCGCGCGCGAACGTCCTGAAGCGGTCCCAGGCGCACATCGCCCGCACACCGTCAGGCGGCAGGCGGGCCAGCCAGTCCTCGGCGCGGGAGCACGGCTCCGACCGGTGCGGCTGGCCATTGTACCGGATCAGGTAGCGTCGCAACCACAGATTGGCCTCGGCCTCGTTCTGCGGCGTGTGGAAGTGGTAGAGCGTCTCGTGGGCTTCCTTGACGGTCCGGAACGGGCGCTCGACCTTCCCTTTCGCGCGTGCGGTCACGCGGCGCCCGTCCGAGCCCCTGGGCATGTGCGTCCGCACCTCGACGCCCAGCTGCGCCATCACCCGCCGGAAGACCGCCGACTTCGCGACCGGGCCGTTGTCGAGGTAGAGCATCTTGGGGATGCCCTGCAGCACGAGCCCGTCCTCGTCCTTCGGCACCATCGCGTTGAACAGGAACCGCAAGGCGGCGGCGACATCCTCGCCGTAGACGCAGCGATATTCCTGGTAGGCGACGCCGCTGCGATCGTCGACGACGCTGAACAGCATCAGGGTCGGCGGGCCGCGGCCGGCCTCGACCCAGAGCGGGGCCGGCACCTGCTTCAGGTCGGACGGCGACAGGTCGAACTGCCAGCACTCGTTGCCGTGCGAGGCCTCGCACCGTGCCGCCGGCGGCGGCCGCTCCAGGCGCGGCTGGTCCATGCCCCAGGCCCGCAGGTAGCGGTTCACCGTGGTGCGGGTGAGCAGGCCGGGCGGCGCTCGGACCAGCTCGTCCGGGGTCTCGATCCCGTGCTCCACGAGGAGCTCGATCGCCCGCCCGGTCGAGAGGTGCCGGCCCTTCAGGTTGGTGGTGCGCAACTTCATCGCCGCGACCAGCTCGCAGAACCGCTCCATCTCCCGGCGCGGGAGCTTGCGCGGGATGCCGCGGTCGCGGCGGTGCAGCGCTCGCGGCCGGAACTGGTCGCGCAAGGCGCGATAGATCGTGGCCACCGAGACCGCGTGCAGGTCGGCGCATCCCCGGACCAGGGCCCCGCGTTCGGCCGATCGGGGTGGCAGGTCCTCCAGCCTCGTGCGCAGGGCGGCCAGCGTCTCGTCCGAGGGCCGCCGGCGCCGCATGTCAGCCGTTCGCCTCGGCGAGGTAGTTGTAGAGGGTCGGCTTGGAGATCCCCATCAAGCGGCAGATCTCGCCGATCGTGTGCCGCTTCTCGGCGTAGAGCCTGACCGCGAGCTGCCGCTTGGCGGGATCCAGCAGCTTGGGCCGGCCGCCCTTGCGGCCGCGGGCGCGGGCGGCCGTCAGCCCGGCCCGGGTGCGCTCGCGGACGAGGTTGCGCTCGAACTCGGCGAGCGCGCCGAACATGTGGAAGATCAGCTTGCCGCCGCTGGAGCTGGTGTCGATCCTCTCCTGCACGCTCATCAGCCCGATGCCGGCCTCGTCGAGCCTGCGCGCCAGCAGGATCAGGTCGTGCAGCGATCGTCCCAGCCGGTCGAGCCGCCAGACGATCAGGGTGTCGCCGGCTCGGGCCACCTCCAAGGCGAGCGCGAGGCCGGGCCGCTCGGCCTTGGCGCCGCTGATCTTGTCCTCGTAGACTTTCCCGCAGCCGGCCGCGCGCAACGCGTCGCGCTGCAGGTCGAGGTTCTGGTCGTCGGTCGAGACGCGGGCGTAGCCGATCAGCATGCTGCCCCAGCGGTCAGGGAACCCGTCCAGGCCGGACGATGTTGGCCGTAGATAGTCTGACCGGGTTCCGTGCCCGGAATCAAGGCTCAACGAACCCCGCCCGCGACGGCCTGCCGCCCAGGCCACAAACCGGTCGATTCCCTGCCCGCCCCCGCTACCGGCCAGGTGCGATCAGCGTGGGCGGGG
>CAXTNG010000379.1:1704-3434 GCA_964245475.1 uncultured Sphingomonas sp. | reverse complement strand
GCTCGGCGGCGTCGGGGTTGCGCTTCTGCGGCATGATCGAGCTGCCGGTCGACCAGGCATCGGACAGCGCGACGAAGCCGAACGGCTGCGAGGCCCAGAGGACGAACTCCTCCGCGAGGCGGCTCAGGTGGAGCGCGCATTGCGCCGCGGCCTGGAGGTAATCGAGCGCGAAGTCCCGGTCGCTCACCGCGTCGAGGCTGTTGCGCGTCGGGCCGTCGAAGCCGAGCGCCTGCGCCGTCGCATGGCGGTCGATCGGGAAGCCGGTGCCGGCGAGCGCCGCGGAGCCGAGCGGGCAGAGGTTGGCGCGTGCGCGATTGTCGGCGAAGCGCGAGACGTCGCGCGCAATCATCTCGTGATAGGCCATCAGGTGATGGCCCAGCGTCACCGGCTGCGCGGACTGGAGATGGGTGAATCCGGGCATCACGTCGGCGGCATGCTGCTCCGCGCGGGTCAACAGGGCTTGCTGGAACGCCGCCAGCGCCGCCAGCACCTGATCGGTGGCATCGCGGACCCAGAGCCGGAAATCGGTCGCGACCTGGTCGTTGCGCGAGCGGGCGGTATGCAGCCTGCCCGCAGCCGGGCCGATCAGCGCCGCAAGCTTCGCTTCGGTCTGCATGTGGATGTCTTCGAGCGCGAGGTCGTCGGCGACGCCGTTCGCCTCGTAATCGGCGGCGACGCGGCCAAGCCCTTCGCTGATCGATGCCACATCCTCAGCCGACACGATCCCCTGCGCGCCGAGCATCGCGACGTGCGCCCGGGATGCCCGCACGTCCTGCCGCCACAGCCGCTTGTCGAAGGGGATGGAGGCGTTTATCTCGCGCATCACCGCCGCCGGCCCTTCCGCGAAGCGCCCGCCCCACATCGCATTGGAACCGCCGATGGTATCGCGCTCGCTGATCGCCTGTCTCCTGGTCCTTGGGCTGGTCGCGGGCTGCGATAGGAAATCGGAGCCACCCGCACAACCGCAAGCTCCGGCGAACGTCACCGCCGACGAGGTCGCGCCCGCGCCCGACGAGGTAACGGGCGGCGAGGCGACCGGACCCTCCAAGCCCGTCGAGAAGCTGGACCGCAGCCACAAGGGCGAGGCGGCGCCGGTGGTGGCGTTCGAGGCGCCGGACGGCAAGCGGACCACGCTCGCCGCGTTCAGGGGCAAGCCGGTGCTGGTCAATCTCTGGGCGACCTGGTGTGCACCGTGCGTCGCCGAGCTGCCGACGCTCGATGCGCTCGCGACGTCGGGCAAGGTACGGGTGATCGCGGTCTCGCAGGATCAGGACCCCGCGAAGGTCGCGCCGTTCCTCGACCAGCGCAAGGTGACGCTGGCGGGCTATCGCGACCCGGCGCTGGGGCTGAGCCTCGCCTATAAGGCCAACCTGCCGATGACGATCCTGTTCGACGGCGAGGGGCGCGAGGTGTGGCGGATGGCCGGCGGTTTCGCCTGGAACGGTGCGGACGCGGCGAAGCTGATCGCCGAGGCGCAAAAGAGCTGAACCATTTCGCTCGCCGAACGATTCACCCCTCGAACCCCATTCGAGGACGACCATGGCCAAGACCAAGATCAAGAGTGCTGCCGACAGCGAGGCCCAGCCGCAGTACAAGGTGGAGTATCGCGAAATCCAGCCGTTCGGCACGCTCAAGACCCTGCCGATCGCCCTGGAGGACAATGCCCGCGCGCAGAGCGTCGCGATCCTCAACCAGGTGCTCGCCGACACGATGACGCTGCGCGACCTGTA
>CAXTNG010000379.1:0-1670 GCA_964245475.1 uncultured Sphingomonas sp. | reverse complement strand
TCGGGCGCGACCTTCTACCAGCTGCACCTGCTGCTCGATAAGCATTACGAGGAGCAGGCGGCGCTGGTCGACACGATCGCCGAGCGGATCATGGCGCTCGGCGGGATCAGCATCGCTATGGCGCCGGACGTCGCCGAGGCAACCAGGATCCCGCGCCCGCCCAAGGGCCGCGAGGACGTGCCGAGCCAGATCGCGCGGCTGCTCGAGGCGCACGAGATCATCCTGCGCCAGGCGCATGAAGGCGCGGCGCAGGCCGACGAATCTGGGGACGACGGCACCAACGACCTTCTGGTCAGCGACGTGATCCGCACCAACGAGCCGCAGGTCTGGTTTCTGGCCGAGCATGTCGCGGAGACGACGCTGATCCGGTCGGATAAGTAGCTTTCAGCTCAGGGCGGGCCTCCACCCCAAACCGTTCGTGCTGAGCAAAGTCGAAGCACCTGGTTGCGACCTGCCCTTCGACTTCGCTCAGGGCGAACGGTGTGTGATGTTCCTGGCGATCCCCGTCGCGAGGCGAGCGTGGATCGCGTCCTGCCCCCCATCGGGCAGCGCAGAGCCGGTGAGATAGCTCGCGACCACCAGCGGCCGAGCACGGCCGGGAGGCCAGAGCAGCGCAACCACGTTGTTGCTGCCGTTGGCGCCGGTGCCGGTCTTGTCTGCGACGCGCCAGCCGTCCGGCAGCCCGGCGCGCAGCCGCTTGCCGCCGGTGGTCGCCGCCGTCATCCAGGCGATCAGCTGCTGCCGCGAGTTGGGCGTCAGCAGTGGACCGAGCGTCAGCCGCCGCAGCGTCTTCGCCATCGCCAGCGGCGTGGTGGTGTCGCGCGGGTCGCCGGGCAACGCGGTGTTCAGCGTCGGCTCCGTGCGGTCGAGGCGCGTGAGTACATCGCCATGGGAGCGCAGGAAGCGGGTCAGGCCGGCAGGCCCGCCGATCGTGGCGAGCAGCAGATTGGCCGCAGTGTTGTCGCTCAGGCCCACCGCCGCGGCGCACAGCTCCGCGATGGTCGCGGTGCCGCCGGCACGGGTCCTGGCGAAGGGCGCATAGGCCAGCAGATCGGCCTTCGCCACCGGCAGCGCGCGATCCAGCCGCTCGCGTCCCGCGTCGACCCGCGCGAGCACCGCGCCGGCGAGCAGCGCCTTGAAGGTGGAGCACATCGGAAAACGCTCGTCGCCGCGCCATGCGAAACGGGCGTTGCTGGCGGTGTCGAGGATGACGAGTCCCAGCCGTCCGCGTGCGTCCTGCTCCAATGCGGCGACCTCCGCCCGGAATCGCGTTCCGCCGAATGCCAAGGGCCGCGCAGCGGCTGGAGCCACGAGCGTCGCACCGATCCCCGCGAGCACCGTCCTTCGCCGCATCGCCGCTCCCTTGAACGCTTTCGCCCCGCTGCGGGTTACCCCATCGATGGCCTCCCCCGCTACCCCGCGCGTGTGGCGCCCTCGGCGCCTGCTGATCACGCGAGCCGCGCGCGGCTTCGCGCATGGGCGCGCGATGGCGGAGCGGGCGGCGGCGCTGGGCAGCGAGATCGTGGAGCTGCCCGGCGACCGGCTCGCGCTCGGCCAGCCCGACGATCCGCGCCAGGCCTATGCGGCGGCCAAGCAGACGCTGGCGGTCGTGGTGGCGCCGCCGTCGAAGCGCCGCTGCCGTTCCACGTCGCCGACGCGCTGACGATGCA
>CAXTNG010000378.1:0-3453 GCA_964245475.1 uncultured Sphingomonas sp. | reverse complement strand
TCGAAAGCCTGATCGTGCTGCTGTTCGCGGCGGTGCTGCTGCTTCAGGTCGCGCGGCGGCTGGCGCTGCCCTATCCGTCGATGCTGGCGGTCGCGGGAGTGTGCATCGCGCTGTTCCCCGGGGCGCCGATGATCGTGATCGACCCCGGCACCGCGCTCGCGCTGTTCATCGCGCCGGTGCTGCTCGATGCGGCGTTCGACTTCCCGGTCGGGGCGGCGCAGCGCCTCTGGCGACCGCTAGTCATGCTGGCCGTCGTGGCGGTGATCGTCACCGCGGGTGCCGCCGCCTGGGTTGCCTGGGCGTTCGCCGGGCTGCCGATCGCCGCGGCGCTGGTGCTCGGCGCGATCGTCGCCCCGCCCGACGCAGCTGCCGCAACCGCGGTGCTGGGCACCGTCACCCTGCCGCGTGCCACGACGGCCGTGCTGAAGGGCGAGAGCCTGTTCAACGACGCCACCGCGCTGCTGCTCTTCTCGCAGGCGCTCGCCATCCATCAGCATGGCGGCCTCGACCTCAGTCAAGGCGTGCGGCTGACGCTGGCGGTGCCCGGGGGGGTCGTGCTGGGGATCGCACTCGGACTGGTGATGCGCAGGGTGCACCGGTACATTGCGGGAACGCTGGGCGACAACGTGCTGCAATTCCTCGTCGCGTTCCTGGTATGGATCGCGGCCGAGCATCTGCATCTGTCCGCGGTGCTGACCGAGGTGGCCTTCGCCATGACGCTGGCGCGGTCGCCCGAGGTGAAGGGCGACGCCCGCGTCCGCGTCCATTCCTTCGCGGTGTGGACGACGGTCGTGTTCGGGCTCAACGTCGTCGCGTTCCTGCTGATGGGCATGCAGGTGCGGATCATCGTCGGGCGCATGCCTGCCGAGCGGCTCTGGCATGCCGCGGCGATCGCCGGGATGGTGGTGGCGGCGATCACGGTGGCGCGCTTCGCCGTCGTGATGGCGTGGAATCTGGTCGTGCGACGCTTTCCCGGTATGCGCGGAGATCTGGAAGCGCCCACCGTCGCACAAGGGTTCATCGTGTCGTGGAGCGGCATGCGCGGGCTGGTGACGCTCGCGACCGCCTTCGCGCTGCCCCAGGATTTTCCGGAGCGCGACGTGGTGGTGCTGATCGCCTTCGGCGTAGTGCTCGCGACCCTAGTCATGCAGGGCCTGACGCTCACCCCGCTGATCCGCCTGCTCGGGCTCGACCGGATGGAAGACCCTGCGCGGGACCTGGCGGACGCACGCAAGCGGCTGGGGCAGGCGGGGCTCGCAGCGCTGGAAGGGTGCGGCGGACGCGAAGCGGATATCTGGAACTCCATCTACGTACTGGAGCGCGGCGCGAGCGGCGGCTGGGAGCGTTACCGCAAGCTCGGGCTCGCCGCGGTGGCCGCGGAACGGGCAGCGCTGGAGCAGATGCGGGACACGCACCAGGTCGGCCAGGACGGCTATCTGGCACTCCAGGAAGCGATCGACTGGCGTGAACTCTCCCTGCTGCCCGACGACGATCGGCAGATCGAGGAAATCTGACCCGCAGATCAGGGCCGACGGCGCTTGGCGCCGGCGCCAAATGCGAACGGCTGCGTCGTTGGGGCACAGCGCACCGCCAGCGGGGCCCTAAGAGCCCGCTGGCCAGGTCGGCCGATTGCGTTGCGGTGCCGGGCTCCGCCATGTGGCGGTGCATCTCGGCGAGCATGGCGGCGGGCGTGAAGTTGGCGAGCGTGGACTGCACCTTGTTCTTCCAGCCAGAGACGATCGACGCCTCGCCGCTCATCAGCGCGTCCCAGCCGTTCTTCGCGGTGATCGCCGGGTCTTCCTTTTTCGGATCGGTGCCGACCGACGTGTCCATCATGTCGCCGCGCTTGAAGAACTCGGTGTCGGTCGGCCCCGGCATCAGGTTGGTGAGCGTAACGCCGTCGGCGTCCTTGATTTCGTTCTGGATCGCCGCGACGAAGCTGTCCACGAACGCCTTGGTGCCGTTGTACACCGCCTGGAACGAACCCGGGATGTAGCCCGCGATCGAGCCGGTCACCAGCACCTTGCCCTCGTTGCGCGCGACCATCGGCCGCAGCACCTGCTGGAGCAGGTAGACGGTGCCGGTGACGTTGGTGTTCACCACATGCTTCCACTCGTCCGGCTCCTGGTCGAGGAAGGCGCGGCCGAGACCGTGGCCGGCATTGGCGCAGAGCAGGTCGACCTGACGGCCGCCCGCCTTCTCGATCAGCTCGTCGACGCCCTCGAAGGTCGACAGGTCGACCTCCAGCGTCTGCGCGTTGAGCGGCGCGTCGGTGAAGGGTGTGTCGGCGGCGAGCAGCAGATCGTAGCCGTCCTGCGCGGCAAGCTTGGCGAGCTCGCGGCCGATGCCGGTGGAAGCGCCGGTGACGATGGCGAACTTGGGCATAAATAGCTCCTTCTTAGAGGCCCGAGCCGGGCTTCAGGACGATCTTGGTGTATTCGTTCTGGTTGTCGTGGAAGTTCTTGTAACCCTCGGGCGCGCGTTCCAGGTCCATGCGGTGCGAGATCAGGAAGGTGGTGTCGATCTTCCCCTCCATGATCGCGTTGAGCAGCGCGGGCATGTAATGCTGGACATGGGTCTGGCCGGTCTTGAGGGTCAGCCCCTTCTCCATGAACGCGCCGAGCGGGAACTTGTCGACGAAGCCGCCGTAGACCGCGGGCATCGAGACGCGGCCGCCCTTGCGGCAGGCGATGATCGCCTGGCGGATCGAGTGGATGCGGTCGGTGCCGAGGAAGGTCGACGCCTTGATCTGGTCGATAACGTTGTCGACGAAAAAGCCGTGTGCCTCCAGCCCCACGGCGTCGATCACCGCGTCGGGGCCGATGCCGCCGGTCATCAGCATCAGCGCCTCGTAGGTGTCGGTCTCCTCGAAGTTGATCGTCTCCGCCCCGAACTGCTTGGCCAGCGCCAGCCGCTTCGGGAAGTGATCGATCGCGATCACCCGCTCGGCGCCCATGAGGAAGGCAGATTGGACGGAGAACAGCCCGACCGGGCCGCAGCCCCACACCGCGACGGTGTCGCCGGGTTCGATCTGCGCATATTCCGCCGCCTGCCAGCCGGTGGGCAGGATGTCGGACAGGAACAGCACCTTGTCGTCCTCGACCCCGTCGGGAATGACGATCGGGCCGACGTCGCTGAACGGCACGCGGACATACTCGGCTTGTCCGCCCGCGTAGCCGCCGGTCATGTGGCTGTAGCCGAACAGGCCCGACATGGGATGGCCGTAACCCTCCTGCGCGATGTCCTGGTTGTCGGCGGGCAGGCCGTTGTCGCAGGCCGAGTACTGGTGCTTCGAGCAATGGTAGCAGCTGCCGCACGCGATGGTGAAGGGCACGACGACGCGCTGGCCCTTCTTGAGCGTCGATTTCGCGCCGACCTCGACCACCTCGCCCATGAACTCGTGGCCGAGGATGTCGCCGGCCTGCATCGTCGGGATGTAGCCGTCGTAGAGGT
>CAXTNG010000377.1:0-3459 GCA_964245475.1 uncultured Sphingomonas sp. | reverse complement strand
GTATAGCGGCGCAGCCTCGGAGAGCTATCTGCGCGGCGTACAAGTCACCGACGCCAACGGCCAGGTGACCTTCACCACCATCTACCCCGCCTGCTATTCGGGGCGTTGGCCGCACATGCACTTCGAAGTGTTCTCGTCGCTGTCGAACGCGCTGAGCGGGCGCTATGCGATCCTCACTTCGCAGCTCGCCATGCCGACCGCGATCAACAGCGCGGTGTTCGCCGACACGACCACCTATCCCGGCAGCGCCACGCGGCTCGCGCAGGTGTCGCTATCGAGCGACGGCGTCTTCGCCGACAACACCGCCGCGCAGATCGCGCAGCAGACTCCGACCTTCAGCGGCAGCCCGAGCGCAGGCTATACCGCGACCGCGCTGATCGGGATCGCCCGCTAGAGTTTCCGAGACGCACGGCGCCCCCTGTCGCCGTGCCGCCCCGGCCGCGCCCGACACGCGGCCGGGGCCCCTTCCGAGAACCTCCCGCGACCGGTAAGGCGCTCGGATGAACGGCGCCCCCCTCGTCCTCTACAACAGCCTCGGCCGCGCGCTCGAACGCTTCGAGCCGATCGATCCAGCGAACGTCCGCGTCTATTCGTGCGGGCCGACGGTCTACAACTACGCGCATATCGGCAATCTGCGCGCCTATGTCTTCACCGACACACTCGCGCGCGTTCTGGCCTGGAAAGGCTGGCCGCTGACGCATGTCATCAACATCACCGATGTCGGCCACCTCACCTCCGACGCGGACTCGGGCGACGACAAGATGGAGGCGGCGGCCAAGGCGTCGGGCCGCGATATCTGGGCGATCGCCGCGCATTACACAGCGGCGTTCAAGGAGAATTTGCGCGACCTCAACATCCGGGAGCCGAGCCGCTTCCCGCTCGCCACCGATCACGTCGCGGCGATGATCGACTTCGCACGCGGCATCGAGACGCATTGCTACCAACTAGAGGACGGGCTGTACTTCGACGTGTCCACGGTCCCGGACTACGGCAGCCTGGCCGGTCACCGCGGCGAGGATGTCGAGGGCCGGATCGAGGCGGTCGCGGGCAAGCGCCACCCGCAGGACTTCGCGATCTGGCGCGCGTCGGCAGCGGGCGAGACCCGGCAGATGGAGTGGGATTCGCCCTGGGGCCGCGGCGCGCCGGGATGGCACCTCGAATGCTCGGTGATGAGCCGCCGATATCTCGGCGAGCGCTTCGACATCCACACCGGCGGGATCGACCATCGCGAGATCCACCATCCCAACGAGATCGCGCAGAACCAGGCGATGCAGGGGTGTCCGGCAGGCTACACCGGAGCGAACTGGTGGATGCACAACAACTTCCTCGTCGAGCGCGACGGCAAGATGTCGAAATCGTCGGGCGAGTTCACCACGTTGCAGCGGCTGGTCGACCACGGCTTCCATCCTCTCAGCTACCGGCTGATGTGCCTCCAGGCGCATTACCGGTCGGAGATGGAGTTCTCCTGGGAGGGACTGGCGGCGGCGCAGACGCGGTTGAAGCGGCTGGTGCAGGCGATCGAGGGGCTGCGCTCGCGGCCGGCGACACCGCCTGCGGCTGGCGCAGCGGCTTACCGAGAGCAACTCGACGGGGCAGTGAGCGACGACCTCAACACGCCCCGCGCGCTGACCGCGATGGACGAGCTGCTGGGCGACAAGCGTGTGGCGCCGGCCGACCGGCTCGCTGCGCTAGGCGATTTCGATGCGGTGCTCGGGCTCGACCTCACGGGCCTCACTCGTGCGGACCTGCGCGTACGCCCGGCGGGTGCTTCGATCGACGATTCGACCATCGCGGAGCGACTGGCGGAACGCCGCGAGGCGCGCGCGGCGAAGGACTTCGCCCGCTCGGACGCGATCCGGGACGAGCTCGCTGCCGCTGGCATCGAGGTGATGGACGGCGATCCGCTCGGCTGGGACTGGCGGATCAGTAGCTAAACCACCGTCACGATCCTTCGTCGCCCCGGACTTGGTCCGGGGCAAGGCTTCTCTCTCGCCCGCAAGGTGAAGAAGAAGCCTCGCCCCGGCTCAAGGCCGGGGTGACGGATTAGGGTTGGCGGGAGAGCGCTGGAATCAGTCCAGCTCGCCCCTCAGCAGCGCATCGAAATAGGCGATCGTCTTGCCCAGCCCCTCGCGCAGCTGCACCTTGGGCTCCCAGCCGAGCAGCTCGCGGGCGCGGGTGATGTCGGGCTGGCGCTGGGTCGGGTCGTCCTGCGGCAGTGGGCGGAAGGCGAGCGTGGACGACGAGCCGGTGAGATCGATCACCGCCTCCGCCAGCTCGCGGATGGTGAACTCGTTGGGGTTGCCCAAATTGACCGGGCCGATCACGTCGGCGGGTGTCGCCATCAGACGCAGGAAGCCGTCGACCAGGTCCTCGTAATAGCAGAAGGAGCGCGTCTGCGTGCCCTCGCCATAGAGCGTGATCGGCTCGCCCTTCAGCGCCTGGACGATGAAATTCGACACCACGCGCCCGTCCGCCGGATGCATCCGCGGACCGTAAGTGTTGAAGATGCGCGCGACCTTCACGGGCAGGCCGTGCTGCCGCCCGTAGTCGAAGAACAGGGTCTCGGCGCAGCGCTTGCCCTCGTCGTAGCAGGAGCGCGGGCCGATCGGGTTGACGTTGCCCCAATAATCCTCGCGCTGCGGGTGGACCGTCGGATCGCCGTAGACCTCGCTGGTCGACGCCTGGAAGATCGGCACGCGCAGCCGCTTGGCGAGCCCCAGCATGTTGATCGCGCCGAGCACGCTCGTCTTGGTCGTCTGCACCGGATCGTGCTGGTAGTGGATCGGCGAAGCGGGGCACGCCAGATTGTAGATTTCGTCGACCTCGACGTAGAGCGGGAAGGCGACGTCGTGACGGATGAACTCGAACCGGGCGTTGCCGTTCAGATGCTCGATGTTGCGCTTGTCGCCGGTGAACAGATTGTCGGCGCACAGCACCTCGTCGCCGCGATCGAGCAGCCGGTCGATCAGGTGCGAGCCGAGGAACCCCGCCCCTCCCGTCACCAGCGTCCGCTTGCGGCCGTACGGGCTCCGCGCCATCCGTCCACCTTCCTGCCGGGCATCGACCGGCAGGCGCCGCGACGAAAGCGCGGCTTTTGCCGGGGCTTGGGCGCGAGGGCAAGCCTTCACGGCTTGACCCCGCTCCGTCGAGCGCGGAGGATCGGCGGGTGAAGGCCGTCCTCCCCGTGCTTGCGAAGCCGCTGATCGAGGCGCGGTTGCCGGACGAGATCGACGTCACCTGGGTGACGACGCCCGAGGAAGCGACGGTGGCGATCGTCAAGGCCGACATCGCCTGGGTCGACCTGCCGCCGCGTGGGCTGACGGCATCGGCGGTGCCCGCGGCGCGTCGGCTGCGCTGGCTGTTCACCGCGATCGCCGGCATCGAATCGCTCGCTCTCGCCACGCTCCGTGAGCGGGGCGCGACGCTGCCCAACGGGGCGGGAATCAACGCGATAGCGGG
>CAXTNG010000376.1:3179-3463 GCA_964245475.1 uncultured Sphingomonas sp. | reverse complement strand
CGGTATAGGGATGGCCGTTGCGCGCGAGGAACCCCTCGAGCCGGGTCAGCGCCGGCGTGCCCGGCGCCCCGACCAGCACCGTTCCCGCGCCGCCTTCGTCGATCAGCGACACGCGACGGAGGATGAAGGCGCGCATCAGGAGCTCGCCCAGCTCCGCCGATCCGATCAGCAGCGCGCGCAGATGCGCCGCATCGAACGGCAGCACCTCAGCCCCCGCGTCGCCCGCCACCGCCCCGGCGATCGCGGCGCGGCCGGACAGCTGGCTGACCTCACCGGTCATCTCG
>CAXTNG010000376.1:345-3169 GCA_964245475.1 uncultured Sphingomonas sp. | reverse complement strand
GAGTTCATGCTGCTCGCCAGGCGCCCACACCACCCCGCCCGGCGCGATCCGGCGCGGCTCGCCCCAGGCGAAGCGGCGCGCCGTGTCGATCTGTCCGGCCGACAGCCGGGGAAACAACTGGTCGCGTCGCGTGTCGGCAAGGGCCATCGGCCGCACTCCTCGGTATGACTTTGCGTGTAGCAGGTGTACCCTGCCGGCGACACGCGCCCAAGGTGACGCGAGGAGACACGACGTGACCGAAGCGCAAGACGGCATGCCTCGTGCCATCCATGGCGGCGAGCTGGTCTACCGGCACCGGCTCGCCACGCGGCTGTGGCATTGGACCAATGCGGTGACGATCGTCGTGATGCTGATGAGCGGGCTGATGATCTCCAACGCCCATCCGCATCTCTATTGGGGCGTGTACGGCGCCAACTTCGACCAGCCCTGGTGGAACCCGCCGCACTTCCCCGGCTGGGCGACCATCCCGTCGACCTACAACCTCGCGCTCGCGCGGCACTGGCACCTGTTCTTCGCCTGGCTGCTGGCGTTCGGGCTGCTCGCCTATCTCGTCGTCAGCCTCATCAACCGGCACATCGCGCGCGACCTGACCCTGTCGCGGCGCGAGCTGGCACCCGGCCATCTGTGGCAGGACATCAAGGACCACGCGCGGCTGAAATTCCCCACGGGGCAGGAGGCGCTGTCCTACAACGTCCTCCAGAAGATGACCTATATCGCCGTCGTGTTCGTGCTGATCCCGCTGCTTATCGTGACGGGATTGAGCCTGTCGCCGGGCTTCAACGCGGTGATGCACTGGCCGCTGGACCTGATGGGCGGCCGCGCCTCGGCGCGCTCGATCCATTTCATCTGCGCCGGGCTGATCGCCGGGTTCATCGTCGTCCACCTGACGCTGGTCGTGCTCGCCGGGCCGTATAACGAGATCCGCTCGATGATCACCGGCCGCTACCGCGTGCCGCCCGACCCCGACGTCGTGCCCCGCGCGCAGCCCGAGATCGTGGAGGAGATGGCATGAGCGGCGCCGTCACCCGCCGCGCCCTCGTCGGCGGCCTTGCCGGCGGTGCGGGGCTGCTGCTGTCCGGCTGCGACCGGCTCGGCAGCAACCCGCAGTTCCGGAGCCTCCTGAAGAGCGGCGAGCACGGCAATTACGCCATCCAGCGCCTGCTCCAGGACCGCATCGCGCTTGCCGAGGAGTTCGCGCCCAGCCAGCGCTCGCCGGTGTTCCGCGCGAACGGCACGCGCATGCCCGCCGGCGAGGATTATGCGCGCCACGTCGCGAGCCATTTCGCCGACTGGCGGCTGGTGGTCGACGGCGCGGTCGCGCGGCGGCAGGCGTATGCGCTCGACCAGATCAGGGCAATGCCGACGCGCACCCAGATCACCCGCCACGATTGCGTCGAGGGATGGAGCGCAATCGCCAAATGGCACGGCGTGCCGCTGAAGCTGCTGCTCGACCGCGCGGGGATCAGCCCGCAGGCGCGCTACGTCGTCTTCCATTGCGCCGACCCGCAGGGCAACGGGACGATGTATTACGAATCGATCGACCGGGTCGACGCCGCGCATCCGCAGACGATCCTCGCCTGGGCGATCAACGACGCCCTGCTCCCGATCCCGAACGGCGCGCCGCTGCGCCTCAGGGTCGAGCGGCAGCTGGGCTACAAGCATGCGAAGTACGTGCAGCGGATCGAGGCGGTGCCGAGCCTCGCCGGCGTCTACGGCGGCGGCGGCGGCTATTGGGAGGATGCCGCGGGCTACGAATGGTACGCCGGCGCCTAGCCTAGCGGAGGTCGCTCGCGACGAAGCCGGCGCAACGCTCGCCGATCATGATCGTCGGCGCATTGGTATTGCCCGACACCAGTTGCGGCATGATCGAGGCATCGGCGATGTAGAGGCTGCGGACGCCGTTCACCCGCAGCTGCGGGTCACAGACGGCGTCCTCGCCGCCGCCCATCCGGCAGGTGCCGACCGGATGGTAGATCGTGTCTGCCCGCGACCGGATCAGCGCGTCGAGCGCCTCGTCGTCGCCGAGGTCGACCGGCGTGCGGTCCTCCGGCTCCCAAGGCCGCAGCGCGGGCGCACGGACGATGCGGTGGGTCAGCCGCACGCCCTCGCGCAGCACGGCAATGTCGCGCGGGTCGGTCAGGAACGCGGGATCGATCAGCGGCGCCGCATCCGGATCGGCCGAAGCGAGCCGGACGGTGCCGCGGCTCTCGGGCCGCAGGAGGCAGACGTGCGCCGAAAAGCCGTGCCCGGGCACCGCCCTGCGGCCATGGTCCTCGAGGATCGCGGGCACGAAATGCCACTGGATGTCGGGCGCGGGCGCGTCGCGCCCGATCCGCCAGAAGCCGCCGGCTTCCGCATAGGGCGTGGTCATCGTGCCGGTGCGGTGCAGGCGGTGCTCGATCAGCGCCCTGGCCATCGCCCAATAGCCGCTGAGCGTGCGGCCGATCAGGTCGATGCGCGGGCTTGCGAAGGTCGCGACATGGTCGACATGGTCCTGCAGGCCGCATCCCACCGCCGTGCGGTCGAGAACGACCGGGATGCCGCGCTCCGCCAGATGGGCGGCGGGGCCGATGCCCGACAGCATGAGGAGCTGCGGCGACCCGAACGCGCCCGCGGCAAGCACCACCGCCGCGCGGGCACGCAGCACCTGCTCCTTGCCGCCGCGGCGGACCACGACACCGGCGGCGCGTCCCTCCTCGATCAGCAGCCGGCGCACGCTCACCTTCGTCCACACGAAGAGATTGGCACGGCCCCGGGGCAGGATCGAGATAGGCACGCGCCGCGCTCCACCGGCGCGGTTTGGATTGCCGCAGGGCTGGATGGA
>CAXTNG010000376.1:0-335 GCA_964245475.1 uncultured Sphingomonas sp. | reverse complement strand
TGCGTCACCTGGTACAGCCCGACGCCGTCCTGCCGGGCGGCGTTGAAGTCCGGGTTTTCCGCAATCTGGAGCTCGGCCGCGGCCCGGACGAAGGCGCGGCTCGCCGGATTGACGCAGATCTGGTCCGCCACGGCCAGCGGCCCGCCCGCCCCGTGCCAGCGGTCGGGCCCTCGCGCATTGTCCTCGCAGCGGCGGAACACCGGCAGCACGTCCTCGTACGACCAGCCGGTGCAGCCGAGCGCGGCCCAGCGATCGTAATCCCAGCGGTTGCCGCGGACGTAGAGCATCGCGTTGATCGCGCTCGACCCGCCGAGCCCCCGGCCGCGCGGCTGATA
>CAXTNG010000375.1:383-3471 GCA_964245475.1 uncultured Sphingomonas sp. | reverse complement strand
CGTCGACGCTGTTCGCGTCGAGCATCGCGGCAGTCTCGTTGAGCTGGCGCGCCTCGTCCGCGGTGACGGCGCCGGGCTGCTCGGACTCGGCCGAACACGCGGCGAGCAGGAGCGCGAGGAGCGCGGCGCCGCGCATCAGCGCTCGATGCTGTTGCCGACGTCGTGCAGCGCGCGGCCGGTGGCGTCGGCGGCATTGCCGATGGCGCGGCCTGCCTTGTCCGCGCCCTCGCTGATCGCAGCTCCTGCCTTGTCAGCGCCGGCCTTGGTCCTTGGGCCGGCATCGTCCATCGCAGCGCCGGCGCGGTCGAGTGCGCGGTCGGTGGCGGCATCGACATCATCCACGGCGTTGCGGGTGGTGGCGCTGGCATCGGCCCCGATGACGTTACCGGCCTCGGCGGTCTCCTTCTGGGTGTTCGGCGAGCAGGCGATAAGCGCGAGGGCGGCGCCGAGAGCGGGGACGAGCAGCTTCATGAACTATTCTCCGGAATGACGCGGCGGGCAACGCCCGACATGCCCTTCGGGGTCCGGTGTTCACCGCGATTGGGCGATTGTATAGATGACAAAGCACTGGAGACAGGGTATGGAAACCGACGACAGGCCGGCGCTAACGATCACAGAGGAGATGAAGGAGGCGGGAGTCGAGGCTTTCCGCGACTGGTTCAATTTGCCTGATCACGCCGAGGAAAATGGCAGGCTGGCCGGATCATACGGTTGGATTGCTGCCCTCACTTGTGTTCAGTGCCATGCTTTCCGCCGCGCCTGTCTCGACCAGAAAGGCACTAATCCGCTCGCATAGCCGGTAGAGATTGTTGCCCTCAGCCCAAAGCTCCTGAGCGGTCCAATCGGGTTCATCGTCGCTCATTCCGATAATCTTGGCCTTGCCGTCTCGAACGTCCAGTGAAGCGGGCTTGATGGCTTCCGGTCTTACGCCAGCCCGCCAACGGCTGTGAGCGACAAAATTACGCAGTTTGGAAAAACAGCCGAGATCGCCGACGAGCTGTAGGAAGCGCTCGCATTCTGGAGAGATGGGTTCGTGCGTTTTGACGATGCTCTTTGCGACGTTTCGCAGTTGAAGCGATGATAAAGGCTCGGTCAGGATATGGACATCAATCAGGCTTACGCCCATCACATGGGCGAGCGCTACGCGGATGCCGGTTTCAGCAAAAGCATAGCCATGAACGACCATCCCAAAGCCTAGAAGGTGAGATTCTGTGACGACTGGCTCTGGCACACTCGACCCCGACGACGTGCTCCGCCGAATGCTGAGCACGCCGCCAAGGCGCCACGAGCCGCTGCGGGAGTCAACCGTCAAGTCAGAAGGGAGATCGGCCCTCCCAAAGGATCATAAGTCCGATGCCGCCCATAATGACGCACAGAACAGACACGCCACCTAGCGCGTTGACGGCAATGTCCGGGTCTCTTTCGACCAGAAAAGCGGCGCCAGCAAATAGCGCAGCCGCGCCGAAAAACATAAGCGTTCTCAGCACATCAGCGCGTCGTTCTTTTCTTTGCGCCCGTTCGTAAGGTAGATAATCGCGTTCTCCCATAACCAAACCCCGTGTTCGCCCAGCGCGAGCCGGGTGGTTGAACACGCGCGATCACGGGGAAGCGCGCCCCGCTTATTTGGCCGTGCAGCCTATTGTATTCAGCGGGCCGCCCGACAGAGCGGACCCGTGATCAGCACGCGTTGTGCGCCGCGCCGGGTGTTCAAGCCCGATTCGGCCCCACCATCATGACGTAGATCAATCGCAATTGCGAGGGGGCGTCAGCCCTTGGTTCGCCAGCGCTGGTTGCGCGGCGGCTTCCCGCGCTTAGGCAACTGCCAGCGCACCGTCAGTCCGCCGATAGGTCAGGCGCTTGCCCTCGATCCCGAGTAGTGAGACCGCTGCGCGCTCGCCATCGTTGATGCCCAAAGCGACGCGATTGGAATAGCGGAAGTCGAACTCCGCCAGATAGCGGTGAAGGTGTTGCTTACCGCAATGCTGGTAGATGCCACGCATCCCGCGCTTGAAGATGCTGAAATAGCCTTCGATCGTGTTGGTGTGGACATCGCCGCGGACATACTCGCCCGCGCCGTGGTTCACCGCACAATGTGCGCGCAGATGTTGACCGGCGAAGCGGTAGAGGCTGGCTTCGTCGGTCGCCAAGCGGGCTTCACGGTCCACATTGCGGAGAACGATCGGCGTGACTTCCGAACTGGCGATGCGGTTGATGACGAACGCGCGGCTGCGGCCCGTCGTGCGATCGACCAGCGCCAGCACTTTCATCTTGTGCGTGCCGCCGCGGCCCGTAGGCATGCCCGGCTCGCGACCGATATAGGTTTCGTCCGCTTCCACGATGCCGCCGCCCGAGCCGAACTTGTCGCCACCTTCGCTGCGCATCGCTTCGCGGATGCGGTGGAACATGAACCAGGCTGTCTTGTACGTGACGCCGATCATGCGGTGCAGTTGATGCGCACTCATCCCCTTCTTGCTCGAAACCAGCAGATGGTTCGCGAGTAGCCACTTGTGCAGCGGAACCTTGCTGTCCTCGAACAGCGTCTTGACCGTCACACTGTACTGGCGACGGCACTCATTGCACTGGATAATGCCCGCGCGCAGCTTGCCTTGGGGATGGCGCTTCGACGGGCGCCCGTATTGCGCAGGGAGCCGCTTCGACGCCAGCGATCCGCAATGCGGGCAAACCGGCCCCTGCGGCCAGCGCAGCGCCTCCAGATGCTCGCGTGCTTTATTTTCGTCGGTGAAATGAGGGGCAAGAAGGTTCGTCATGCCTTTCCGCTACGGCACAGATGACGCTTTGTCAAGTATATAATGCCCCGCGATTGACCTCATATAAAGATATCTTTATATCTTGTCGCACGATGCTGCCGATCGACATCTTCCGGGCACTTGCCGACGCGACGCGGCTGCGCATCCTGCAGCTGCTGCGCTCGATGGAGCTGTCGGTGGGCGAGCTGGCGCAGGTGCTCGGGCAGAGCCAGCCGCGGGTAAGCCGCCACGTCAAGATCCTGTGCGATGCGGGCCTTGCGGTCCGGCGCAAGGAGGGGAGCTGGGTGTTCGTCGCGCTCGGCGAGGCCCAGGCGGTGGGG
>CAXTNG010000375.1:0-373 GCA_964245475.1 uncultured Sphingomonas sp. | reverse complement strand
GCCTGTGGCGGCGGCGCTCGACGCCTGGAATAGCGACGAACCCGATCATTGGGCGGTCGCCGACAAGGCGCGGCTCGCCGCCGTGCGGGCGGATCGCGCGGCGAGCGCGGCGGCGTGGTTCGAGAGCCATGCCGGCGAGTGGGATGCCATCCGATCGCTGCACGTCGCCGACGATGCGGTGGAGACGGCGATGGCGGCGCTGCTCGGCGTTGACACTTCAGAGGGGGAGCACGTCGGCACGCTGATCGACATCGGTTGCGGCCAGGGGCTGACGCTGGCGCTGCTCAGGGAGGCGGCGGCTGATTATCGGGCGGGCGCCTGGCCGTCAACCTGGCCCGCGCCGCCGGTCTACGAGCGGCTGGTTGGCGTGGAG
>CAXTNG010000374.1:1710-3480 GCA_964245475.1 uncultured Sphingomonas sp. | reverse complement strand
TCACAATGCCGGAAAACTCGCGCTCAAACCGGAGGAGAAAACAGGGAGGACGTCAGCGGAGCGGACAAAGTTAGCAGGCTGAACGAAAGTCCGCTTACCTCAATCGGTCGCTCCAAACCGGCCTTTCCGGTTTCCACCAGATCGTGTCCGTCGAAACCGCCTGAAGCAACGGTAGCTTTCGGGACGAACGCGTGGCCCCACGACGGCCCAAACTAAGGAGCGTCGCCTTCACACAAAGGTGGCGCGGTTACATCGTCGGGGCTGTCTCGAAATCACATCGTCGTCGAATGGCGTCGTTGAACTCGTCATTGGTCACGCTCGTCGCGTTTATATCTCGATGTGCGAGCTGGCCATGGCGGTCGCTCAAATCGGCTTCTGTTGGATCCTCAATGGAAAAGCGCTCGGTCGGCCGTGCCGGAGCGAGGCCAGCTGAACCAGCGCACATTCTGACCAGCATTGGGCAAGGGCAATTTTCAGTTTGGGGCGGGGGCGCATTAAATGAATTCGCCTTCGTCAAATTCGGGCGGCTCCGCCGGCCTGACCCCACCCCCGCCCAGACTTGAGTTTTTCATCGTCCTGCCGGACGGCAGTTGCACCCCTGAACCGCGAAGACGTGCAAGATCGTCATGAAACAGGCGCGCTCCGAGGCGCGCAAGCAGGCCAAGATCAAGCGGCATGAAAAGGCCGTCGAGCTGCAGATGGCGCTCGAGGATCGCGCCGCCGCGCGGCGGCTGTTGGCCGAGCTCGCCGAGACCGAGCGCGACCGTATCCGCTACGCCGCGCGGTTCAAGGTTCGCGTCCGGCCCGAGAAGCCCGACACGCGCACGTCGCCCGTCACCAAGCGGTTGACTGTGACCGCGATGAAAGCACCGCGGACGTTGGGCGGCGATCAGCGGCTGGCGTCTTCTTGGGTGGTCGACGATTTCGGGATGCGCGGGATCATCTGGCAGCAGAGCTATCTCGGCCGCAGGTCGCCGAGCTTCTACCGCGGGGCGGCGCGCGACAATTGGGAGTATGACGTCCGCGACGAGGCGGTGCTGCTCGACGCCGCCGGTGAGCCGATCATCATCTCGAACATGGGCGAAGACTGGGTCGAGATCGGCGCGGCGTGGCAGGCAATGGAGGACGACAGCACCCGCAAGAACGCCAAGATCCAGATCCGCGCGATCGCGCCGTTCGACAGCGACATGGGGCAGGGAGAGATGGTCGCGGCCCTCAGACACTTCTGCGAGACCGTCCTCGAACCGCTCGGCTTGTCCTACTCGGCGGTGATCCATGCGCCGCCCGAGCACGGCGATGAGCGTAACTTTCACCCGCACCTCGCCTTCTCGTTGCGGCCGATGCGACGGGTCGAGGCCTATTCCTGGGACGTCGCCGACGAGGTTCGCGGTGAGCTCGACGGCAAGGACGGGGTGCAGATGCTGCGGCATCTGTGGGCGCATTCGATGTCAGAGGCGGCCGAGAGGGCGCAGCGGAACATGCGTTACACCAGCCTCGGCTATGGGGCTCGGGGCCTCGATCTCGAAGCGGGCTCGCATCTGGGTGAAGGGCGCTCGGCGATCGTCGCACGCGGCGGCCAGGTCTGGGCGCACGAGCGGAACCGCATCAGGAACGCACGCAATGCGGTTCGTCGTGCGATCCGCGATGCCGACAAGAAGATCGCCGCGCTGAGCAAGGTGCGTGATGCGGCCATCGCGCAAATGGCGGCCGAGCGAAGCGAAGCGCCGCCGGGCCGCAAGCCGGCCGAGCGGTAGGTCGGCCAGGATCGCG
>CAXTNG010000374.1:0-1700 GCA_964245475.1 uncultured Sphingomonas sp. | reverse complement strand
CGCCGGGGGGGTGGGCCGCCCCCCGCCATCGCCGCGCCCCCCCCCCCCCCCCCCCCCCCGGGCCGCAAGCGCGTCGTTGCCGAACGGCCTCAGGCTCCGGTCGCTCGCCGCGTCGCCAAAGTCTCGGTCGGCCGCGCGGTTCATTATGTTTCGTCGGCTCAGGCTGAACCGATGCGCCGCTCAGCCGGGTCGCAATCGCCGGTCGCGCCGCGGCCGATGATCACGTCGACCACAACTTCGCTAATTATGACGAGACACGCGTCGCGGTTTGTCGATCGGCAGCTCATACCGTCCCGAGTGTCAGCGCTCGAACCGGCTTCCCGATCGACTCGGCAGGTTGTCTCACAGGCCCTGCATGTCCCGCCACCTGCCTTGGCTGCTTCCATGCAGCCGCTGGCGGAGTGTTCGCAACGACGCTCGGCAGCGCCTAAGGTCGGCAATCCCGTCACTCGACATGCATCGCGGCGGCCAGGGGCGCCGCCGGCAGTGCTGACGACGGCGCCAATCGCCGAGCACGGTCCCATGATCGACCGCGCCCCGCCAGCGTCTTATGCCGTTCGGCCTCCCGAGCGGCTACGGTTAGCCGTTCGCCCAGTGGAGCAGTCGAACCCGATCAAAACACAGGTGGA
This sequence comes from uncultured Sphingomonas sp., assembly GCA_964245475.1. Taxonomy (GTDB): domain Bacteria; phylum Pseudomonadota; class Alphaproteobacteria; order Sphingomonadales; family Sphingomonadaceae; genus Sphingomonas. The sequence continues at coordinate 1,071 of CAXTNG010000374.1, read as the reverse complement.
AATGATGCTGCTCGCCATCCGCCAACTCAAGGATCGGCGCAAGGATCGGTCCCGCCCTATGCCGGCAGGGATGAGCGAGCGAGAGACCAAAACCGAAGCACCTGATTTGCAGGCAGCTGCGTCAACAGTCACTCAAACCGAGCCTCCACTCACTCGAAAGCAGCCGGTCAGCGTGCAGTCCAACCCGCGCGCATCGGTCGGCCCGTCGCCCGCCGTGCAAGCGGCGCGATGGCGAGCCAAGCGCGTCGCAGTTCAGAATGATCGAGGTGCACCGGTATCAACTTTGCCGTCGCGTATCTGGTTCGAGCAAAATCCGGGGCGGGGCTGGTCTGAACAGGCAGCCAGGGCCGAGGCGCTCGATCGCCGCCGGCTGGCCCACATCGAGTGCATCGACCCGTATGTCGCCGACCTGCGCGACGGTAGCTACGACATTAGCCCAGCAGCGATCGCGGCGACCGGGGTCACAGCGGATTGGATTCTGCGGGCTGACGTTCAACAAGCGTTGTCGACACTGCGCGGGCGGCAGCAAGAGGTGGTGTCCGTGCTCGCCGAAGAGGCCGAGCGTCGGCCACTCGCCTTCGCACGGCACAGCAACCGGTTCTGGCCGCGTGATCTTGCGCCAGCGCATCTCGCGCGCCTCGACCGTTGGACGCACGACGAAGGCTTCCGGAACGAGGTGTTCGGCATCTTACAGACAGTGCGGAGCGCCCACGAGCAAAGCGATCGGGAGCGGCGTGCGCGCCAGCTATCGCCGCCGCCGGTTACCACGGTCGTGCCATCCAAGCCGTTCGAACCAATCCCCGACGGGTTCGGCGGGATGCGCGACACGCCTCCGCCGGCGTTCCGGTTCGAAGAGGTCGGCGTGCGGCTCGCCGCGTTCGACAAGGTGACGGGGCGTCCGAGCAAGTCGCTGCTGCTGCTGCTGCGCCACTGCGGCGAGCATCCGCGCAGTCTTGCCTTTGCCGAGGACGGCCGGCTGATTGGCGAGACCGTGCCCAAGCTGATCGACCCGCTGATCCGCATGTGGCGCCATGATGACCGCGTCCAGGCGCTCGTGGTCGAAACGGTCAG
>CAXTNG010000373.1:0-3492 GCA_964245475.1 uncultured Sphingomonas sp. | reverse complement strand
ATATGATCCCTATACCTCCCCGGAACGGGGCGGGGGACCAGCCGCAGGCTGGTGGAGGGGCAGCCACAGGCGACACGGCCCGGAACTGCCCTTCCACCACTCGGCTACGCCGAGCGGTTCCCCTCCCCGTTCCGGGGAGATAAAGAAGTGACCTCCGCCACCAGGTCCTTGCGGCTCAATTTGCCGATCATCGTCTTGGGCAGCGCGTCGCGGACGATCACCGCGTCCACCCGCTCGTGGCGCCCGAGCTGGGGGTTGAGCCACTCGGCCAGCGCCTCGCCGGTGTCGGCGGCGCCGTCGTGCAGCGTCACGTACGCGCGCGGGTGCTCGCCGCGGTAGGGGTCGGGGAGGCCTATCACGAGCGCCTCGCGGACGGCAGGGTGGCGGTAGAGGACCGCTTCGATCTGGCTCGGGAAGACCTTGAAGCCGCTGACCGCGATCATGTCCTTGAGGCGGTCGACCACTGCCGCGAAGCCGTCCGCATCGATCGTGCCGACGTCGCCGGTGCGTAGCCAGCGGGTGCCGGCTGCGTCGGTGACGAATGTGCCGGCGTCCGCCTCCGGGCGGTTCCAATAGCCGGCCATGATCTGCGGGCCCGCGGCGACGATCTCGCCGGGCTCGCCGTCGGGAGCGGGCTTGCCCGGGTCTTCCTTGTCGACCAGCTTGAGGCGGGTGGCGGGGATCGGCTGGCCGATCGTGCCGGGCTTGCCTTCGGTTTCGTACGGATTGGCCGTGAGGACGCCGGCGCTCTCGGACAGGCCATAGCCTTCGACCAGCGTGGCGCCGGTCGCGGTCTCGAAGCGAGTCTTGACGTCGACCGGGAGGGGCGCGCCGCCGGAGATGCAGACGCGCAAAGACGAGAAATCGGTGCCGGCGAGCTTCGGGTGGTCGAGCAGCGCCCGGTACATGGTGGGGACGCCGGGAAGCGCCGTCGCCTGGGTCCGTGCGATCGCGGCGAGCGTCTGGCCGGCGTCGAAGCGCGGCAGCATGACGATCGTGCCACCGTGGAGCACGGTGCGATTGAGGACGCAGGTGTTGGCGAAGACATGGAACAGCGGCAGGACGCCGATGATGCGGTCGTCCCCGCCCGGATGGGGGTCGATCGCCTCGACCTGGCGCGCATTGGCGGTCAAATTCTGGTGGGTGAGCATCGCGCCCTTGGGCGTGCCGGTGGTGCCGCCGGTGTATTGGATCAGCGCGATGTCGCGCTCCGCGTCGATCGCGGGTGTGGGGCAGCTGCCGTCGTTGGCGATGAGCGCCGAGAAGGCGGTGATGCGCGGGTCGTCGGGCCTGGCGGTCACCTCCTTGCGGCGGAACAGGCGATAAAACAGCGACTTGCCGCCGGGCAGCGCGCCGGCGACCGAGCCGACGACGAGCCGCTCCAAGCCGCTATCGTCGAGGACCTTGAGCGCGGTGGGGAGCAGGGCGCTTGCGGAGAGGGTGAAAAGCAGGCGGGTGCCGGAGTCGGCGACCTGATGGGCGAGCTCGTCCGCGGTGTAGAGCGGCGAGAAGTTGACCACGGTCGCGCCGAGCTTGAGCGCGCCGTAATAGGCGGCGACGTAATGCGGCACGTTGGGCAGGAACAGGCCGATGCGGTCACCGGGGCCGTAGCCGAGCTTCGCCAGGCCGCAGGCGACGCGGTCGGCGCCGTTTCGCGTCTCGCGATAGCTGTAGAGCCGGCCCATGAAGTCGATCAGCGGCGCATCGCCCCTGCGCTCTACGGCCGCCTCGAACATCTCGACCAGCGACAGCGGCGGTAGCGGCATGTCCCATGCGGTCGGGTGGCGGTAGGCGGTGCGCCAGCTACGCTCGGGATCGCTCATTGACACGCGTGTAAGCAGCGCGTGCGCCGCGCGCAACGTGGCTCAGCGCAGGCGATCCACCGTCCACGTGTAGAGCACCGAGACGCCGACTACGCCGAGGTCGAGCGCGGCACGCATGACGTGGGGGGAGGGGTCGGTGCGGTCGTGGGTGAGCAGACGGATGTCGGCGGTCGGGTGCTTGGCGACCAGCGCGATCAGGGCCGTGCCCGCCAGCAACGCTACCGCCCGTTTGCGCTCCGTCCGCATGCCCGCCTCCCGTAAAGGACGCTGCAGCATAGCGGGTCTATGCGGCGACCGCCAGCGTCGAAGCAGGCGTTGCCGAACAAGGAAACAGCGGCTTCGGCGCAAATGAGTGCGCAAACGCCCGTATACCATCAATCGTCGTCGCCCCGGCCCTTTCGATGCCGCCTTCGGCGTCGCTCAAGACAGGCTTGAGCCGGGGCAAGGCGTCTTCATCTTGCACAACGGAAGAAGCGTCACCCCGGATCAAGTCCGGGATGACGAAGTGTAAAACCGAGTGCCTACTCGGCCGCCGCAGGCTCTGCCTTGCCCTTCTTCTTCGGCTTCTTGGGCGCGGCGGGCTCGATCGCGAAGGCGAGCGCGCCGTCCTTCATCTTGACGGTCACTTCGCCGCCGTGGACGAGCTTGCCGAACAGCAACTCCTCGGCGAGCGGCTGCTTGATCTTCTCCTGGATCAGGCGGCCCATCGGCCTTGCGCCGTAGAGCTTGTCATAGCCCTTCTCGGTCAGCCAGGCGCGGGATTCGTCGTCGAGCTGGATGTGAACGTTGCGGTCGGCGAGCTGCAATTCGAGCTGAAGAACGAACTTGTCGACCACCCGCGCGACGACTTCGGTCGGCAAATAGCCAAAGGGAACAACGGCATCGAGCCGATTCCTGAATTCCGGCGTGAACATCCGCTGCACCGCCTGCTCGTCCTCGCCTTCACGGGTGAGGTTGCCAAAGCCGACCGTTTCGCGCGCCATGTCGGAGGCGCCCGCGTTGGTCGTCATGATCAGGATGACGTTGCGGAAGTCGACGGTCTTGCCGTGCTGGTCGGTCAGCCGCCCGTTGTCCATCACCTGGAGCAGGATGTTGAACAGGTCCGGGTGGGCCTTCTCGATCTCGTCGAGCAGCAGGACGCAATGCGGCTGCTGGTCGACCGCGTCGGTCAGGAGGCCGCCCTGGTCGAAGCCGACATAGCCCGGCGGCGCGCCGATCAGTCGCGAGACGCTGTGCCGCTCCATATATTCGGACATGTCGAAGCGCTGGAGCGGGATGCCGAGAATGGATGCGAGCTGTTTGGCGACTTCGGTCTTGCCGACGCCGGTGGGACCGGTGAACAGATAGTTGCCGATCGGCTTCTCCGGCTCGCGCAGGCCGGCGCGGGCGAGCTTGATCGCGCTCGCCAGCTTCTCGATCGCGGCATTCTGGCCGAACACGACGCGCTTGAGGTCGGTCTCCAGCGTGGCGAGCGCAAGCTTGTCGTCGGTCGACACCGACTTCGGCGGAATGCGAGCCATTGTGGCAATGACCGCCTCGATCTCCTTGGGCGTAATCGTTTTCTTGCGCTTGGCCAGCGGCACCAGCATCTGCATCGCGCCGACCTCGTCGATAACGTCGATCGCCTTGTCGGGCAGCTTGCGGTCGTTGATGTAGCGCGCCGACAGCT
>CAXTNG010000372.1:0-3499 GCA_964245475.1 uncultured Sphingomonas sp. | reverse complement strand
GTCGGCCCCGTATAGCACCCACTTCGCACCGTTCCCCGCCGCCAGCCCGACCGGATTGGCGAAGCGCAGGCCCGCGACGGTGCAGGCGAGTCGCGGATAGGCTGCTGCATTCTGCCTGAGCGGTGCCCCCGCGCGACCCCAGGCGGCGAGTCCCGTGATCGTTATCCCGTGCGCGCGTTCGGCGTCGAAGGCGAAGATCAGCGGCCGCACCAATGGAAACAAAGACTTAGTCATCGCAGCCCTTCATCGCATTCCCGCAGCGGCACGTCAAAGACGTCGCTTCCATGCAATACGCCGCCGCACGCGCGTGGTTGAAGTTGTCACGCGACCCAGGGCGGACGTTCCTTTCAGGGACCGACGCTCACCTTACGGGGCCGGGCGAGCTTCGTCCGGCCCCGTCTTTCGTGTCGTTTTCTTACCCTTGCCGATCCAATCTGTGTTATATTTGCCCGCGCGTGGTACGCGCCCGCGCAGATAAGAAGAACGCAGGGGTTGCGGCGATGACGGACATGGCGTTGGACTATGTGGTGCCGAGTCCGGCACTCGCGCCGTATGTCACGCTCTTCTACCTGTTCCGCTACGACCTGCCCGGGTTCGACCAGATCGAGCGTGCCGACCATGCGCAGCTCCGCTTCCAGATGACCCCCAGCCCCGCCTTCTACCAGTTCGCCGACGGCAAGCAGGTCGGCGCGGCGCAGAACCATTTCGTCGGGCCGACCAGCGGCGCGGTCAGGACCTGCGTCGACGGGCCGATCCGCACCTTCGGCCTGGGGCTGACACCGGCGGGTTGGGAGGTGCTGACCGGGATCGACGCGCACACCGCTCTGAACCGCGTGTTCGACGCCGCCGACCGGCTCGGGCTGGCCGCCGCCGACATCGCCGCCGCGTTCGCCACCTGCACGACGGCGGAGGAGATGGCGGCGATCGCCGAGGCGCGGCTGGGCGCGATGATCGGCGTCGGCCACCCGGCGACCTTGCGCTTCGTCCGCGCGGTCGACGCCTGGCTGTGCGACGCCGATTCGCCCGAGATCGACGACCTGGTCGATGCGACCGGCCTGTCGCGCCGCCAGGTCGAGCGCCGCTGCAACGCGCTCTACGGCGCGCCGCCCAAGCTGCTCGCGCGCAAATACCGTGCGCTGCGTGCCGCGGTCGCGCTGGCGGACGGCGCCGAGCCGCCCGATGCCTTCTACGACCAGAGCCACATGATCCGTGAGATCAAGCAGTTCACCGGCCTGACCCCCCGCAAGATGCGCGACCCAGGCATGCTGGCCAAGCTCACCATCGCGCAGCGGCGGGCGCTGGAGGGGCAGGTCTCTCCGATCATCTCGGATACCTGAACCGGCTTGACGCGCGCATCGCAGTGCACCATCTGCCAATCGGATCATATCGGTCCGATTGAGAACCGTTCGCATATGCGCCTGTCCAGCCTTGCCGATTACGCGGTCGTGATGATGACCGCCGCCGCGCGCCGCGGCGACGGGCGCTCCAACGCGACCCTGCTCGCCGAGGAGACCGGCGTGCCGCTGCCGACCGCGCAGAAGCTGGTCAGCCGCCTCGCCGCCGCCGGCCTGATCGAGAGCGCGCGCGGCACCGGCGGCGGCTTCCGCCTCTCGCGCCCGGCCTCTTCCATCAGCCTCGCCGACGTGATCGAGGCGGTCGAGGGGCCGATCGCGATGACGACCTGTGTCGACGAGGCCCGCCACGACTGTGCGCTCGACGGGCATTGCGCGGTCAAGCCGCACTGGGGCGTCGTCAACGAAGCGGTGCGCGGCGCGCTCGCGGGCGTCAGCCTTTCGCAACTCTCGCAAGCCCCCGTCCGGGCGAAGGCATTCGCATAATGGCCACCAAGAACGCCGAAGCCCATGCGGCCGTCGCCAAGACCTACGAATGGGGCTTCTCGTCGGACATCGAGCAGGAATTCGCGCCCAAGGGCCTGTCCGAGGACACCGTCCGCTACATTTCCGCCAAGAAGAACGAGCCGCGGTGGATGCTCGACTGGCGGCTGAAGGCGTTCGCGCTCTGGCAGACGATGACTCCGCCCGACTGGGCCAAGCTCAACGTCCCGCCGATCGACTATCAGGACGCCTATTACTACGCCGAGCCCAAGGCCAAGCCCAAGCTCGGCAGCCTCGACGAGGTCGATCCCGAGATCCGCCGCGTCTACGAGAAGCTCGGCATCCCGATCGAGGAGCAGAAGATGCTCGCGGGGGTCGAGGAGCTCGGCGCGGACGGGCTGCCGAAGCGCCGCGTCGCGGTCGACGCGGTGTTCGATTCGGTCTCGGTTGCCACCACCTTCCGCGCCGAGCTGGAGCGCGCGGGGGTGATCTTCCGCTCGATCAGCGAGGCGGTACGCGAATATCCCGATCTCGTCCGCAAATGGCTCGGCAAGGTCGTGCCACAGCGCGACAATTACTTCGCGACGCTCAACAGCGCGGTCTTTTCCGACGGCACCTTCGTCTACATCCCCGAAGGCGTGCGCTGTCCGATGGAGCTCTCCACCTATTTCCGCATCAACGCGGAGAACACCGGCCAGTTCGAGCGCACCCTGATCGTCGCCGACAAGGGGTCGTACGTCTCGTACCTGGAGGGTTGCACCGCGCCGATGCGCGACGAGAACCAGCTCCACGCCGCGGTGGTCGAGCTGGTCGCGCTCGACGACGCCGAGATCAAATACTCGACCGTCCAGAACTGGTATCCCGGCGACGAGAACGGCAAGGGCGGCATCTACAATTTCGTCACCAAGCGCGCGCTGTGCCAGGGTCGGAACAGCAAGGTCAGCTGGACCCAGGTCGAGACCGGCAGCGCGATCACCTGGAAATACCCGAGCTGCGTGCTGGCGGGCGAGAACTCGGTCGGCGAGTTCTACTCGGTCGCGGTCACCAACAACCGCCAGCAGGCCGACACCGGCACCAAGATGATCCATCTGGGGAAGGGCAGCCGCTCCACCATCGTGTCGAAGGGCATCAGCGCCGGTCGCAGCGACAACACCTACCGCGGTCTGGTGCGGGTCGCCCCGACGGCGGAGGGCGTGCGCAATTTCACCCAATGCGACTCGCTCTTGTTGTCCGACCAGTGCGGCGCCCACACCGTCCCCTATATCGAGGTCCGCAATCCCTCGGCGCAGATCGAGCACGAGGCGACCACGTCCAAGATCAGCGAGGACCAGCTCTTCTACGCCATGTCCCGCGGCCTCGACGCCGAAGCCGCCGTCGCCCTGATCGTCAACGGCTTCGCCCGCGAGGTGCTCCAGCAACTCCCGATGGAATTCGCGGTCGAGGCGCAGAAGCTGCTGGGGATTTCGCTGGAAGGGAGCGTGGGGTGATGCTCACTCCGCAAGACGATGATCGCCGCCTTGACTCCCCTCCCCTTCAGGGGAGGGGGCGGGGGTGGGGCCTCTCCGCGAATACCCTTGCCGAGTTGCACGAGCGGGCAGCCGCCATGCGCCGCAATCCGACCGAGCCGGAAAAGCGGGTCTGGCGCATCTTGTCCGGTTCACAGC
>CAXTNG010000371.1:0-3513 GCA_964245475.1 uncultured Sphingomonas sp. | reverse complement strand
CTCGGGCAGGACGTGGTGGACCGGCGTGTCGACCGCGACCAGGCCCTGCTCGACCAATTGCATGAAGGCGATCGAGGTGACCGGCTTGGTCATCGAGGCGATGCGGAAGATCGAGCGGTCGTCGACCGCCGCGCCATTCTCGCGCGCGGGCCCCTGGTGGGAGAAATGGGCGATCTCGCCATGATGCGCGACGAGCAGCTGGGCATGGGGGAGCTTGCCGGTGTCGAGGTAACGCGCGCGGACGAACGCGTCGATCGCGTTCAGCCGCTCCGCATCGAACCTCGCCATCAGCATACCCCTGTTTCGAACCGCCGCGCCCCTATTGCCTTGAGCGCCGCGGGAATCAACAGTAACCCGCCGCATGCGTCAACAAACCCGATCTCGCAAATCGGCCCAGGAGAGCGAGCGAGCGTGGCCACACAGCCGATCCCCGTCAGCCCCGGTTGGCCGCGCCTGTCGCTGGCCGAGGCGCACGCCGTCCTGACCGCTCCGGGTGCGAGGTTCGAAATGGAGGAGGTGGTGATCCGCGGCGTGCCGACCCGCGTGTGGAAGAACGCGCCGCCGAGCCTGCCGTGGCTGTTCACCGCCGCACGCGCGCACGGCGACCGGCTGATGACGATCTACGAGGACGAGCGTGTCAGCTACGAGGCCGCGTTCCGCGCCGCCGCGGCGCTCGCGCATCATCTCGCCGCGCTGGGGGTGGGCAAGGGCGACCGGGTCGCGCTGGCGATGCGCAACCTGCCCGAATGGCCGGTCGCCTTCTTCGCGGCGGCGGCGCTCGGCGCGATCGTGGTGCCGCTCAACGCATGGTGGACGGGGGGCGAGCTTGCCTATGGGCTTGCCGACTCGGCGGTGGCGGTGCTGATCGCGGACGACGAGCGGCATGTGCGCCTGCAGCTCCATTATGCGGCGCTGCCCGACCTGCGGCATGTGCTGGTCGCGCGCGCGTCGGCGCCGCTGACGGCTCCCGCGGCGGCGTTGGAGAATGCGATCGGACCGACGCAGGATTGGGCCGCGCTGCCTGATCAGGGGTTCCCCGAGACCGAGATCGCGCCCGACGACGATGCGTTCATCTTCTACACCAGCGGCACCACCGGCGCGCCGAAGGGAGCGCTCGGCACCCACCGCAACATCATGTCGAACGTCCTGTCGGGCGGCTATTCGGCCGCGCGCTCGGCGCTGCGCCGCGGCGACGGCGTGCCGGAGCCTGCGCCCAAGACGATGCTCACCGTCATCCCGCTGTTCCATGTCACCGGCTGCTCGGCGGCGCTGATGGGGACGATCGCGACGGGGTCGGCCAGCATCTACATGCGCCGCTGGGATGCTGAGGCGGCGATGGCGATCATCGAGCGCGAGCGGGTGGCGGTGACCGGGGGCGTGCCGACGATCGCCTGGCAGCTGCTCGAGCATCCCGACCGCGGCCGGTACGACCTGTCGAGCCTGGAGACGATCTCCTACGGCGGCGCGCCGTCCGCGCCCGAGCTGGTCAAGCGCATTCACGACACGTTCGGCGCGCTGCCCGGCAACGGGTGGGGCATGACCGAGACCTGCGCCACGGTGACGCATCACGCGGCCGAGGATTACCTGGCACGGCCGACCAGCGCGGGGCCGCCGGTCGCGGCCGCGGACCTGCGGATCATGGCCGAGGACGGCGTGACCGAGCTGCCCGCGGGCGAGGTCGGCGAGCTGTGGGCGCGGGGGCCGATGGTGGTGCGCGGCTATTGGAACAAGCCGGAGGCGACCGCGGCAACCTTCGTCGGGGGCTGGGTGCGCACCGGCGATCTCGCGCGGGTCGACGCGGAAGGGTTCCTGTACGTCGTCGACCGCGCCAAGGACATGGTGATCCGGGGCGGCGAGAACATCTATTCGAGCGAGGTGGAGAACGTCCTCTACGCGCACCCGGCGGTGACCGACTGCGCGCTGATCGGCATTCCCCATCGCACCTTGGGCGAGGAGCCGGTGGCAGTCGTGCATCTGGCGCCCGGTACCAACGCGAGCGAAGCCGAGCTTCAGGCGTGGGTGCGCGAGCGCCTCGCCGCGTTCAAGGTGCCGGTCGCGATCCGCTTCACCCCCGGCACCCTGCCGCGCAACGCCAACGGCAAGATCCTCAAGAAGGATCTGAAGGCGCTCTTCGAGCATTCGTGATCCGCCGCCCGATGCGGGATGGCGGCCTCGTGCGAAGCCGCTAGACTGTCGGCATGGCCGACGGACACGACGACCCACCGGATTCGATCCTCGGCGTGCCGGCCGGGATGGAGCGCGACGACGCGATGCGGATCGCGCTGCGCCGGGACCGGTTGCTTGCCGCGCTGACGCTGATCGCGGGGATAGGGCTGGCGGTCGCGCTGCCGTTCGCGCTCAAGGAAGGCGCGGAGTTCTTCCTGCCGTTGACGATCGCGCTGGTGATCTCGGTGGCGCTGGTGCCCGCGCTGGAATGGCTGGAACGCCGCGGCGTACCATCGCCGTTGGCGGCGCTGATCTGCGTGATCCTGTTTCTGGTCGCGGCCAACGTCGCGATCGCGGCGATCGTGATCCCCGCGACCGACTTCTTCCAGTTACTGCCCAAGCGCATCGACCGCATCCAGAGCAACCTTGCGCCGCTGCTCGACCTTTACGCGAGCCTTGAGAAATACGTGAACCGGATGCTGCGCCAGATCGCGTCCGCGCCGGTAAGGCAGTCGACGACGACCGCGGTTGCGCCGCCCAACACCATATTGGAATTCGCCGCGAGCACCGCGCCGACGGTCATCGTCCAGTTCCTCTTCTGCGTGCTGGTCGTCTATTTCTTCCTCGCCGGCTGGACGCGGCTTCGCAAGCGCACGATCACCGGCCGCGTCAGCTTCGACGGCGCGATGGCGACCGCGCGGGTGATCCAGGACGTCGTCGACGACGTGTCGGCCTATCTCGGCACGATCACCGCGATCAACGTCACGCTTGGGATCGTCGTCGGAACGGCGCTGTGGACGGTGGGCATGCCCTATCCGGCGATGTGGGGCGGCATCGTCGCCTTGCTCAACTACATCCCGTATTTCGGGCCGGTGATCGCCGCCTTCCTGATGGCGCTCGGTGGATTGATGACCTTTCCCGACATCTGGGTCGCCATGCTGCCGCCCGCGATCATGATCGGCTGCCACTTGGTCGAGGCGAACATGATCACGCCCTTCGTCGTCGGCCACCGGCTGACCATCAACCCGGTGATGATCCTGGTGTCGCTGAGCTTCTGGGGCTGGGTGTGGGGCACGACGGGAGCACTGCTCGCCGTGCCGCTGCTGATCATCGTGCAGACGGTGCTCGGCGCGGCGGGCAAGCCCGATATCGCGGGCTTCCTGTTCGAGCACGGCACGCGGGGGAACCAGCGGCGCGAGCGGCGGCGGCAGCGGGACGACGACCCGGACCTGGCGGCCGACTCCGGGGGTTGACGCTCCCGGAGGCCTCGCCTAATCGCCCGCCCACGCTTTCAAGCGGGTGTAGCTCAGTTGGTTAGAGCGCCGGCCTGTCACGCCGGAGGTCGCG
>CAXTNG010000370.1:0-3530 GCA_964245475.1 uncultured Sphingomonas sp. | reverse complement strand
GAGCAGTGGTTCAGACACTGGCTCGAGCACGAGGTCGATCGCAAGCTGCGACCCTCCACGGCCAACACGTACCGCCGCTACGTGGAGAAGTGGGTCATCCCCTACCTCGGACACCACCGCCTCGACCGCCTGCGACCATGCGGGCAGATGGAACGGCGTCGAGCCCGGCGCCGCGCACACGAAGGCCTCGATCGCAGCGGACTCGCGCGACAGATCGGCCTCGCGGACACCCACGGGCGCGTCGAGCAGCGGCATCGTCACGCCGCCGCGACCACCGTATCGACCCGGCCCCAGGCGTGACGTCCGAGCAGGCCGTCGAGCTTGCCCGCCATCGCCGCCAGCCGCGAATAATGCCGGATGCGCGACTTGAGCGGCGCACCCACGACCCGCGGTTGGCCGGGATCGACCTCCCAGGGATGGAAATAGAACACCGCCGGCTGCGCCTCGGCATTGACCTGCCGCACCGCAAAGTCGGTGACCGCCGACGGCAGCAGCCGGAAGAAGCCGCCCCCCGTGGCGAGCCGCCGCCCGGCGAGTTCGGCCACCGTCACCGGCAGCTCGATCAGCGTCACGTCGGCGAGCGGCCGGAAGGCATAGCGCGGCGCCTCGCGCCAGCCGTAATGGTCGTGGCGGACAGGCGCGACGCTGGACGAGTAGCGATAGCCCTCCTCGGCGAGCACCCGATGCGCCCAGGGCGTCCGCGCGTCGATCGAGAAGCTCGGTGCGCGATAGCCGGTGACCGCGACGCCCGCCGCATTCTCGATCGTGGACCGCGCCCGCGCCAGATCGGCCCGGAACACCGTGGCGTCCATCGTGAACACGCGCCGGTGGTCCCAGCCGTGGCTGGCGACCTCATGCCCCTCCGCGACGATCCGGCGGACCAGCGCCGGATGCCGCTCCGCCACCCAGCCGAGGATGAAGAAGGTCGCGCTCACCCCTCGTGCAGCGAACAGGTCGAGCACCACCGCGGTGTTATCGGCGACGCGCGAGGCGAGGCCGTCCCAGTCCGCCTTGTCGATGACGCGCTCGAAGGCGCCGACTTGGAACCATTCCTCCACGTCGACCGACATCGCATTCAAAATGCGACCCTCGGCGATCGCGGCGTGGCGCATCAGGCGGCTTCGTCCCACGCCGCAGGCTCGCGGATCGGCAAGGCAGCGCCACGCGACTGATCGGCATCGACCCAGTCGACCAGCAGGGTCAGCACGCGGCGCAGCGCCACGTCCTGCTGCTCGATGCGCACCTCCAGCTCCGCGATGCGGGCGACGAGGCCCTCATCTGGCAGGTCGGGCGCCGCTTCCGGCTCGGGTTCTGGTTCGCGTTCGGGAGCAGGCTCAGGTTCGGGCTCCGCCTGCGTGGCGGTCACCGGCACAGCCGTCACCCGGACCCGCGGCAGATCCGCATGCAGGTCGCGCAGCGCCGCGCGGACGAGCCTGCTGTCGATCAGCTCTTCCCCCTCCAGCGCGGCGGCGAGCATGGCCCGTCCCGCCAGCTGGTTGAGCCGCCGCGGCACGCCGCCCGAGCCCTGGTGCAAGGCCGGGAAGGCATCGGCGGCGAAGTCGGGGCGCCCCCGCCAGCCCGCAACGCTCAGCCGGTGCGCCAGATAGTCGGCGACCTCGTCCTCGCCCATCGGATCGAGATGATGGATGGCGATCACCCGCTGGCGCAGCTGCTCGAGCGCGTCCGAGCCGTGCAGCCGCTCGCGAAACTCCGGCTGGCCGAGCAGCAGGATCTGGAGCAGCGCATGCCCGCCCGCCTGGAAGTTGGAGAGCATGCGCAGCTCTTCCAGGCTATCGACCGGCAGTGCCTGCACCTCGTCAACGATCAGCAGCGTCCGCCGCCCCGTGCGTGCGATCGTCTGCAAGCCGCGCTCTACGGCGGCGAGCAGATGCGCCTTGGGCAGCCCCGCAGTCTCGATCCCGAATGCGGTGGCGACGGTGCGCAGCAGGTCGTCGGCATGGATCGCGGTCGACACCAGCCGGACGACGTTGGTCCGCTGCGGGTCGAGCGTCTCGACCAGATGGCCGACCAAGGTTGTCTTGCCCGCGCCGATCTCGCCGGTGATGACGATGAACCCCTCGCCCTGCGCCAGGCCGTAGCCGAGATAGGCCATCGCCTTGCGGTGCGTCGCGGTCGAATACCAGAAGCGCGGGTCCGGTGTTAGCTGGAAGGGCCGGCTGGTCAGCCCGAAATGCTCTTCGTACATGCCCTCGCCCCGTTCAGAAGGTGTAGCGCGCGGAGATCAGCGCCTGCGCCGACAAGGCATCGCCTAGCGCACCACCGGTATCGAAATGGTAGATGCCCACCGTTCCCGTCGCCTGTAGCCGCCCGAAGTTGTGGTAATAGCTCGCGGTGGCGCCTTCCGACCAGATGTCCGATCCGCCGCTCACGCCGCTCTTGTACCAATCGACGAAGCCGTTGAGGTCGACGCTGGACACGTCGCTCAGCTGGCGCGCGTAGAAGACCTGGCCATAGGCGCTCTGGTCGTCGAGGCCGTAGGTGACGATGCCCGATCCGGTGTTCGGCGCGTGCAGCTTGCGGTTGGCATAGCCCGCGCCCGCGCCGAAGGTGTTGCGCCCGCGCTGCGCGGAGATCACCGCGTCCACACGGCGGCTGCGGTAGCTCGCGGTCGAGATCGACTGGAGCGTGCCGTTGAGGCAGCCGCCCGGCGCCGCGCCGCTGGTGCCGAAGACGCAGCCGTTGAACTGCTGGCTGTACGCGTCGCGCGCGTTGACGAAGCCGGTCGGCAGCGTCGCGAGACCTTGGCGCAGCTGGCGGCCGAACGTCTCGATCGCGTCATAGACCTGGACGTGAAGCCCGACGGTCCGCGACGCCTGGTAGCTGACCGATCCGGTGTAGCTTTCGGTGCCGTAGCGCTTGCCCGCATGGCCCTCCACCGACGTGCGGCGGTTGGGCCGCCAGACCACGCCGGCGTCGTAATAGACGCCGTCGGTGCGATAGGCGATCCGCCGCGGCGACGCGGGATTGGTGACGAAGCGGCCGTTGCCATCGGTCACCGGCACGCCCGCGGCGGTGAGCAGCGGGTCCTTCTGCGAGCTGGTGATCCGCTCGTAGCCGACGCCGCCGGTCAGCGCGACGTTGGCCGAAACCGGCAGCAGCACGTCGCCGCGCGCATACCAGCCCTCGTAGCGCTGCTTGAGCTGGCTCGCGTCTTCGCGCTCCCACCCGCCGCTAGCGGTGATGCCGACCGGCAGCACGGTGTTGGGCGCGATCGCCGCATGCGCAGTGGCGAGGTGGCTCCATGAATGGTCGTAATAGTCGAGCCGCTGCGCACCCGGCACCCCGGAGCCGCCGTTGGGCGTCTCCACCTTGGTGTAACCGAGGCGATAGTCCGCGCCGACGCTCAGCGCGCCGCGCTGCCGCAGGATGCTCGGCCCGGCATAGAGCGAGTAGAGCTGGCTGATGTTGTTCGTGTCGCCGGTCAGCAGCCCGGGCGCCGCGCCACGGATGTCCGATCGCGTGCGGGTCGCGAGTGCGCCCGCCTCGACGCTCAGCCCCGGCGCCAGCCG
>CAXTNG010000369.1:0-3544 GCA_964245475.1 uncultured Sphingomonas sp. | reverse complement strand
CGTCGCGCTCGCGGTGGCGGCGATGATCGCGCTGGGGCTCTGGCAGCTGCTCGACCGGCTGCCGAAGAAGCAAGCCTATCTCGCGCAACTCGCGGCCAACCCGGCCAAGCCGCCAATCCCCTTCCCCGCCGCGCCCGACGACCGGCTGCTGTTCCGCCGGGCACGCGTGATGTGCTTGACACCGGTGTCGATCGACCGCGCGGGTGCCGGTGCGGCGGGCTTCCGCCTGATCGCCGCCTGCCGCACGGGCGCGGAAGGGCCGGGCGTGGCGGTGCAGCTTGGCACCACGCACGATCCCAACGCCGCTATTGCATGGAAAGGCGGCGCCGTATCGGGCTACATCAGCCACGCGCCCGACCCGAGGCCGTTGATCGCCGGCCTGTTCGACCGCACGCCGGCACGCCCTATGCTGGTCGCCGACACGCCCCCGCCGGGGCTCGCCGCCAACGCCCCGCCCGACCTGTCGGCGGTGCCCAACAACCACCTCGCCTATGCGGTGCAATGGTTCCTGTTCGCGGGAATCGCCGCGATCATCTACGTGCTGGCGCTCGGGCGGCGGCGCGGCTAGGCGGCACGCCCATGCGCTACGTCAGCACCCGCGGGAACGCACCCGTCCTCGACTTCCGCGACGTCACCCTGACCGGGCTCGCCGCGGACGGCGGGCTGTACGTGCCCGAGACCTGGCCGAGCCTGTCGGCGGATGCGATCGGGGCGCTCGCGGGATTGTCCTACGTCGACACGGCCGTGGCTGTGATGGCGCCGTTCGTCGCGGGGGTGCTGACGCCGGACGAGCTCAAGGGGCTCTGCGAGGCCGCCTATGCCCGCTTCGCGCATGTCGCCGTCACCCCGCTCAAGCAGCTCGATCACGATCAGTGGCTGCTCGAGCTGTTCCACGGCCCGACGCTGGCGTTCAAGGACGTGGCGCTGCAGCTGCTCGGGCAATTGTTCGAGCGTTTCCTGGCAGGCACGGACAAGCGGCTGACCATCGTCGGGGCGACCAGCGGCGACACGGGGTCGGCGGCGATCGACGCGGTGGCGGGGCGCGAGGGGATCGACATCTTCATGCTCCACCCGCGCGGGCGGGTGTCCGATGTGCAGCGGCGGCAGATGACGACGGTGCTCAGCCCCAATGTCCACAATATCGCGATCGAGGGCGATTTCGACACCGCGCAGGCGCTGGTCAAGGCGATGTTCAACGACCGCGCCTTCGCGGACCGGTTCGCGCTGTCGGCGGTCAATTCGATCAACTGGGCGCGGCTGATGGCGCAGGTGGTCTATTATTTCTACGCCGCCGTCCGGCTGGGGGCGCCCGAGCGGCGGGTGGCGTTCAGCGTGCCGACCGGCAATTTCGGCGACGTCTTCGCAGGATACGTCGCGGCCAAGATGGGGCTGCCGATCGCGAAGCTGATCGTCGCGACCAACGTCAACGATATCCTCCACCGCGCGCTGTCCGCAGGCGATTATTCGAAGGGGCAGGTGCAGCAGACGCCGACGCCGTCGATGGATATCCAGGTGTCGAGCAATTTCGAGCGGCTGCTCCATGATCTCGGCGCTCGCGACGGCGCGGCGCTGGCGGCACAGATGGCAGGGTTCGAGTCGAGCGGCGCGATGCGGCTGACCAACGCGCAGTCGACCGGCGCGGCGCCGCTGCTGGTCAGCGACAGCGTCGGCGTCGACGACATGGCACAGGCGATGCGCTGGGCGTGCGAGTCGGCGGGCGAGATGATCGATCCGCATACCGCGGTCGCGCTCGCCGCCGCGCGCCGGGCGACGGCCGAACCGGGGGTGCCGATGGTGACGCTCGCCACCGCGCATCCGGCGAAGTTCCGCGACGCCGTCGAGCGCGCGACCGGCGCCCGGCCGCCGTTGCCGTCGCGGCTCGGCGACCTGTTCGACCGCGAGGAGCGCTATGTCACTCTGCCGGGCACGTTCGAGGCGGTGACCGCCTATGTCGGCGAGCACGCGCACCCGTCTTCGTGAGGGCGTCGGGGCGATGAAGCTCGAGACGCTCGTCGGCGAGCCGTGGACCGATTACGGGCTGGTCGACTCGGGCGATGGCCGCAAGCTCGAGCGCTACGGCCGCTTCCGGTTCATCCGGCCGGAGCCACAGGCGCTATGGGCGCCCGCCCGGCCCGACTGGCGTGCGACGGCCGAGTTCGTCCCCGGCGCGGACGAGGACGGCGGCGGGCAGTGGCGCTTCGCCGAGCCGACCCCGCGCGAGGGCTGGCCGCTCAAATGGCACGAGGTGAGCTTCACCGCGCAATGCACGCCCTTCCGCCACCTCGGCTTCTTCCCGGACATGGCGCCCATATGGGCGTGGATGCGTGGGGAGGTCATGGGGCTGGACAGCCCGGAGTGCTTGAACCTGTTCGGCTACACCGGCGTGGGCACGCTGGCGCTCGCCACGCAGGGCGCGCGGATGGTGCATGTAGACGCTTCCAAGAAGTCGGTCGAGGCGGCGCGAGGCAATGCGCGGCTCTCAGGACTGGCGGAGGCGCCGGTGCGGTGGCTCGTCGACGATGCGGCGAAGTTCGTCGCGCGCGAGGTCCGGCGCGGGCGGCGCTACGACGGCATCCTGCTCGATCCCCCGAAATACGGACGCGGTCCGGAGGGCGAGGTGTGGCGGCTCGAGGAGCATCTCTCCGCGCTGATCGCCGACTGCCGCCGGCTGCTCGACGACGAGTCGCGCTTCCTGTTCCTCACCGTCTATGCGGTGCGGATGTCGGCGCTGGCGATCGGCGAGATGGTGCGCCAGGCGTTCGCCGACCTGCCCGGCGAGGTCGATGCGGGCGAGCTGGGCGTCCGCGAGGAAGCGCGCGGGCTGGTGCTGCCGACCGCGATCTGGGCGCGCTGGAGCCGCTGATCTTAACCCTTCGGTAACCCAAACGCGCGAAGGTGCCTCGCCCTGGGAGTCTTGACGGACCCGGACGAAGCACCCCACGCGTGCCGGCTTACATCGCCGACCACGCCTTTTATGCGCCGTGGAGGGTGGAGCGCTCTTCACCAGCCGTAGTGTGCGCGGCGTTAACCATCCGGCCGTCGGATGCGCATCGTGACCTGTACGACGTCGCCGAGCGCCACGTCGAGGCGGCGGCGAACCGCCGTTTTCACCGGCAGCAGATAGCCGTTGTCGCGCGGGAACAACGAGGTGGTGAAGGCAACGCCGCCGATCTCCGCTTCGACAGGCGCGCAGCCCCAGCCGTAGCTCGCCACCCGCGCGGCGTCGCGAACCGCCTCCACATGCTCGCGCGGCACGGGGGCGAAGAGGTACGGCGGTGGGCCGCGCCACTCGACGATCCCGGCTGTGAAGGCGAGGTCGAGGAGGACGGCGGCCACCGCTCAGTCCCGCGCCATGCGCATCGCCGCGCCCGCGACGAAGGGTGCGCCCGCGGTCAGCAGCAGCGAGACCGCGGCGAGCAGCTTGAACGCGCCCGGCCCGTCCGCGCCGGCGCCGAAGATGAGGAGCGGTACCGCCAGCGGCAGCATCGCCAGCCCGGCCACCGCTCCGCCGCCGCGCAGGCCCGCGGTCAGCGCAGCGGTGGCG
>CAXTNG010000368.1:3041-3548 GCA_964245475.1 uncultured Sphingomonas sp. | reverse complement strand
GTACGGCGCGTCCGACGTGCTGATCCCGAGCGTGACTCTCTATCGCCAATGGCCGGGCGGGCCGGTGATCGGCGTCTTCACCGCGCGGCATGGGCCAGACAACCGGGTGATCGGCAGCTTTACCCTGCGCGTGGGCACCGGCGCCGGGTTGGCGCAGCTGCTCGACGCGGGGGTCGCGCGAATGGATGCGCTGTACAGTCAGGCGTTACGCGCCGGGCTGCTCGACCCCGATCCGACGCTGTCGCCGCCGCCTGCGCCCGTCGTCGCGCCGGTCGATGACACGCTGACCGGCGACAGCGACGTCGACGCGATCCTGTCCGACCTTAACACGCCGGCGACCGGGCAGGGCATACCCGTGACCGTTCAATTCGACACGCCGAGCGCGAGTGCGGTCGCGAACACCGAATCGGCGCTGCGCACGGTGCCGGGGGTGCGATCGGCGCAGACTACCAGCCTGGCACTGGGCGGGGTGTCGATCATGCGCGTGGTCTATGACGGCGACCCGGC
>CAXTNG010000368.1:0-3031 GCA_964245475.1 uncultured Sphingomonas sp. | reverse complement strand
CTGGTAGTCTGCGCCGATCGCACCACCGGCACCGTGCGCAGCAGCCTCGAGTCGCGCGGCTATCAGGTGTTCGGGAGCGGCACGACGGTGCGCATCCGCCGCGCGGCCCTGCCGCCGCCCGAGGTGCCCGCGGACAACGCGATCGCGCAATGAGCCAGATCGCGTTGCCGCTGGCCTGGCCTGCCGACCCAAGCGACGACGCGTTCCTCGTCTCGGCCTCCAACGCCGCCGCTGTCCATACGCTGGAGCATTGGGGCGCGTGGCCGACCCGCGCGGCGATCCTCACCGGACCGCGCAAGTCTGGCCGGTCGCTGCTGGCACGGATATTCGCGGGCAAGAGCGGCGCCGCCATCCTCGACGATGCCGAGTTGGTGCCCGAGCTGGACGTGTTCCACGCGTGGAACCGCGCACAGGAAACGCGGCGGCCGCTGCTGATCGTCGCCGATGCCGAGCCGCCGGCGTGGGCGGTCCGGCTCCCCGACCTGCGCTCGCGCCTTGCCGCCAGCGCGCACGCGGCGATCGGGGCGCCCGACGATGCGCTCGTCCGCGCGCTCTTCACGCGTCTGTTCGAGCGGCGCGCGCTGGACGCGCGGCCAGACCTGATCGACTGGCTGGCCGCGCGGGTGGAGCGGAGTCACGTTGCTGTCGTACGCGCGGTGGATGCTCTGGATCAGGAGGCGATGGAACGTCGCAAGCGGCTGTCCATTCCCTTCGCACGCGTAACGCTGATCGATGCGGGCGTGCTGCCCCCCGATCGCCGCGAAGAGGAAGCATGACCAGGCCCGCCCATCTTGCCCGGCTCGATCACGACGACGATGCGCCGCAAATGGGGGCAGGGGACGGGCGTTATTTCAATCGCGAGCTGTCCTGGCTGGCGTTCAACCGCCGCGTGATGGAGGAGGCGTGTAATGCGGCGCACCCTTTGCTCGAACGGCTGCGTTTCCTGTCGATCTCGGGATCGAACCTGGACGAGTTCTTCATGGTCCGCGTCGCAGGGCTGAAGGGGCAGCAGGCGAAGGAGGTCGACCGCCGCTCGGTCGACGGGCTGACCACCAACCAGCAGCTGGGCGCGATCATTGCCGAGGCCGACCGGCTGATGGCGAGCCAGCAGGCGGTGTGGGGCGACCTGCGCGTGCTGCTCGACGAGGCGGGGCTCAACGTGCTCCGCCGCGACGAGATCGACGCCGAGACCGAGGAGTGGCTGGAAGGGCATTTCCGCGAGCAGATCTTCCCGATACTCACCCCCCAGGCGCTCGACCCCGCGCACCCGTTCCCGTTCATCCCCAACAAGGGCATGTCGGTGATCTTCGACCTCGTCCGCGTATCGGACGAGGAGCCGATCCGCGAGCTGGTGATGCTGCCCTCCGCGATGGCGCGCTTCATCCGACTGCCGGGGGAGACGTGCCGCTTCGTCGCGGTGGAGTCGGTGCTCAAGCGGTTCGCGCCGCTGCTGTTTCCCGGCTACGACGTGAACGGCGCCGCGACCTTCCGCGTGCTGCGCGACAGCGACATCGAGATCGAGGAGGAGGCGGAGGACCTGGTCCGCTACTTTGCCAACGCGATCAAGCGGCGCAGGCGGGGACGGGTGATCCGGCTCGAGCTGGAGACCGGCATGCCGGACGCGCTGGCGGCGGTGCTGCGCGAGGAATTAGGCGGGGCGGATGCGATCATCACCGAGAGCGGCAATCTGCTCGGTATCAACGACCTGGAGGCGATCGTCGATGCCGACCGGCCGGACCTCAAATTCCCGCCGTTCACCCCGCGTTTTCCCGAGCGCATCCGCGAATATGTCGGCGACTGCTTCGCGGCGATCAGCGCCAAGGACATCGTCGTCCACCACCCCTACGAGACCTTCGACGTCGTCCTCGCCTTCCTGAAGCAGGCCGCCGCCGATCCGGACGTGGTGGCGATCAAGCAGACGCTCTATCGCGCGGGCAAGCAGCCGGCGGTGATCAACGCGCTGATCGCGGCGGCGGAGGCGGGCAAGTCGGTCACCGCGGTCGTCGAGCTGAAGGCGCGGTTCGACGAGGAGCAGAACATCGTCTGGGCCTCGGCGCTGGAGCGTGCCGGCGTGCAGGTGGTGTACGGGTTCATCGACTGGAAGACGCACGCCAAGGTGTCGATGATCGTCCGCCGCGAGGGCGGCCAGTTCCGCACCTATTGTCATTTCGGCACCGGCAATTATCATCCGGTGACGGCACGAATCTATACCGACCTCAGCTACTTCACCGCCGATCCTCGGATCGGGTCCGATGCGGCGCAGATGTTCAACTACATCACCGGCTATGTCGAGCCGGCGGGGATGAGCGCGGTCAGCCTCTCGCCGCGCGACCTCCGGCCGCAATTGATGGCGCTGATCGACACCGAGACCGCCAATGCCCGCGCCGGCTGCCCCGCCGCGATCTGGGCGAAGATGAACAGCCTGGTCGATCCCGCGGTGATCGAGAAGCTCTATGAGGCGAGCGAGGCTGGGGTGCAAGTCGACCTGGTCGTGCGCGGCATCTGCTGCCTCAGGCCGCAGGTGCCGGGGCTGTCGGGCAACATCCGGGTCAAGTCGATCGTCGGCCGCTTCCTGGAGCACAGCCGCATCTGGGCGTTCGGCAACGGCAAGGCGCTGCCCAACGACGGCGCGCGGCTCTTCATGTCGTCGGCGGACTGGATGCCGCGCAACTTCGACCGGCGGGTGGAATACATGCTGCCGATCGAGAATCCGACCGTCCACGATCAGGTGCTCGACCAAGTCATGGTCGCCAACCTGCTCGACACCGAGCAGAGCTGGGACCTGCGCCCGGACGGCAGCTACGTGCGCGAGGAACCCGGCGAGAAGCCGTTCAACCTCCACCGCTATTTCATGACCAATCCTTCGCTCTCCGGCCGCGGTGCGGCGCAGGACGGGGAGCGCGCGGTGCCCACCCTTTCGCTCGCGCGCGGGCACTGAGGTGGCGCTGTTCCGGCGATCGACAGGGTCGGCGCGGCCGCGCGACGCGATCATCGACATCGGGTCGAACTCGGTCCGCCTGGTCGTCTATCA
>CAXTNG010000367.1:1764-3553 GCA_964245475.1 uncultured Sphingomonas sp. | reverse complement strand
GTGTACATCATGGCCGACCGCTACCGCGGCGCCACTTACGTCGGCGTGACCGCACACCTGGCGGCTCGTGTTCATCAGCATCGAACCGGCAAAGGGTCGCAGCACTGCGCGCACTACCGGCTCAACCGGTTGGTCTGGGCCGAGCACGGCGACGACATCGTGGCATGCATCACGCAGGAGAAGCGCATGAAGCGCTGGCGGCGCGAATGGAAGTTCGACCTGATCGAAGGCGGCAACCCGGACTGGCGCGACCTCGCTGACCTCCTCACCTGACAGCAGGAAGAAGCGGGACCCCGGGTCAAGCCCGGGGTGACGAGAGGTTGGGCGCGAAGTGCGATATCGGGCGCAGACAGACGTCGGTTGCCGCTGTCCTACACGTCCCCGATGTGCCACGCCTCACCTGGAGACTCGCTCTTTGACTCCGTCCGGAACCGCTGAAGGGCTCAGCCATGGGGGCTGACCCGGCGACGACGGAGCAGGCCCGTGGCCAAGCGTGACAGTGTCAACCTGGTGTCAACTTTGACGCCGCGCAGAATGGATGACGCGGCCCGACCTCGCCGCTATGCCGCGCGCATGACCGATATCGACCGCTCCGGCCCCGCCCGCCTCGCCCGCCGCATGGCACGTGGCGCCGCCTTCCTCGGCGCGGAGGTCGCGATCCTCGGTGGGGCGATGTCGTGGGTCAGCGAGCGCCATCTCGTCAGCGCCATCTCGAACGCAGGCGGCTTCGGGGTGATCGCGTGCGGAGCGATGACGGTGGAACTGCTCGACCGCGAGATCGCTGCGACCCGGGCGCTGACCGCCAGGCCGTTCGGCGTCAATCTCATCACCATGCACCCGGACCTGTTCGCGCTGATCGAGGTCTGCGGCAGGCACCGGGTCGGCCATGTCGTGCTCGCCGGCGGGCTGCCGCCCAAGGGCTCGCTGGAGGCGATCAAGGAAACCAGCGCGAAGGTAATCTGCTTCGCCCCCGCGCTCAGCCTGGCGAAGAAGCTGATCCGCTCGGGCGTCGACGCGCTGGTGATCGAGGGGATGGAGGCGGGCGGTCATATCGGCCCGGTCTCCACCTCGGTGCTTGCGCAGGAGATGCTGCCCGAAATCGCCGGGCAGCTGCCGGTGTTCGTCGCCGGCGGGATCGGCCGCGGCGAGGCGATCGCAGGCTATCTCGACATGGGTGCGGCGGGCGTCCAGCTCGGCACCCGCTTCGTCTGCGCGAACGAATGCATCGCGCACCCCAATTTCAAGCGCGCCTTCATCCGCGCCTCCGCGCGCGATGCGGTGGCGAGCGTGCAGATCGACCCGCGGCTGCCGGTCATCCCGGTGCGCGCGCTGAAGAACTCGGCCTCCGAGCTGTTCGCCGCCAAGCAGCGCGAGGTCGCGCAGAAACTCGACGAGGAGGCGGTGGCGATGGCCGAGGCGCAGCTCGAGATCGAGCATTACTGGGCCGGCGCGCTCCGCCGCGCGGTGATCGACGGCGACATCGAGCACGGCTCCGTCATGGCGGGCCAGTCGGTCGGCATGGTGACCAAGGAGGAGCCCGTGGCCGACATCCTCGCCACGCTGATAGCGGAAGCCGCCTGCGCATTAGACAAGCGCGCCTAGGGTTCCCCCGCGAGTCGGCATCGGTTAACAGCCGCCCGCATGGACGCCGACCTGGGCCTGGCGAATGCGGATGTCCTGTGCAACATGGATCTGCGGTCGAACCTGTCTCACGTCATCGCACGCAACAAGCAACTGCATGAAGTCATCGTCCACGGGCCCGGCGGCT
Organism: uncultured Sphingomonas sp.; assembly: GCA_964245475.1. GTDB lineage: Bacteria > Pseudomonadota > Alphaproteobacteria > Sphingomonadales > Sphingomonadaceae > Sphingomonas. The sequence continues at coordinate 1,785 of CAXTNG010000367.1, read as the reverse complement.
TCGGCCTGATCGGCGACATCA
>CAXTNG010000367.1:0-1754 GCA_964245475.1 uncultured Sphingomonas sp. | reverse complement strand
AGCCGTACGAGGGACGTTTCGAGGGAGCCGAGCACCGCGTTGCGGTGCGCGTCTACTTAGAGGACACCGACCTGTCGGGCGTCGTCTACCACGCCAATTACCTGCGCTGGATGGAGCGCGCGCGGTCGGACATGCTGCGCCTGGCCGGCATTGACCAACGCCGCGTGCACGAGGACGGCTGGGGCGCCTATGCGGTCGCCGAGATCGCGATCCGCTATGCCGCGCCCGCGCGGCTGGACGATGCGGTGCTCGTCGGCAGCCGTGTCACCAAGGCGACGACGGCACGCGTCGTCATTCAGCAACGAGTCAGCCGCGGCGCGGCTCTCCTCAGCGATGCGGAGGTGACCGCCGCGCTGGTCGGCCCGGACGGCCGGCCGCGGCGCCAGCCCGCCGAGTGGCTCGCCATATACCAGCGCCTGATCGAGGAAGGACAATCGTGAACCCGGTCTTCAACATGGACGCGGCGACGCTCTCGCCGGTCGCGCTGTTCCTCCAGGCCGATGTGGTGGTGAAGGTGGTGATGGCGGGGCTGCTCGTCGCCAGCGTGTGGACCTGGGCCATCATCTTCGCCTCGTGGCGGCGCTTCGGCCGGACGCGCAAGGAGATGGGCCGCTTCGAGCGCGAGTTCTGGGCGGCGGAGGACATCGACGCCTTCCACAAGGCGCATGCCGATCGCGAGCTGCCCACCGCGCGCGTGTTCGCGGCAGGCGTCGCCGAATGGCGGCGCTCCACCGGTGGGACGGTGATCGACAAGGGCGGTACGCGCGAGCGGCTGGCGATGACGATGGGCGCGGCGGTCGCCAGGGAGATGGACGCGCTATCCGACCGGCTCAACATTCTCGCGACCATCGGCTCGGTCGCGCCCTTCGTCGGGCTGTTCGGGACGGTGTGGGGGATCATGCGCAGCTTCACCGGTATCGCCAGCGCGCAGAACTCGTCGCTGGCGGTGGTCGCGCCGGGGATTGCCGAAGCGCTGTTCGCCACCGCGATCGGGCTGTTCGCGGCGATCCCGGCGGTGATCGCCTACAACCGCTTCAGCCACGGCGTGAACCGGATCGAGGCGAGTCTCAACCGCTTCGCCGACGGCTTCCACGCGACGCTCTCGCGGCAGCTGGACGGGTCGCGCTGATGGCGGCGAACCTTCCCTCCCGTGCCGCGCGAGGCCGGCGGGCGCCGATGGCGGACATTAACGTGACCCCGCTGGTCGACGTGATGCTGGTGCTGCTGATCATCTTCATGGTCACCGCACCGCTGTTGACCGCGGGGGTGCCGGTGAACCTGCCCGACAGCCGCGCCAAGCCGCTCGACCAGGATGCCAAGCCCACCGAGATCAGCCTCGATGAGCGCGGCCGCGCCTTCATCGACAAGGAGGAGATCAGCGATGCCGAACTGCCGCGCCGGCTGGAGTTGCTCGCGTCACGGAAAGGCGCGGACGGCCAGCCGAAGCAGATGTTCCTGCGTGCCGACCGGACGCTCCCCTATGAGCGGGTGATGCGGGTGATGGGCGAGCTCAACCGCGCAGGGCTCAACCGCGTCGCGCTGGTGACGATGGAGCAGACGGACAAAAACTGATGGATCGGGCGGAACGTATCGGCCTGGGAGTGGCAGTCGCGGGGCATGCCGTCCTGTTCGGCCTGCTGTCGGTCGGCTTCCTCGCGACGCCCAACCCGGTCAAACTCGAGCAGCATCCGGTCGAGGTGAGCCTGGTCAAGGACGTCGGCCTGGAGGCGACCGCGCCTGCCGCGGTCGAGCCG
>CAXTNG010000366.1:0-3559 GCA_964245475.1 uncultured Sphingomonas sp. | reverse complement strand
GCACATCGCGGTTCTCGTGGGCGGCTGGTCCGCCGAACGCGAAGTGTCGCTGATGTCGGGCGCAGGCGTTGCCGAGGCGCTGGAGTGGCTCGGGCACCGCGTAACCCGCATTGACATGGACCGGAACGTCACCCTGCGGCTTGCGGGGGCCAAGCCCGATCTCGTCTTCAACGCGCTCCACGGCACGCCGGGGGAGGACGGGTCGGTGCAGGGACTGCTCGATGTGATGGGTCTGCGCTACACCCACTCGGGCCTCGCTACGTCGGTGATCGCGATCGACAAGGTGCTGACCAAGCAGGCTTTGGTGCCGCACGGCGTGCCGATGCCGGGCGGGCGGATCGTCAAATCTGCCGAGCTGTTCGAGAGCGATCCGCTCGCGCGGCCCTATGTGGTCAAGCCGGTCAACGAAGGCTCCTCGGTCGGCGTCGCGATCGTTACTGCGGAGGGCAGTTACGGCAACCCCATCGCGCGCGACATCGCGGGGCCGTGGAACGACTTCGAGGAGCTGCTCGCCGAACCGTACATCCGCGGCCGCGAGCTGACGACGGCGGTGCTCGGCATTCGCGCACTCGGCGTCACTGAGCTGAAGCCGAAGACCGGCTGGTACGATTACGATGCCAAATACACCGATGGATTGACCGAGCACGTCTGCCCCGCCGACATCCCCCCGGAGATCGAGGACGCGTGCAAGGCGCTGGCGCTGGAGGCGCACCGGCTGCTCGGCTGCAAGGGGTGCAGCCGTTCGGACTTCCGCTGGGACGACGAGCGCGGCGTCGACGGCCTGTTCCTGCTGGAGGTCAACACCCAGCCGGGGATGACGCCCTTGAGCCTCGTCCCCGAGCAGGCGCGCCACGTCGGCATGAGCTACGCCGAGTTGGTCCAGGCTATTGTGGACGAGGCCCTCCCATGAGCCGCACGATCAAGCGCGGCACGCCGCCTCGAAAGACTCCGCCGCCGCGGCGCAAGATCGCCGCCAGAAAGGTGTCCACGATGGACCGCGTGATCGGCATGCTGCCGGTGAGTGAGGCGACGCTGCACCGCATCGTTACCGGCACCATGCTGACGGCGGTCGGTGTGGCGGGGATCGCGGCGGCGACGTACATCGGCATCCCGGGCATGATCGGCGGCGCGTTCGCCGAGCAGGTCGGCGCGGCGGGTTTCCGGGTCAACCAGATCGAGATCACCGGCCTGCAGCGGATGGACCGGATGTCGGTCTATGCCGTCGCGCTCGACCAGCAGAGCCGCGCGATGCCGCTGGTCGACCTCGACGCTGTGCGCGAGAAGCTGCTCCGTTACGGCTGGATCGCCGATGCGCATGTCTCGCGCCGGCTGCCCGACACGCTGCTGGTCGACATCGTCGAGCGCTCCCCTGCCGCGGTGTGGCAGGACAACGGCCAGCTCACATTGATTGACGCGCAGGGCGTGCTGCTCGAGCCTGTCCTCGCCAATGCCATCCCGAACCTGCCGCTGATCATCGGGCCGGGAGCCGACCGGCAGGAGCCCGCCTATCAGGCGCTTCTCGCCGCTGCGCCCGCACTGAAGCCGCGGGTCAAGGCTGCCGCCTGGGTCGGCAACCGTCGCTGGGACCTGACCTTCGATTCCGGCGAGACGCTGGCGCTGCCCGAGGACGGCGCTGCGCCTGCGCTGGTCCGCTTTGCCGAGTTGGACGGCGCCAAGCCGCTGCTCGGTCGCGGCTGGCTGCGCTTCGACATGCGGGACCCGACCAAGCTGGTCGCGCGCAAGCCCGGAACCACGCTCGCGCACAGCGTGCCGGACGATGGTGTTTACGGGGGAAAAGAGGCGCCCGCACCGGCGCCGACACAGGTCGCGCCTGGAGTGATTCTTGGAGCGACAGAGGGGTAAGCATGGCCAAGGCAGCACCAGAGGGTCTCATCACCGCGCTCGACATCGGCACCTCCAAAGTGTCGGCGATGATCGCGCAGAAGGGCGACGGCGGCGAGCTAATCGTGCTCGGCACCGGGCAACGCGAGAGCCGAGGCGTCAAGGGCGGCTACGTCGCCGACATGAAGGCGACCGAGGTCGCGGTGCGTGAGGCGGTCGAGCAGGCGGAGCGGATCGCCGGGCTGAACATCGAGAACGTCTGGGTCGGCTTCTCCGCCGGCGGCTTGGTCAGCGATGTTGCCGAGGTCGAGTTCGAGCTGGGCGGCCACCGCGTCGAGCAGGCGGACATCGACGCGCTGCTCGCCGCGGGGCGCAACTCGATCGACCCGCAGGGCCGGATGGTCCTCCACGCGCAGCCCGCGCTCTACACGCTCGACGGGCTGACCGGGGTCAAGAAGCCACTTGGCCTTCACGCCGACCGGCTGGGCGTCCACATCCATGTCGTCGCCGCCGACGGCCCACCGGTTCGCAACCTCGACCTGTGCGTCCGATCGGCGCATCTTGAGGTGAAGTCGATCATCGCCTCGCCAGTTGCGACCGGGCTCGCCTGCCTCTCCGACGAGGAGCGCGAGCTGGGGGTCGCGCTGGTCGAAATCGGCGCGGGGATCACCAACGTCTCGCTGTTCGCCGGCGGCATGCTGGTGGGGCTGACCTCAATCCCAATGGGAGCGTCCGACATCACCGATGACATCGCGTCGGCCTTCGGCACCCGGCGCCAGCATGCCGAGCGGATGAAGTGCTTCTACGGCTCGGCCAATGCCTCCCCGCGCGACAATCACGAGATGATCCCGCTGCTGCCGATCTCGGCCGAGGACGGCGGGCAAGAGCCGGCGCAGATCACCAAGGCGGCGCTGATCGGCGTCATCCGACAGCGGCTGGAGCACCAGATGAGCGAGATCCGCGCGGCGCTCGCCAGGCTCAAGTTCGAGGGTCCGGTGGGGCGGCAGGTGGTGCTGACCGGCGGCGGCGCGGAGCTGAAGGGCATCGCCGATTATGCGCAGAGTTCGCTCGGCCGGTCGGTGCGCATCGGTCGTCCGCGCGGGCTGACCGCGCTGCCCGAGGCGCACAGCGGCCCGGCGTTCGCGACGCTCTCCGGTCTCGCCTTCTACGCCGCGTCCGACCCGGTCGACCTGCGCGCGATCGCGCCGACGCCGCAGACGGTGCATCGGACCAAGGGAATGGGCATGTTCCGCAAGCTGATGCAGGCCGCCCGCGCCAATTATTAACAGGCGCGGTTACTTTGGATTTGAACGCGCTGAACCGTTCGGGCACAACGCAGCGCAAAGCACCCGGCGAGACGTCGGTCGAGTGGAGCAACAGGGCATGAGCATCGAATTTCTTTCCCCCGAGGTCGACGAACTGACACCCCGCATCGCCGTGATCGGGGTTGGCGGCGCGGGCGGCAATGCCATCGCCAACATGATGCGCGCCGACGTGCAGGGGGTCGATTTCCTCGTCGCCAACACCGATTCGCAGGCGTTGAAGCAGAGCCAGGCGAGCCACAAGATCCAGCTCGGCGCGAAGATCACGCAAGGGCTGGGCGCGGGCAGCCGCCCCGAGATCGGCCGCGCCGCGGCCGAGGAGCCGATCGAGCCGGTCGCCAAGCTGCTCGAGGGCCGCCACATGAGAGTCCTCGCCGCCGGCAAGGGCGGCGGCC
>CAXTNG010000365.1:2637-3571 GCA_964245475.1 uncultured Sphingomonas sp. | reverse complement strand
CGGCTCGACGTCGAACACGTCCAGCTTCTCGTTGGCCGCCTTGACGTATTTGTACGCCAGGCCGGTTACGAACGCATAGCCCAGAGCGACATGGATCAGCGCGACGATGACCATCGCGATGATCTTGCCGCTGGACAGTTTTTGGTCAGCATAGGCCATGCGGCAATGACACTCCCTTAATCTTGCCCGGGCCGCCGCCGCAGCGTCGGCCGTGCATACCATCCGCGCCGGGCCGTCGTCGTCCGCGGGTGGCCCAATTCCTATCGTCACGTTCACAGACACGCAAACGCTTTGTCAGACGCAACAAAGGTACAAACTCACGACGCTTCAAATTGGTTCTGTAAGCCGGGGCGATCACCGTCTAAAATGGATTGCATGCCGCGATTTTCCTTAGCTCCTGCAATCCTATGCGCAACGCTTTGTGTACCGGCTGGTGCACAGGCGCCGATCGGTTCCGCTCCTGTGGCGATCGGTTCCGCGGCGCAGGCGATACCCGGTTATGCCGATCTGACCGACCTCGTGCTCGCCGCGCCGGTGATCGTCGATGTGACGATCCGTTCGACCGCGCGAATCAAGGGGCCGGAGGCGGTGGGAGTCGCACCAGGGCGGCAGCGGCTGTATGTCGAGGCAGATGTCGCGGCGCTTGTCCGCGGGCCGGGCGGGCTGCCGCCGCGGGTGGGCTATCTGCTCGATGTCGCGCCCGACGCGGGCGGCCGCCTGCCCAAGCTCAAGAAGATGCGGGTGCTGGTGCTCGCGCGGCCCGTGCCGGGGAGCGCAGGACAGCTGCAACTGGCGGCTCCCGACGCGCAGCTTGCCTGGTCGCCGGAGACCGACGCGCGCGTCCGGGCGATCGTTCGCGCGCTCGTCGCCGCCGACGCCGCCCCGGCGGTGACCGGGATCGGCAATGCGTTCCATGTCCCCGGCGCGCTGCCCG
>CAXTNG010000365.1:1580-2627 GCA_964245475.1 uncultured Sphingomonas sp. | reverse complement strand
CGCCTGCGGCCTGCCGCGTGCGCTGCCCGAGCGTGCGACCGCGACGCTGGACGCGGCGGATGCCGAGCAGGCGCGGACAGACTATGCGCTGGTGCTGGCAGGGCTCGGCCCGTGCGGGCGCATGCGCCTCAGCGGCGGTAGCGGACCAGAGTGATCCCGATCGATTCGCCGGCTTCGGCGATCGCCAGCTTGACGATCTTGACCGCGACCCGCAGCACCCTTTTGTCCTGAAGCAGCAGGGTCTCGCAGATATGCTCCGCGACCGCCTCGATCAGCGTGAAATGGACGTTCGCGGGCAATGCGTGGGTCGCCGCACGCTTCAGGTCGAGATAGTTCTTCGACGCGGATAGCGGCGTGCCGGGATCGAAGCGGCCGGGAAGCGCCAGGTCGACGGTCAAGGAGATGCGCAGCGGCTGCGGCAGGTGCGTCTCTTCCGAATAGATGCCGGTCAGCACCGGCACTTCGATGTCGTGGACCTCGAGCTGGAGGGTGTCTTGCATGGCGCGCGCCTCTAGCAGGTCCGCGCGCCGGGGAAACCCGTCAGGCGGCGGCACCCAGCGGCATCGTAAAGCTTCATGGCGACGGTTCCGCTTGCGTTCGGGACTGCCAAGCGTAATGCGCGGCGCCTTTCCGCGAAAGTGCCCGTTGGTCGAACTTCTTCCCCTCGCCGCCGCCGATCCCGCCGCCGTCGAGCTGCTCCTTGACCGCGCGTTCGGGGCGGATCGCCACGCACGGACGGCGTACAAGGTGCGAGGCGCGGCCTGTCCGATCGCGAGGCTCAGCTTCGCCGCACTCGAGGGCGGCACGCTGGTCGGCTCGATCCAGTGCTGGCCGGTGGCGCTGACCGGCGACGACGGCATGGTCCATCCCCTCGTTATGGTCGGTCCGGTCGCGGTCGCGCCCGAGCGGCAGCGGGACGGCATCGGGCGGCGGCTGATGGAGCGGACGCTGGGCGAGGTGAGCGGCGAAGGGCTGATGCTGATCGGCGACCCGGAATATTACGGGCGCTTCTTCGGGTTCGAGGCGCATTGGGCGCGGCAATGGACC
>CAXTNG010000365.1:0-1570 GCA_964245475.1 uncultured Sphingomonas sp. | reverse complement strand
GGTCCGCCGCCCGCGCCTACCTGCGGGCCGATGCCGATGGAGCCCGCGCCCGACCTCGCGACGATGACCCTCGCCGATGTCGCGCGCGCGGTGGCGGAGCGGCGCCTCCCCCCGGTCGCGCAGTGGAACCCCGAGCGATGCGGCGACAGCGAGATGCGGATCGCGCGCGACGGGACCTGGTATCACCAGGGCTCGCCGATCGGGCGGCCGGCGATGGTGCGGCTGTTCTCGACGGTGCTGCGGCGAGAGGCCGACGGGTCGCACGTCCTGGTGACGCCGGTCGAGAAGCTCGACATCGCTGTCGAGGATGCGGCGTTCGTCGCCGTCGCGGTGAAGGCGGAGGGCGAGGGGCGCGAGAGCCGGCTGGCGTTCCAGCTCAACACCGGCGATCTGGTGACCGCGGGACCTGAACATGCCCTGCGCTTCGCCGAGGATGCGGACGGGCCGCGGCCGTACCTGCACGTCCGCGGCGGCCTGGAGGCGCTGGTCGCGCGGCCGGTCTATTACGAGCTCGCCGAGCGTGCATTGGCGGGGGACCCCGGCTCGCCGGCCGGGGCAGGCTATGTGCCGGGGGTGTGGAGCGACGGCGTGTTCTTCCCGCTGGCAGCCCAATGATCCCGGCCCCGACGTGAGCCTGGCGGAACGGCTGGCGACGGCGCTGACGCGGGGTGCGGGACCGCCCGCGCTGACCGGGGACGACCTGCCGCGGACGCCCGAGACGGTGGACGCGGCGGTGCTGATCGCGGTCACCGACCGGGCCGAGCCGGGCGTCATCCTCACCCAGCGCGCCGAGACCCTGCGTCGCCACGCCGGCCAGATCGCCCTACCGGGCGGGCGGATCGATCCCGAGGACAAGGATGCGGTCGCGGCGGCGCTGCGCGAGGCGGAGGAGGAGATCGCCCTGCCGCGCGAGGCGGTGCATGTGGTCGGCACCACCGACCGTTTCCGCACCGGCAGCGGCTATTGCATCGTGCCGGTGGTCGGCGTGGTGCCGCCCGACCTGCCGCTGGTGCCGCACGAAGCGGAGGTCGCGGCGGTGTTCGAGGTGCCGCTCGGTTTCCTGCTCGACGCCGCCAATCATCGCGAGATCAACGCCGAGTGGCAGGGAGGGACGCGGCGCATCTACGAGATCCCCTGGCCCGGGCGGCGCGTCTGGGGGGTGACGGCGGGAATCATCGTCAACCTCTCGCGGCGGCTGCAATGGACGTGACCTTGCCCTCCGCAGCCTGGCGCGGACGGCCGGGGCTCGCCGAGCTGGCGGCGGTGCTCGGCGAGAGCCAAGCGCGCTTCGTCGGCGGCGCGGTGCGCGACACGTTGCTCGGGGTGGCCGTAGCCGACGTCGACATCGCGACGCGCCACCCGCCCGAAACCGTCGTCGCGCTGCTCCAGGCGGCGCGCATCCAGGTGGTGCCGACGGGACTGGCGCACGGCACCGTGACCGCGGTGACCGCGGGCGGGCCGGTGGAGGTGACGACGCTGCGCCGCGACGTCGCCACCGACGGGCGGCACGCGGTGGTGGCGTTCACCGACGACTGGAAGGTCGACGCGAGCCGGCGCGACTTCACGATCA
>CAXTNG010000364.1:951-3577 GCA_964245475.1 uncultured Sphingomonas sp. | reverse complement strand
CGGCATCGTGGTCGCGCTGGGCTCGGTCTACGCCGGTCTGTTCGCCAACGACGAGGATCTGGCGGCGCAGCTGCTCTCGTCGAGCCTGGCGAGCGGCGCCAAGCTCTGGCGCTTCCCGCTGTCCGAGACGTACGACAAGATGATCGACAGCCCGATCGCCGACATGAAGAACATCGGCGGCAAGGGTGCAGGCTCGATCACCGCGGCGCAGTTCATCAAGCGCTTCGTCGACGAAGGCGTCGCCTGGGCTCACCTCGACATCGCGGGCATGGTCTGGTCGGACAAGCCGGGCAACCACCACGACAAGGGCGCGACCGGCTATGGCGTGCGGCTGCTCGACCGGTTCATCGCGGATCACCACGAGGTCGCGTAAGAGGGCGGGGTGAAGGTCGACTTCTACCACCTGACTGTCCACCCGCTTGACCGGGTGCTGCCGTCACTGGCGGAGAAGGTGCTGGCGGGCGGCGGGCGCCTGCTGGTGGTGGCGGGCGACGAGGCGCAGCGGGCGCAACTCGACCGGCTGCTGTGGACCTTTTCGCCGGACAGCTTCCTGCCGCATGGCGTGGTCGGCGGCGAAGACGACGAGGCGCAGCCGATCCTGATCGCGCCCGACGTCAACGCCGCCAATCGCGCGTGCAACGTGCTGATCGCCGACGGCATGTGGCGCGACGATGCGCTCGACTTCGACCGGGTGTTCCACCTGTTCGACGAGGAAGCCATCAGGCCGGCGCGGCTCGCGTGGAAGGGGCTGGGCCAGCGCGAGGGGATCGAGCGGCGCTATTGGAAGCAGAACGAGGCGGGGCGCTGGGAGCAGCTTGCCACCGGCTAGGCTCCGGACTAGGGAGCGCGCCATCCCGATCCCGTCCGAACACCGGAGCACCGTGACCGTCATGGCCGCGAACCGTACCTTTTCGATCATCAAGCCCGACGCGACCCGCCGCAACCTGACCGGTGCGGTCACCAGGATGCTGGAGGAGGCGGGGCTGCGCGTCGTCGCCTCCAAGCGCATCCGTATGACCCAGGAGCAGGCGGAGGGCTTCTACGCCGTCCATCGCGAGCGGCCGTTCTTCGGCGATCTGGTGAGCTTCATGATCTCCGGCCCGGTCGTCGTGCAGGTGCTCGAGGGCGAGGATGCGGTGAAGCGCAACCGCGACATCATGGGTGCGACCAATCCCGCCAATGCGGAAGCCGGCACGATCCGCAAGGAGTTGGCGGAGTCGATCGAGGCGAACTCGGTCCACGGCTCGGACTCGGACGAGAATGCCGCGACCGAGATCGCGTACTTCTTCTCGCCGGACGAGATCGTGGGGTGACCGGCTGGGCCGTTCGTCGCGCAGAGGCGGCGGATGCGCCTGCGCTGGCGTTGGTCGCGGGCGCGACGTTCCTCGAAACCTATCATGCCGTCGTTCCGGTCGGCGATCTGGTGGTGCATGTGACGCGCAAGTGCGGCGCGGAGGTGTTTGCCGGGTGGATCGATGACCCGGCCTCGGCGGTGTTCTACGCGGCGGCGGACGGGACAGGGGCGCCGGTCGGTTATGCGGTGCTGACCGCGCCGGACTTCCCGATCGCGACCGATGCGCATGATACCGAGCTGCGGCGCATCTATGCGCTGGCGGCGACGCACGGATCGGGGCTCGGCTCTGCGCTGATCGCGGCGGTGCTGGCGGAAGCGCGCACGCGTGGGAGCAGGCGCGTGCTGCTCGGGGTGCATCCGGAGAACGGCCGTGCGCGGCGCTTCTACGAGCGCAGCGGGTTCCGCGTCGTCGGCGAGCGCGTCTTCACGGTGGGCGACAGCCGCTTCACCGACCCGGTCTACGCTATCGACGTTTAGCCGCGCCGCGCTCAGGCGGTGAGCCACCATGCCTGCATCATCACCACGAGCGGCAGCAACGCGCAGAGGAGCGGCACGATGTGGAGCAGCATCGGGCTATGCCGCGCCGCTTTCGGGCGAGGCGAGACCATCGTGCGGGCGAGCGAGTCGAAGGTGTGCATGGCGTTGATCCGGCGAGGGGAGCGATGGCGCTGCCCTCGCAGAGGATCGGGCGGCGCGGCACCGCCGTGCGACGAAGGAGCGACGAAGCCGCTCAGCTCGTCGGCTTGTCCCTTGCCCAGATCGCGTCGAGGCGGGCACGGCTGCCGCCACGCTCGCGCAGGCGCAGGCTTTCGAAGCTGAGCACGCGGCCACGCAGCGCGCGGCCGTGGGTGCGCCAGACGACATCGTAGATCGCGTTGGCGGAGCGGCGGGTGTCGCCGTCGAGGAAGGTGATGGTGATTAGCGCCGGGATGCGGCCGGTGCGATCGTCGGGACCGCCGTCGGTCGCCTTGAGCAGGGCAGCCTCGACCGGCGCGACGGCGACCACCGGGTCGGCGGGCGGGCGCTGGACATCGCGGGTGAGCGCTGAGGGCCAGGCGATCGTCGCCTCGCTGATCTCGTGCTTCTCATTGGCGAGCAGCAGCTCACGGCCGCCGTCGCGCGGCGTGGCGGTGAGGTCGATGCGGCCGCGCTCCCTGGCTTCGATCGCGGCGGCCGCTGCCTTGTCGGCCTGGTCGGCGCGGCGATCGGACCAGCCCTGCCACCAGGTGAGCGCGGCGATCAGCACGCCGGCGACCGCTACCACCTCCGCCA
>CAXTNG010000364.1:0-941 GCA_964245475.1 uncultured Sphingomonas sp. | reverse complement strand
GGCACCCAGCGGCGGCGGGTCGCCGCAGCCTCCTGCCGTTCCTCGCGCGTTTCGCTCCCCCCGTTTTTCATCGCCCGCCCGCTTCCAGCAGGCGGCGCGGCGCGACCAGCTCCCAGCTCTGCGCGATGCGGTCGGCGACGCGGTCCCAGTCGGTGTCGTCGCGGTCGAGGCGCATCGCGATCCAGCCGGAGGGGCCGAGATAGGGCGGCTTGAAATAGCAGTCCGAGTCCATGTCGATCAGCATCGCCTGCTCCTCGATGCCGGTCGTCTTGACGATGACCACGGTCTCGCCGTCGCTGTGGTGGTTGTGCCAGAAGTAGGCGAAGAACTTGCCCTTCGCGATGTGGAAGCCGGGCGAGCCGTGGCTCAGGCGCTCGGCGGCTTCGGGAAGCGCGAGCGCGAGGTCGCGCACGCGAGCGAGCTGGGTGTCGGGATCGGGGGTCATCGTGCCAGCCATTCTGCCAGAACGCGGGGGTAGAGGCGATGCTCCTCCGCAAGGACGCGCGCGGCGAGCGTGTCGGCGGTGTCGCCGGGGAGGATGGGAACGCGCGCCTGGCCGAGCAGACCGCCGCCATCCAGCTCCTCGGTGACGAGGTGGACCGAGCAGCCGTGCTCCGTGTCGCCGGCGGCGAGGGCGCGCGCGTGGGTGTCGAGGCCCTTGTAGTGGGGCAGGAGGGAGGGGTGAATGTTGACGATGGTGCCACGTACCGATGCTATAAACTCGGGGGTGAGCAGGCGCATATAGCCCGCGAGTGCAATGGCTTGGACCTTGTACTTCGCAAGTTCTGCAAGGAAGGCCTCCTCCATCGCGCGCTTGCCGATGCCGCGCGGAGAAAGGGCGAAGGTGGGGATACCCTGCGCTTGCGCCCAGTCGAGGCCGGGGGCCTCGGGGTTGTCGGAGGCGACCAGCACGACCTCGTAGCCGTTGGCCTGCTCGACGA
>CAXTNG010000363.1:0-3580 GCA_964245475.1 uncultured Sphingomonas sp. | reverse complement strand
CCGACCGGGCGCGGACAGGCCGCGGTGGCGTCTGCGGGCGCATCCCCGTTTAGCGAAGCAAAGCTTGCTTCGCTTCGGGCAGAGAACAAGCCGGTGTTCGCTTATTTCACCGCCGACTGGTGCCTGACCTGCAAAGTCAATGAGAAGGCCGCGATCGAGCGCACCGAGACCGCCGCCGCCTTCGCCAAGGGCGGGGTGCAGGTGCTGGTCGGCGACTGGACCGACGGTGACCCCGCGCTCGGCCGCTTCATCGAGGCGCACAACCGTGCGGGCGTGCCGCTCTACCTCTGGTATGCGCCGGGCGCGGCAGAGCCGAAGGTCTTGCCGCAGGTGCTGACTCCCGGCATGCTGGCGCAGCTGGCTGGAACCTGAAGGCAGCAGGAGAGGCGAACACACCCGCGGGAACCCTGCGGGCAAGCGGAGTCTTGTACGCTCGATGGGGAAAGCGTTCGACGAGATCATGGGGATGACCGGCGACGCACCGCCGCGCCCCGAGATGATCGCGCTCGGGCGCTGGATCGAGGACACGCCCGACGACGACCTCCGCCGCCGTCAGCAATCCGCGGAGACGACCTTCCGCCAGCTCGGCATCACCTTCGCGGTCTATGGCGAGAGCGACGCGGCGGAGCGGATCATCCCCTTCGACATCGTGCCGCGCGTGTTCCTGCAGAGCGAATGGGCCAGGCTGTCCGAAGGGCTGGTGCAGCGGGTCGAGGCGATCAACGCCTTCCTCAACGACATATACGGCGAGCAGCGCATCCTGAAGGAAGGCGTGCTGCCGGAGGATCTGATCCTCGGCAACCCGCAGTTCCGCCCCGAGATCGCCGGCATCCGCCCGCCGCACGGCGTATGGGCGCATATCTGCGGGATCGACCTGGTGCGGACCGGGCCCAATGACTTCTTCGTGCTGGAGGACAATGCGCGGACGCCCTCGGGGGTCAGCTACATGCTGGAGAACCGCGAGGCGATGCTCCGGCTCTGCCCCGAGCTGTTCCGCGAGTTCCGGGTGGCGGCGGTCGACAGCTATCCGGACCTGCTGCTCGAGACGATGCGCTCGGTCGCGCCACGCGGGGCCGGTGGCGACCCGGTGTGCGTGCTGCTGACGCCGGGGCATTTCAATTCGGCCTATTACGAGCACAGCTTCCTGGCGGACTCGATGGGGATCGAGCTGGTCGAGGCGGCGGACCTGCTGGTCGACGACGACGTGGTGTGGATGCGCACCATCGCGGGGCGGGTGAAGGTCGACGTGATCTACCGCCGGGTGGACGACGACTTCCTCGATCCCCTGGTGTTCCGGGCGGATTCGATGCTCGGCGTGCCCGGGATCATGGCGGCCTATGCGGCAGGCAACGTCGCGATCCTCAACGCGCCGGGCAACGGCATCGCCGACGACAAGGCGATCTACAGCTACATGCCCGAGATCGTGCGCTTCTATTCGGGCGGCGAGCCCAAGCTGCCGAACGTCGAGACCTATCGCTGCCGCGAGCCGCAGGCGCTGCACTATGTGCTCGACCATCTGAACGAGCTGGTGGTCAAGCTGGTCGACGGCTCGGGCGGCTATGGCATGCTGGTGGGGCCGACCGCTTCGGGCGCGGAGATCGATCGCTTCCGCGCGGCGCTGAAGGCGGAACCGCACCGCTATATCGCGCAGCCGACGCTGGCGCTGTCGACCGTGCCGACGATGTCGCAGAGCGGGCTGGCGCCGCGGCATGTCGACTTCCGGCCGTTCGTGCTGACGGGCTCTAAGGGCGTGCAGGTGGTGCCCGGCGGGCTGACCCGGGTGGCGCTGAAGGAAGGCTCGCTGGTGGTGAACTCCAGCCAGGGCGGCGGCACCAAGGATAGCTTCGTGCTGGTCGACGACGGGCCGCGGCAGACGCAGACTCAATCTCAGTCGCTTGGCGGCGGGATGACGCAGAGCCAGGGACCGGGCGGTCAGGCGCAGGGAATGGGGTTGTGAGGCTTGCCTTCTTCGTCCTCCCCGAGCTTGTCTCGGGGAGGGGGACCGCCGCCGAGGGCGGTGATGGAGGGGCAAGCGCGGGAGCGTCGGCTTCGCCGCCGCGCCCCTCCACCAGCTTCGCTGGTCCCCCTCCCCGAGCAAGCTCGGGGAGGACTGGATCGTGATGCTCTCGCGCACTGCGTCGTCGCTCTACTGGTTGGGGCGCTATTTCGAGCGGGCGGACTTTATCGCTCGGCTGGTGGAGGCGACGGTGCGGCTCGACGCGCTCTCGTCGCGGCCGGCGGGGGAAGCGGCCTGGGCGTCGGCGCTGGCGGTGACGGATACGGAAGAGGCGTTCGCCCAATATGGCGAGCCGAACACGCAGGAAGCGGTGGTGCGCTTCCTGACGCTCGACGCGGCGAACCCCGGATCGATCGTCTATTGCATCGATCGCGCGCGCAACAACGCCAAGGCGGTCAGGACCGCGCTGACCCGCGAGGCGTGGACGGCGATCAACCGCGCGTGGCTCGCCTTCGAGCGCCGCGCCGACCTGCGCGACACCAATTCGGCGCTCGGGCTGGTCGAGGGCGTGGTCAACGAGACCCGCGGGTTCGAGGGCGCGATCCACCGCATGCTCAGGAACCAGACGACGTGGTTCATCCGGCTGGGCCAGGCGGTGGAGCGGGTGGACAACACCGCGCGGCTGGTCGACGTGAAATACCATCTGCTGCTGCCCGAGGGCGAGCCAGTCGGCGGCGTCGTCGACCGCGACCAGTGGACGACGATCCTCCAGACGGTGTCGGCGGTCACCGCCTATCGCTGGCTGTACAGCGAGGGGCTGAAGCCCGCGAATGTCATCGAGCTGCTGATCGGCCGCCCCGAGCTGCCGCGCAGTCTCGCGGCGTCGGTGGAGGAGGCGGTGGATATCCTCGGCCTGCTCGCCAAGCGCACCGGGCACCATGGCGAGGCCGACCGCATGGCGCGGATGCGCGCGGCGCGCGTCGCCAAGACCCGGGCGGGCGAGGTGATCGCGTCCGGGCTGCACGAATATCTGGAAGCGTTCATCCGCGAGAACGACATGCTCCATGCCGCGATCGGGCGGCAATTCAAGTTCACCTGAGATGATGCCCATGCTGCCGTTCGCCCTGAGCGCAGCCGAAAAGCAAGGGTCCGGGGTGCTTCGACTTCGCTCAGCACAAACGGGGAGGGGAGGGTAGATGCGCCTCTCGATCGATCACCGCACGCGCTACCGGTTCAGCGAGCCGCAGGCGCGGCTGGTGCAGCTGCTGCGCCTGACGCCGCAGAACACCCACGACCAGACGGTGGCGCAATGGCGAGTCGACGTCGATCGCGATGCGAAGCTGCGGTCGGGGCGCGACGGGTTCGGCAATTTCGTGACGATGCTTTACGTCGAAGGGCCGCTCGACGGGATCGAGATTGCGGTGAGCGGCGAGGTGGTGACCAGCCACTCGCACGGCGTGATCCACGGCGCGAGCGAGCCGCTGCCGGGCTTTCGCGAAGTGAAGCCGATGGTGTTCGCCGGCATCTTCCCGACGGATTCGGCCGAGTACGAGAACCTACGCGACGCGCTGTCCAAGCTGCACATGAACGATTCATCGTTCCAGTTCGAGCCAGAGACGTCGG
>CAXTNG010000362.1:2321-3584 GCA_964245475.1 uncultured Sphingomonas sp. | reverse complement strand
CGCGACGGCACCCCAGGCCAAGCTCCTCTGCCGCCTGCAACCAGACCGCAGCCGCGCGATCCTCTCCTCGACCGAGGACGTGACGCTCGACTGGGGCAGGGACGGCTGCATGAACGGCCGCACCCGCTATGTGGCGGCGGGGACTCGCTGGGAGCGCATTCTCGTCCCCGACGCGGAGCAGACCGTTTCCGTCCTCACCTTCGATCCCGCGACGCGCACCTACACCAACACCCGCTACCTCCTCGCCGCCGCCGCGATGAAAGCCGCGCGCGACGCCCGCGGCGACCTGCCCAGGACCTGCGAAGGCGGCGAGGCCGCAGCGGAGGGCATCGCGGAGCGGCAGGCAGCGATCAGGGCAACGCTGCCGCCGCTGCCGAACGAGAAGCTGGTGTATGGGTGCGCTGCCGCGCGCTAAGGCGCTTCACCGGCCGGCCGGCTTCGCCGCGGGGAATCGGAGGTCGGCCCCGCTCTGCGGGTGGCAGCCGAGTGCCTGGAAGAGTTCCGGCCCGTCGGACCGGCGGGGCGCCAGCGAGAGCATGTCCTGCTCGATCTCCAGGCAGCGGCGCAAATTGTCGTTATAACGAGACTGGGCCGCCGTGACCTGCCAGATCAGCCCGATGAAGCCGAAGACGATCGCCAGGTTGGAAACGACGTCCCAGCGCCTGTTCCAGCCGAAGTGCAGCGTGAGCCACGATCCTGTCACGCCAGCCGCCAGCGGAAAGCCGAAGGTGGCGAGCAGTGAGGCGTTCATGTAGCCGATCAGCGGTGCCGCGAAATAGGCGACGAGCGCGGCGGCGAACGCCATCGCCGTTGTGAAGGCACGCTCCTGCGGATTGTCGCTCATCCGCTACCCCCGCACCACTCCCACCTCCGCGAATCGCTTCGGCTCGGCGGGCGGCACGCCCGGCTCGGCGAGCTCGCACTGCCAATAGCCGACGTCGATCCAGCGGCCGTGCTTGTACCCCACCTCGCGGAACACCCCCGCACGCCGGAAGCCGACGGCTTCGTGGAGCTTGATCGAGCCGTCGTTGGGCAGCGCGATCACGCCCATCGCCTGGGTGAAGCCCTGCGCACGCAGCGTGTCGACCAGCGCCTCGTAGAGCAACCGCCCCACCCCGCCGCGCTGCGACACGTCCGCCACGTAGACGGTCGTCTCCACCACCCAGCGGTACGCCTCGCGCTCGCGGAAGCGGGTGGCATAGGCGTAGCCGAGCACCCCGCCGGTTTCCTCGCCCGAGGTCGCGACGATCCACGGGTAGAGCC
>CAXTNG010000362.1:0-2311 GCA_964245475.1 uncultured Sphingomonas sp. | reverse complement strand
GGTAGAGCCCGTCCGACACTGCCATCCGCGCGCGCATCTGGCGCGCGTCCGGCGCTTCGGTCTCGAACGACACCACGCCCGCCAGCACATGCGGAGCGTAGATCGCCGCGAGCGCACCCGCGTCGTCGGGCCGGGCGGGGCGGATCGCGATCAGAGACCGAACCCAGAACTGATTCGGGCGAGCACGAGGTCGAGCAGCCGCGCGTCGCTCGCAGCGGTCGGCGACGGCCCCAGCCCGCCGCATTCGAGGCAGCGCGCCTGGATCGACCCGCCCATCGCCAGCCGCCGGATGTCGCCGAGCGCCTGCGCCAGCATCGCGCGCTGGCTCGCCGCGATCCGCCCGAAGACATCGACCGATAACGCGGCGTCGCCTGCGGGCGCGTCGGCATCATCGTCGTCGCGGTTGAGGCTCGCCGCCAGCTTCGCCGCCCAGCCCGGCTCCTTCTCCAGATAGACTACATGCGCGTCCTTGGGGTCGATCTTCGCCCGCCGCGTCGCTTCCGCGATCGCGTCCGACAAGGTGCCAAACCGGTCGACCAGCCCCAGCTGCCGCGCGGTGCCGCCGTCCCACACGCGGCCCTGGCCGATCTCGTCGACACGCTGCGGGGTCAGCTTACGCGCCGCCGAGACGCGCGAGACGAACTGGCGATAGCCGTTCTCGATTCCCGCCTGCAGGATCGCGTCTAGCGTCGGGTTGGTGCCGGCATAGACGTCGGGCTGGCCCGACAGCGGCGTTGTCTTCACCCCGTCCGGGTGGATGCCGATCTTGGCCAGCGTGGTCTCGAAGGTCGGCAGCAGCCCGAAGATGCCGATCGACCCGGTGATCGTGGAGGGCTCGGCGAAGATCGTGTCGCCCGCGGTCGACACCCAATAGCCGCCCGACGCCGCCAGCCCGCCCATCGAGATGACGACCGGCAGCCCCTTCTTCTTCGCTTCCAGCACCGCCAGCCGGATGCGCTCGGAGGCGAGCGCCGATCCGCCCGGCGAGTCGACCCGCACCACCAGCGCCTTGAGGTCGTCCTTCGCCAGCCCCTTGAGCAGTGCGTCGGCAATCGTGTCGCCGCCTGCGGTGCCTGCCTTCGCCTTGCCGTCGACGATCTCGCCCGCGACCGTCACCACGCCGATCTTGTCGCCGCCCCTGGGCACCGGGTGCGCGTCGATATACCGGGCGAGCGCGATCGACTTGAACGAGCCGGCCGGCTTGGCCTTGTCGCTGCCCGCGACCTCCGCCACGCGCTTGCCGAACGCCACCCGGTCGCCGAGCTTGTCGACGAGGCCCGCATCGAGGTTCGCCTTGGCGACGTCGCCGCCCGCGGCGAGAACCGGCTTGTCCGGTGCGGTCAGGAACGGCGCGATCTGCGCCTTGGGCCGCGCCTTGTGGATGCCGTCCTGCCATTGCGCGAACAGGCTGCCGTAGAGCGCGGTCAACGCCTCCTTCGCCTCGGGGCTCTGCTCGGAGCGGATGTACGGCTCGACCGCCGACTTGAATTTGCCGACCTTGTAGACGTGCGCGGTCACGCCGAGCTTGTCGAGCACGCCCTTGTAATAGAGCTGGTTGCCGCCGAGCCCGGTGAACAAGGTGCCGCCCATCGGATGCACCCAGATCTCGCTGGCGTTGGCGGCGAGCAGGTAGCCGCGGTCGGTATAGCCGGTCGCATAGGCGAGTACCGGCTTTCTGGTCTGCCGGAAGCGACCGATCGCGTCGCCCACCTCCTGCGCCGCCGCCGGATAGGCGCCGACGAACCGGTCGAGGTCGAGCACCAGCGCCTTGACGTGATCGTCGGTACGCGCCGTATCGATCGCGCGGACCACGTCACGCAGCCGGTATTGCTTCGCCATGCTCTGGCCGGACAGGGCGGCGAAGGGCGCCTGCTCCTCCGGCTGCTCGACGATCGTGCCGTCAAGATCGAGCACCAGCGCACCGTCGCCGATCGCCTTGTTGCCAGGCCGGTTCGCGAGCGCTGCGAACAGCAGCCCGAAGAACAGCAGCATCGCGATCAGGACCAGGGCGTCCTTGATCCCGACCAGCAGCTTCCATGCGCCCCGTACCAGCTTCACGCCTGTCTCCTCGTAACGGTACAATAGTAGCGGGGAGTGTCATGCCCGAGCAATACAGATTCGAAGAGATGGGACGGCGCTCTTCCCACACCCTCCCGTCACCCCGGCCTTGAGCCGGGGCGAGGCTTCTTCTTCTTTTTAGAACGGAATGGGACAAAAAGAAGCCTTGCCCCGGGTCAAGCCCGGGGTGACGAAGAAGAGGGCGTGGCCTATGGCGCCTCGGCTTTGCCTGCCAACACCCCCCTCACAACCC
>CAXTNG010000361.1:0-3586 GCA_964245475.1 uncultured Sphingomonas sp. | reverse complement strand
ATGTGGCGGCTGCGCTGGGGTTCTTCTGCAGGCAGCGCCTCGCGCCACGCGCCGGGCATCGAGGCCGGGTCCGCGTGATAGGCAGCGAACAGCCCCGAGACGATCGTGCCCGCCACCTCTGCCGCTTCGCGCTGGCGCGGGTGATGGTAGAGGTTGGCGTACATGAAGCGTTTGAGCTCGCGTTCAGCCTCGCGCATTGCGGGCGAGAAATGCGCGAGGCAGGTGCCGGCGGCGCGCACCTCGTCGGGGTTGCCGACTCCGCTCGCGGCGATGCGGGCACGGGTTTCGGCGAGAAGGTCGTTGACCATCGTGCCGATCTGGCCGCGGACGAGCTCGCCCATCAGCCGATCTGGCGTGCAGTCAGGGAAACGTGCGCGGGCAGCATCCCAGCTCTGCGCCACAAGCGGTACGGCGAGCAGCTGGTCGAGGGTGAGCAGCCCGGCGCGCAGGCCGTCGTCGATGTCGTGATTGTCGTAGGCGATGTCGTCGGCGATCGCCGCGACCTGCGCCTCGAGCGAGGGCCAGGAGTCGAGATCAAGGGAGTGCGCCGCGTCGACTTCGGTAAGGGCCCAGCCGGGATGGCGCACGGGGCCGTTATGCTTGGCGAGGCCCTCCAGGGTCTCCCATGTCAGATTGAGCCCTTGCCAGCGCGGGTAAGGGCGCTCGATCGCGGTCAGCGTGCGCAGCGTGTGGCCGTTATGGTCGAAGCCGCCGGCGCCCCTCATCGCCGCCTTCAGCGCATCCTCGCCGGCATGGCCGAAGGGCGGATGGCCGATGTCGTGCGCAAGGCAGAGCGCCTCGGTCAGATCCTCGTTGAGCCCCAGCGCGCGCGCAACGGTGCGGCCGATCTGCGCGACCTCGATCGAGTGGGTCAGGCGGACGCGGAAGTGGTCGCCGTCCGGTGCCATGAACACCTGCGTCTTGTGGCGCAGGCGGCGGAAGCTGATCGAGTGAATGATCCGGTCGCGGTCGCGCTGGAAGGCATCGCGCGGGCCGCGATCGGCCCCGTTCTGTTCCTCATGAAGCCGCGCCCTGCTGGCGCCCGGGTCCGAAGCCCAAGGCGCATGATGGCTCACTTGGCAGTGAGCTTCTTCACCGGCTGGCCGGCATCGCTGGTGAAGGTGAAGGCGCTGACCCCCTGCTTCTTGAGGTCGTTGACGAAGGCGCGCGCCTCGGCGTCGGTCTTGAACGGGCCGGCGAGGACGCGGTTGGTGGCGCGCAGCGGCGTGGTCCAGCCGCCGCGGCTGCCGAACACCGCCGGCGCCTTGGCCTTCACGGTCGCGAAGGCCTTGAGAAGGTCGCCCTCGTAAGCGCCGCCGGCGACCTGCACCCAGATCCGCTGCGGATCGGCGCGCTCGGCCTTGCGCTTCTCGGCGGCTTCCTTGTCGGCAAGCGCTTTCTTCTCGGCCGCCTCCTTCTTCTCCGCGAGCGCCTTTTTGTCGGCCGCTGCTTTTGCCGCGGCAGCCTTCCTGTCGGCCGCAGCCTTGGCGGCGGCAGCCTTGTCCGCAGCGGCCCGTTCCGCCGCAAGCTTCTCCGCGGCAAGCTTCTCGGCCGCGAGCTTGTCGACGGCAGCGCGGTCAGATTCGGCGCTGGCAACTGCGACGGGTTCGGGTCGCGGAAGCGCGACAGCGGCGGGGCGTTCCGGCCCTTGGACGCCCAATTCGGAGTCGGGGATCGAGAGGTTGGCGATGATCTTCGCCAGTATCGAGTCCTCGCTCGACCGCGCGTTGGTGAGCGTTTGCGGTGTAGCCGATCGCGTTGAGGGCGGCAGTTCGACTGTCTGCACCGGAGCGGGCGCGGGTACCGGCAACTCCGCCGCCGAAGCGCGCGCGACTTCGGGCGGCGACGCGGCGGCGATCTGAGCAGGCTGCGTCGCCGCGGGTGTCGCCACCGGCATACTCGCCGGCGAGGTTGCAACGGACGCAGGTAGCGATCTCGGCACGGTTGCCGCCACGATCGTGCCGGCAGGCTCGCGCGCCGCGGCAAGAACCGGTGCCGTGCTTGGGGGCGGTACTGATGGCACCGCACGAGGCGCTGCGGCGGCGACTTGCGGGGGGGCAGATGCGGCGAACGCAGAATGGATCGGCGGGGTCACGGCTGCTTGCGCCGGCGAGACCGAGGCCGGTGGCGTCCTCACGGCAATGGTCGCCTGCGCCGGCGCGACGGGGCTCGGTACCGATCGAGCAGGGTTAGCCGGGGGCAGTGTCGCCACCACAACCGGTGCCTGCGAGGAGGCGGATGGCGCGCGTACTGACGTGCTCACCGCGGGTGGGACGCTGCGCGGAGGGGTAGCGGCAGCGGTGACCACCGGCGAGAGCGGCGCTGGCGGTTGCGGCCGGTCGCGACGGACCCGAGACGGTGCCGCAAGCGAAGGCTGCGCGACCGCAATCGCGACACCCGGCTCGCGCGGGAGCGCCCCAAGCGGCGGAGCAAGACGCGCGTCGGCAAACCGTTCAGGGCTGGGACGGACTTCGCCGAAATGGACCGCGAAGGCACGGTCGGTAGGCGACAGCGCGGGCAGCCGCTCGAAGAAGGCTGACAGACCCGCCGCGCCGCCGGGGATCATCGTCGCAGCGATGCGCGAAGCGCCGCCGACATCGCCGGTCATCGCCAGCACGAAGGCCTGGGTGCGCCAGGCGCCACGGTCGCTCTTGCGGACCAGCGGGTCGAGCAGCGCCAGGGCGCGCTGCCGCTCGCCCGAGATGCCGAGCGACAGCGCGTAGCGGCGGATCGTCTCGGCATCATCGGGGACATCGCGCAACGCCCGCGCATAGTCGCGCTGCGCGCGCGCCTGCTCGCCGGTGAGGTCGTAGGCGAGCCCGCGGTCCACGGCGAAGGTGCGCGGATCCAGCCCCTCCGCCTCGGCCTGCGCGAAATAGCGCAGTGCCTGGCCGGGGCGCTCGGACTGGACGAGAACGCTCCCCTGGCCCGCCTTGACCCGCGGGTTGCGTGGGTCGACGTTCTCCGCGCGCTGGAGCAGCGACGCGGCACCGCTGATGTCATCAAGCTTGAGCGACAATCGCGCCGCATCAACCAGCGCGTCGACATCGCGAGGGTTGGCCGCGAGCGTACGCATGTCGTCGGCGAGCTTGTCGGCATCGGTCGAGCCGGGCAGCGCCTGCACCATCTCCTGTGCGGCGGACGGCACGGCTGCGAGGAGCACGAGAGTAACAAACGGGAGCGGCCTAAACCGAAGACGCGTCATTATGCGGGCGCGTTAACCGATCGTGTCCGCGGGGGGAAGCGTTGCGGGATGGTGTGCCTTGCGGGCGAGGTGAACGGCCGTCCTTGTCCTCCCTGGAACGGGGAGGGGGACCGCCGCGAAGCGGTGGTGGAGGGGCAGCCCAAGGAGCGCGGCCCGTGGGGCTGCCCCTCCACCATTCGCCTAACGAAGGCGAATGGCGCCCCCAGCAAGCTGGGGGAGGACAAAGCACTATTGATTATTTTGCCGATGCAGGAAGCGCGGGATGTCGACCGGGTCGCGTTCGGCTTCGCCCTCATAGCCTCGGGCGCCGCGGGCCGCGTTGGACATGCGGTCGAATAGCGTTCCGCCCAGCTTTACCCGCGGCGCGGGCGATGCGGCCTC
>CAXTNG010000360.1:2432-3588 GCA_964245475.1 uncultured Sphingomonas sp. | reverse complement strand
GGGGAGGCACTGCGCCGACCGCATAGCCGGACAGCGTGTCGGTCGCGTCCAGCGGCGTGAAGGCGCGGGCGACGTAGAGCCGCTTGCCGCCTTCCTCGAAGAAGGCACGCACCGCGTTCCACAGGTAATTGTCGGTCTCGCCGTTGCCGTCGAAGGCGAGCTTGGCCTTGCCGCCATAGACGCGCTCGTACTCCACGAGGCTGGTGATCACCTCCGGCTCGATGTCGAGCGGGCCGTAGCGGGTCGGGCCGACGAAGCCGGTGGTGGTGGTGCTGACCCCCTCGATCGACTTGGCGCGGAACGACACCTCTTCGACGAAGACGCCTGGGGCGAGATATTCGGGCATCCTTGTGCTCCTCGCTTCAATCGTGGCCCAGCATGAGCGTGCTGGCGGATCCGGTGCGGACGGTCAGGGGGCGGCCGAGGCTGAGCAGCTGCGGGCCGATCGGGTCGGTGGCGTTGGCGAACAGGGTCGCGGGATGGGCGAGCTGCGCCATCGCCTGCGCGAGATCGGGCGGGCGGTCGGCGGGCAGCGCCTGACGGTAGGCGGCGAGCGTGATCGGCCAGCGGTAGTCGGTGATCGCCGGGGGCGAGGTGGCGATCGAGGGCTGAGGCAGCGGAGGGTAAGCGAACAACAGGACGAGCTGGCCGTCCGCGCCCGCCATGCCGATCGCGCGGACGCGATTGTCGTAGGCGGCGGTAACGAGCGCCCAGGCAGCTGGTGCGCCGGTGTCGTGGTCGACCAGCTGGGCGCGGAGCTCCGCCGTCGGCGCGGGGGAGGTGCGTGTGGCGACGGAGAAGAGCGGGAGCCAGCCGAACGCGATCGGACCGTTCGGCCGGTCGTCGACCAGGGGGATCAGCGGCGGCCGCGGCAGGGTGGGCCAGTCGGGCCAAGAGTAGAGGCCGTGCACCGGCAGCGACGTGGCGACGGATAGCGGCAGGAAGCGGCCGCCGGTGTCGCGGACCTCCAAGGTGTAGTCGCGCGCCAGCGTCGACCAGTCGGCGGTGCCGGCGAGCTCGCCGTCGGCGATCCCGGGCAGGCGCGATGCGAACCAGATGCCGCTGCGGTTGACCGACAGCGGCACCGCGCGCCCGTTAGCGCCGGTGAGGGAGACGCTGAGGCCATCCGATATCCGCTCGCCGGTGGCCGCATCGC
>CAXTNG010000360.1:0-2422 GCA_964245475.1 uncultured Sphingomonas sp. | reverse complement strand
CGCGGAAGGCGACGCCGAATGGCGAGGGCCGCACGACCGTCTCGAGCAGCATGGCGGCGGCGGTGCTCATGCCGACACCTTTTCCATCGGGAAGCGGCGTTCCTGCACCGGCGGGAAGGTGTCGGT
The DNA here is from genome assembly GCA_964245475.1 of uncultured Sphingomonas sp. Taxonomy (GTDB): domain Bacteria; phylum Pseudomonadota; class Alphaproteobacteria; order Sphingomonadales; family Sphingomonadaceae; genus Sphingomonas. Next base: position 2,296 of record CAXTNG010000360.1, on the reverse strand, counting down.
GGTGACGTCGCTGTCGAGCATCAGCAGCCGCATGACGTAGGTCGCGGACGGCGGCAGCTTGCCGATCCGGTCCCAGAGCGTCAGATAATCGGCGAGCGCCAGGGCGTCGTTGAGCAGGTCGACCGACTCGATGTCGGCGAAGACGTCGCTTTCCGCGAGCGCGTGGTTGAGCTGGGTGGCGACGAGCGGGCCCAAATCCTCCATCGCGCGGAGCAGCCAGCCGAGCAGCCGCTGCTGGCGCTCGGCCTGATCGGCGAAGGGCACGATCAGGTAGTTGAGGTCGATCGGGAGCGACGGCTTGAAGCGGCGGCCGATCGGATCGGTACGCGGCGGCAGGTTGCGGCGCGCGGTGTTGGGCGCGACCCGCCAGAGGCAGATCGCGATGCCCTCTCCCATCGGCGTGGCGAAATCCTTGGGCTGGTAGAGCTCGACCGGAAGGCCGGTCCCGAAAGCGTCGCGCGGGTAGCGATCGCGGAGCAGCGATTGGAGCGTGCTGCTGGCGGCGGCGATGGCGCGATAGCCGGCCATCAGTCGGCCACCGCCTTGGCGAGCCGCTGGTCGAGATCGACCAGCTCGCGCCGGAAACGGACCAGCTCGCCGCGCTGGCCGTTCGCCGACAGTGCCAGCACCGAGAGCCTGGGGCTGGCGAGAACGGCGCCCAGGCTGCCGGGCGCCTGCGGATCGTCGAGGACGACGAGCAGGTCTGCGTTCGCTGCGCGTGCGTGTTCGAGCGCATCCTCGCCGGGGAGGGACTGGCCGGTCAGCTCCACCTTCGAGCGAGCGCCGAGCAGCTGCAGCACGAGATCGCCGAGCATGGCGGGCATCGCTCCCAACTGGACGCGGATCGATGGCATGCGCCTGCACCCCCGAGGTGAAGCGCGAAGGCTACGCCCGCACCCGCCGCCCGGCGATGGGCCGGATGGGCGGGGACCGTTCGGCCCGGGCCGGTTGACGCTACGGTAACCGTGTTCTGTGCTTTCCGACCCAAGCCGGATGCGCTATGATCCGCCGCATAAGCATTCCCCCAGCCGGCGGTCGCCAGATGGGCATGGGGATCGTTCGGGCACCGGTCCTGTGGCGTGCAAGCCGACCGGCGCCGTGTTCGTACCCGAGCCCGCGGAGCCGCTCCCTAACCGGCCCGCCCGAGACGGTATCGAAGGGAAATTGGCGGTGTTTCAATCCGATTGGAGCAAGGCGCTCGCGCCACGGCCGGCCAGCGTGCTCGTCGTCAGCGAGCTGCTGCTATGCCGCGAGGGCGTGGCGAGCGGCCTGGAGCGGAGCGGTGCGTGGCATGTCGCCGGGGCGGTGACGACGGCCGAGGCCGAGTCGGCGCTGACCGCGACTCGGGCGGACGCGGTGCTGCTCGACGTATCGTTGCCGCGTGCGCTGGCGGTGGCGGCGCGGCTGCGGGAGGCTGCGCCCGAGGTGGCGATCGTCGGCTTCGGGCTGGGCGAGACGGTCTGACGCTGGCGCGGCGCGGAGGCTTGCCGCATAGGTTAAGGATGCCCCCGGTACGCGCATCCGATGACCGTCCTTCTCGGGATCGCCGTGGTCGTGCTCGGCTTCCTGCTGCGGTTCAATCCGATGCTGGTGATCGCGGTGTCCGCCGCAGTGACGGGGATAGCGGCTGGGATCGAGCCGCTAGCGGTGCTGGCCGCGTTCGGCAAGGCGTTCAACGATACGCGCTATGTCACGGTGATCTGGGTGATGCTGCCGGTCATCGGGTTGCTCGAGCGTTTCGGGCTGAGGGAGCGGGCGCGCGGGTTGATCGCCGGCGGGGCGAACGTCACCGCGGCGAAGCTGCTTGCCGGGTACCTGCTGTTCCGGCAGCTCACCGCCGCGCTCGGGCTGACCTCGATCGCCGGGCAGGCGCAGACGGTCAGGCCGCTGCTCGCGCCGATGGCGGAGGCGGCGGCGGAGCGGCAGGCGCGCGGGCTCGACGAGGCCGGGAAGGCGCGGGTGCGGGCGCTGGCGGCGGCGACGGACAATCTCGGGCTGTTCTTCGGCGAGGATATCTTCCTCGCCATCGGATCGATCCTGCTGATGAAAGGGCTGCTCGACCAAGCGGGGATCGTGCTCCAGCCGCTGCAATATTCCGTCTGGGCGATCCCGACCGCGGTGGCGGCGTTCGTGATCCATGGGGCGCGGCTGTGGCGGCTGGACCGGACGCTCGGCCGCCAAGGGACCTCCGGGTGATCGGGCTGCCGTTCATCTATGCCGTCGTTGGCGCGATGTTCGCGCTGTATGCGGTGGTGAGCCTGGCCGATCGGCGGTTCGCCAACGGAGCGTTCTGGGG
>CAXTNG010000359.1:0-3624 GCA_964245475.1 uncultured Sphingomonas sp. | reverse complement strand
CGGTCGGCAACACCGTCCCGACGCTGATCACCTATGGCGAGCATGACACCATCGCCCTGCCCGAGCATGGCATGGTCGCGGAGAAGAGCATGGGCAACGCCCGGCTGGTGGTCTTCCCGTGGACCGGCCATGCACAGATCGAGCAGCGCACGACCTGCGCGTTCTCGGTGATTGTGCCTTTCCTCGCCAACCCGAAGGGTCCGCTCAACACCGGCTGCGTCGGAGCGATTCCGGAGCCCGCCTGGGTGCCGTACACCGCCTTCAACGGCGACAGCATGGGATTGATGCGGGCGCACGTCGGCAACGCCGTCGCCAAATTCGGGCTCCCCGGCCGCGCCGTATACGTCATCGCGCCCCGGATCGGCGTCGAGGGTGTCGCCGCGGCGGGCCGCCGCGACGCCGCTACGGACGCCGCGCTCACCGGAACCGAGACGGTGCGCATCGCGAGCATGACCAAGACCTTCACCGCGGCCGCCGTGCTGCGGCTGGTGGAGGACGGCAAGCTTCAGCTCGACCAACCGATTGAGAAGCTGATCTCGCCCCCGCTCGCCGCGCTGCTGCGCGAGGGCGGGCACGATCCGTCGGTCATCACCGTCCGGCAGCTGCTCGCGCATACGTCCGGGCTCGCCGACTATGCGATGGATCCGCCCTTCATGGCGGCATCGCTCGGTGACCCGAAGAAGCGCTGGACCCGGCTCGACCAGGTCCGCTGGGGTGCGGTGCGACTGAAGCCGGTCGCCAAGCCCGGCGCCGTCTACCACTACAGCGATACCGGCTATATCCTGCTCGGCGACATCGTCGAGCGCGCCACCGGCCTCGGCCAAGCCGCGGCGTATCGGCGATTGCTCGACTACAAGGGACTCGGGCTCAACAGCACCTGGTTCGAGACGCTCGAACCCGTGCCGGACGGCGCGCCGCCGCGTGCGCACCAGTTCGTCGGCGATGTCGACGCGACCGCGTCCGATCCGTCGTTCGACCTCTACGGCGGCGGCGGGATCGTCTCGACCCTCCAGGATCAGGCGCGCTTCTTCACCGCGCTCTTGAAGGGACAGGTTTTCCATAAGCCGGAGACCCTTGCGGCGATGCTGACGATCCCACCGACCAACACTACGGAAGATGGCATAGGCCACGGCCTCGGCATCCACCGCGCGATGGTCGACGGCGTCCTATGCTTCGGTCATGGCGGTTTCTGGGGCACCAGCGCCTATTACTGCCCGAGCGAGGATCTCACCGTCGCGTCGAGCCGCTACACGGTCTCGGAGCCGCCCGGGTTCGACGGGCTGGACGCTTTCCGGACCGCGCTGCTGATGCAGCGCCTGCGGACGCAGCCGTCGCAATCGCTCGCCACCGCAGCGCGCTAGGTTTCCCGGTCGGGATGGGTTAGACCGCCCGGCCATAAGAGGTCGGGCAAGCGAATGGCGGACGAGCAGGTTGAGGCGAAGAAGGGACGCAAGTTGGTCAAGGGCGCGCGTACGCGCGCCCTGATCAAGGATGCGGTCCTCATGCTGCATGCAACCAAGAGCTGGAACGCGATCACGCTGACCGACATCTGCGAGGCGACGGGGTTGACGGTCGGCGCCTTCTACTACCACTTCGACAGCAAGGACCAGGTGGCGGAGGAGATCGCATCGGTCGCGCTACGTGAGACTTACGAGACGGTCGAAGCCGAAATTCGCGACCAGCCGGACCTGTTCGTCGTCTTCCACACGGTGATCGCTGAGCATTATCAACGCTATGTCCGCAATCCAAACCTGTGCCGGCTGTCTTACCTCGCGCTCATGAAGCAGCATCGCGTCTACGACGTGTGGCTCGATGCGCGGATCGCATTGCTCGACCGTCTCGAGGCTGCGATCGTTCGGGCGCGCGAGGAGTCCGACCTGCTCGATGGGGGCGAGAAGTTCGCGGCGAATTGGCTGCTGACCAATCTCGAAGATTTCCTCTGGAACGTGTTCATGGCGCGGGGCAACGCCGCACTGCACAGCATCGCTTCGGGGCAGGATGCCTTCATCCGACAGCAGGCGATCATGTGGTATCGTTCTGCTCTGGGACGCGATCCAAACCACCCGCTGGCGCGTCCGGGCCGTCGCGTGAAGTCGGCCCGCGTAGCATCCCAGGTGAAGCAGTTCGCGTCCGAGCCGGTCATCTGAGCCTCTCCTGGGCTCGTTGCGCATCACCGCTGCGTCGGTCCGCGGAAGCCTAACCTGCACAGTTGGTGATCGTCGACGCAGGAGCGCCGCGATCCTGCCCCAGGATCGCGTCAATCGCACGGTCGAGCGTGGGCGGCAGTTTGCGGGCATGATGCAGCAACGCGTGTTCGAGTTGCACGCGCCCGCGGAATGGGATCGCGCGCAGCGCCGGCTGCTTTCCGTCGAACGAGAACTCGCTGACGACCGCGACCCCGTAGCCGTCCATGACGAAGCGCAGCGCCACGGAGGCGTCATGCGTCTGGTGCTCGATGCACGGGGTCATTTGGGCATCGGCGAACAAGCGCTCGCACGCCTGAGCAAAGGGCAGCGTCGAGCCGGCGGGCATATGGACTAGGGCTTCGTTTTCGAGGTCGCCGGGAGCTAGGCTTTGCCGCCGCGCCAGGCGGTGCTGCTCAGGGACGACCGCCATGATCCGCGACGCCGGGAGCGCGTGTTCGCGCAGGATCCCGTCGTGCGCGCCGATCGGCCGGTTCGTCAGGATCAGGTCCACCGAGTTCTGCGTGAGCTTTCCAAGCAGATCGGCGGAGGTGCCAACATAGGATTCGATCCCGACCTCGGGGTTTTCGCGACCGAACCGCAGCGCCCGTCCGAACGCCGGTGCGAAGATGAGATCGTCGGTCAGGCCGATCCGCACCTTGCCGGCGAGGCCGCGGCCGACCGCGCGGGCGTGCTCGAACCCGCGATTGCTCATGGCGATGATCTTGCGGGCGTCGTCGAGCAGTTCGGTTCCCGCAGCGGTCAACTCGATCTGCCGCCGTGTCCGGTCGAACAGCTCGATGTCGAGCACGCGTTCGAGAGCCTGGATCTGTTGTGTCAGCGGCGGCTGCGACATGTGCAACGCCTCGGCCGCACGGCGAAAGCTGCGCTTTTCCGCCACCGTGATGAAGTAGAGGAGCTGTCGCATGCTGACGGCAGCGACCAGTTTTGACATAGTGTCGCTCGGAAAACGTGGTAGCCTGTCGTATCATGACCACCGACACAAACAAGCGCGGTCGGCGACCGCTTTCCAAGCTCGTGACGGCGGCCTCGCTAGCGGTCGCGCTCGCGACCGTCGTCGAGGCGCAGCCGCCGCGGCGAGCGGACGCCGACCACATCAAAGCCGACGTCACCGCCCTCGGCGACGATGCGACGGCAGGCCGGCTGCCCGGCACGCCTGGCTACGATCGTGCCGCGCGCTATGTCGCCGGCCGGTTCCGCGCGATGGGACTTCGACCGGCCGCGCGCGATGGCAGCTATTTCCAGGTCGTGCCGCTGGCACGCAGCGAACTGGTGGGCCGCCCGGCGATCGAGATCGGCGGTCGCCGGCTGGGGGCGGGCGGCGACGTCGCGATCGCGGCGTCGTTCGTCCCCATGACGTCCGTAGCGGGCGAAGCGGTTTTCGTGGGCTACGGCATCGATGCGCCCGAGGTCGGGATGA
>CAXTNG010000358.1:2129-3637 GCA_964245475.1 uncultured Sphingomonas sp. | reverse complement strand
TCCCGAGCCCGCCCGGCGGCGGCAACGGCCCGCCGCGCCCCGGCGCACCGCCGCCGACGCTCGGCGCGGGCGGGCCGAAGGGGCCGATGTTCCGCCGTGCGAAGGCGACGGTGACGCAGATGGAGCCGCTGGCGGTCGCGAGGGGCACGATCGCGCCGCCGCCCGCACCGATCGAGACATCGGCGACGCGCAACCTCGTCGTCGACGATTTCCGCCAGTTCGAGTTCCGCGACTCCGCCACCGGCGACGTGCTCAAATACAACCTGTTCCTGCCCAAAGGCCATGAGAAGCGCCGTTCCTACCCGCTCGTCCTGTTCATGGGCGACGCCAGCGAGATCGGCGCCGACACCGAAGCGGTGCTCCAGCAGGGACTCGGCGCAGTGGTCTGGGCAAGCCCGGACGAGCAGGCCAGACATGCGTGCTTCGTCGTCGCCCCGTCCTACCCGACGCCGATGTTCATCCAGTCGACCTATGCGACGAGCCTGCTCGACACGACGGTCCACCTGATCGAGCAGTTGAAGGGGCGCTACCCGATCGATCCAGCGCGCCTCTACACCACCGGCCAGTCCGCTGGCGCGATGATGTCGCTGGCGATGGGCATCAAATACCCCGACCTGTTCACCGCAATGTACATCGTCGCGGGCCAATGGGACCCCGCGCTCGTCAAGCCGCTCGCCAGGCAGAAGCTCTGGATCGTCGTCGCGGAAGGAGACGAGAAGGCCTTCCCGACCGAGAACGCGATGACCGCGATCTACGAACAGGAAGGGACGAAGGTCGCTCGCGCCATCTGGGACGGCCGCGCGACCCCGGCACAGTTCGCAAGCGCCGTCGCGGCGATGGAGGCCGAGCATGCGCCGATCAACTACGCCGTGCTGCGCAGGGGCACCGTCGTGCCCGAAGGCCAGCGCGACAACGGCGGCAGCAACCACATGAACACCTGGCGCATCGCCTATACGATCGAAGGCATCCGCGACTGGCTGTTCCGCCAGCGCCACTGAGCTATTTTGCAGCAATTGATAATCGTTCGCAGTGGTGCTAACCCGCGGCGCATGGCCAGCCTCGTCACGCTTGAGTCGTTCCCGCGCCGCCAGCCCGCGGTGGTCGCGGCAATCGAATGGGCGCGGCTCGCGGGGCCGGAGGCGCGGCGGTTGCGCGAGCTCGGCTTCGACGAGGGCGTTTCGGTCGAGGTGCTCCACCGCGCGACGCTCGGCGCCGGGCCAATCGCCTGCCGGATCGGGCGGATGACCGTCGCGCTGCGCCGCGCGGTCGCCGCGGCGATCCGCGTCGCGCCGCTCGGCGGGTAAGCACCCCCCGTCCATGCACGCGCAGCCGCTGGTGGCGCTGGTCGGCAACCCCAATGCCGGCAAGAGCGCCTTGTTCAACGCGCTCACCGGCGCCCGGCAGAAGGTCGGCAACTATCCCGGCGTCACCGTCGAGCGTCACTCGGGCCGCATGGCCTTGGACGACGGCCGCCCGGTCGAGCTGGTCGACCTGCCCGGTGCCTACAG
>CAXTNG010000358.1:0-2119 GCA_964245475.1 uncultured Sphingomonas sp. | reverse complement strand
GCCTCGATCCATCCTCTCCGGACGAGCGCGTCACCCGCGATGTCGTCACCGGCGCGCAGACGGGCGAGCGCCTGCCCGACGCTTTGGTCGTGGTGGTCGACGCCGCTAACCTCGACAACCACCTGCGCTTCACCCTGCAGCTGATCGCGCTTGGCCTGCCGATCGTCGTTGCGCTCAACATGATCGACCTGGCCGAACGCGACGGGCTGGTGCTCGATCCTGCGGTGCTCGAGCGCGAGCTCGGCGTGCCGGTCGTTCCCACCGTCGCGGTGCGCCGCCGCGGGCTGGACGAGCTGCGCGCCCGGCTTGCGGCCATGCTGGTCCCCGGCCCGATGCGGGTGCGGGCGTCCGATGGCAGGCTCGACCACGACATCGTCGCGCTCCAGCGCCGTGCCCGCATCATCGCCACCGCGGCGACCGTATCGGAGACCCCGCGCCGCCGCTGGACCCACGTTCTCGACGCGGTCGCGCTCCACCCGATCGTCGGCCCGCTGCTGCTGCTCGCGCTGCTGTTCGTGATGTTCCAGGCGGTGTTCGCTTGGTCGCAGGCGCCGGTCGGCTGGATCGAGCAGGGCTTCACAGCTCTCGAAGGCTGGATGCGCGGTGCGATGCCCGCGGGGTTCGTCCGTTCGCTGATCACCGACGGGCTGATCGCCGGTGTCGGGGCGGTGGTGGTGTTCCTGCCGCAGATCCTGATCCTGTTCCTGTTCATCCTGGTGCTGGAAGCGTCGGGCTATATGGTCCGCGCCGCGTTCCTGATGGACCGCCTGATGGCGCCCGTCGGCCTCTCGGGACGTGCGTTCATCCCGCTGCTCTCCTCCTTCGCCTGCGCAGTGCCGGGCATCATGGCGACGCGCACCATCGACGACGAGCGCGACCGTCTGACCACCATCCTCATCGCGCCGCTGATGACCTGCTCCGCGCGCTGGCCGGTCTACCTCATCATCGTCGGCGCCTTCATTCCAGACCGGCAGGTCGTGCCGCTCGTCGGCCTGCAAGGCATCGTGCTGTTCGCGCTCGTCCTGATCGGTGCCGCCAGCGCCTATGCGGTCGCCTGGCTGTTCCGCCGGACGATCACCAAGGGCGCCTCCTCGGGCTTCATGATGGAGATGCCGAAGTACCAATGGCCACGCCTCGGCGACGTCGCGATCGGGCTGTGGCAGCGCGCGCTGATCTTCCTCAAGCGCGCGGGCACGATCATCGCCGCGACCACCGTCGTGCTCTGGCTGCTCCTGAGCTTCCCCAAGCCGCCGGAAGGCAGCCCCGTGTCGCCGGTCGACTATTCGGTCGCCGGGCGCATCGCCAAAGGGTTGGAGGTCGTCGTCCGTCCGATCGGCTTCAACCGCGACATCGCCTTGGCGCTGATCCCGGCGATGGCGGCGCGCGAGGTCGCGGTGGCGGCGATCGGCACCGTCTATGCGGTCGACGATCCGGAGAATGCGCGCGGCGCCCAGACGATCACCGACAATCTCCGCGCCCGCTGGAGCCTGCCGACCGCGCTCGCCTTCCTGATGTGGTTCGTCTTCGCGCCGCAGTGCATCTCGACGATCGCGGTGACCCGACGGGAAACGAACGGGTGGAAATGGCCCGCGTTCATGCTCGCATACCTGTTCGGGCTCGCCTATGTGATGGCCGGAATCACTTACTGGCTCGCCGTCGCGCTGGGCCTCTAGCGGAGACGAAAACATGGCGGGGAGCGTCAACAAGGTCATCCTGGTCGGCAACCTCGGCAAGGACCCGGAGAGCCGGTCGTTCCAGAACGGCGGCAAGGTCGTCGAGCTGCGCATCGCCACCAGCGAGTCGTGGAAAGACCGCAGCACCGGCGAGCGCAAGGAAAAGACCGAGTGGCATACGGTCAAGGTGTTCAACGAGGGCCTTGCCAACGTCGCCGAGAAGTTTCTGCGCAAAGGCTCCAAGGTCTATATCGAGGGCGCGCTGACCACGCGCAAATGGCAGGATCAGTCGGGCGCCGACCGCTATTCGACCGAGATCGTGCTGCAGGGCTTCAACAGCGTCCTGACCATGCTGGACGGTGCCGGCGGCAGCAGCGGTCAGGGTGGGGGCGGCGGCGGCGCGCGCAGCGGCGGTGACGACGACTGGGCAAGCGGCGGCGGCAACG
>CAXTNG010000357.1:0-3648 GCA_964245475.1 uncultured Sphingomonas sp. | reverse complement strand
CCCCCACCATCCGAACGCACGCTTCCCCGCTCCGAACGCCGCCGATCGCAGGAAACTCCGCCACCAGCGAACGGAGCCGGCCCGGCAACATCAGCCCGTTTAGTTCTTGATATGTTCCACAGCTCGGCCTAAAAGTCAAGCTTTTTCGGCCTTGCGACCCGGCAACACCCCGCAATTGCTTGCCGCCTCCGGCGCGTGGTTGCCGCGAGGTTAAGCCCGGCTACACCCCGTCTTTACATGCTTCGCACTAGTCCTCGGCTCGAAGATCGAGGCGATGGACCAACCGTCCGTCAGGTCTTTGCGTAGAGGCTTCAATGACTTCGGACAGCGCGCAGCTTGGCGTTTCGCCCCTTGCCACTCCCGGCGGCCAGGTCACGGCGCGAGTCGCGGGCGTCGACGGCAGCACCGGCAACCGCCATCTGGCGCGACTCCTGAGGCCGACTTCGGCACTGCGCGACTTGGGCGACCTCTGCCACGCGCTCTGCTCGGTCCACGGCCAGCGCCCCGACATGATCGAGGGCGCGCTGGAGAATGCCGCCGATCCGGTCGAGCGCGCCTGGCTCTCGCATGCGGCCGAAGCTTTTGCCGACGAGCGCCACTATCTCGCCCGCCTCGTCGCCGCCGCCGGGCCGCTGCCCTCCACCCCGGGGCAGGCGCAATGCGACTCGGCGCTGATCGGGCTGCGCCATGCGTTTGCGATGCTGGCGCGCTCGGGCCGGTCGGGCTGCGCGTTGGGCGCGGTCGAGGCGCTGGTGATGGAGTGGCACGTCATCCGACCGGTGCTCGACCGCGCCGCCGACCGCTTCCACATCCCCGGCGCACCCTGCGCGATGCCGACCAGCTTCGCCGACGTCGTGGCGACGCCCGCGACCGATCGCGCGATGGCGTTCGGCGCGCAGCAGCTGCTCGTCCAGCACCGCGGCCTGTGGGATCTGCTCGAAAGCCGCACCGCCGCGCGAGACGCCGGCCTCTGACCGTTTGCGCGCACCCCCGCGGCTTGCGCTCCAGTCCTGCTTCGCGCAGAGCGTTGCTCCATGAAACGCTTCGAAGGCACCGCCGGCTATGTCGCCACCGACGACCTCAAGGTCGCGGTCAACGCCGCCGTCTCGCTCCGCCGCCCGCTCCTGGTCAAGGGCGAGCCCGGCACCGGCAAGACCGTCCTCGCCCATGAGATCGCACAGGCGGTCGGCGCGCCGCTGATCGAGTGGAACGTCAAGTCGACCACCAAGGCGCAGCAGGGCCTCTACGAATATGACGCGGTCGCCCGGCTGCGCGACGGCCAGCTCGGCGACGCCCGCGTCCACGACATCGCCAACTACATCCGCCGCGGCAAGCTCTGGGAGGCGTTCACCCAGCCTGCGCCGCCCGTCCTGCTGATCGACGAGATCGACAAGGCCGACATCGAATTCCCCAACGACCTGCTCCAGGAGCTCGATCGGATGGAGTTCCACGTCTACGAGACGGGGGAGACCGTGCGCGCGGTCGAGCGGCCGATCGTGGTGATCACCTCGAACAACGAGAAGGAACTGCCCGACGCCTTCCTGCGCCGCTGCTTCTTCCACTATATCCGCTTCCCCGATCGCGAGACGATGCAGGCGATTGTCGACGTCCACTTCCCCGGCATCCAGAAGCTGCTGGTCGCCAGAGCGATGGACATCTTCTACGACGTCCGCGACGTACCCGGCCTCAAGAAGAAGCCCTCGACCAGCGAGCTGCTCGACTGGCTCAAGCTCCTCCTCCACGAGGACATGCCGCTCGACGTGCTCCAGAACCGCGACCCGACCAAGGCGATCCCGCCGCTCCACGGCGCGCTGCTCAAGAACGAGCAGGACGTGATGCTGTTCGAGCGCCTCGCGTTCATGGCCAAGCGCGCGCAGAATCGGCCGGGGTAACCTTTTCTTAACCACGATGGCCGTACCGCGGCAGGATGCGGAGCCTACTTACCGGTATCGCCCTCCTCCTCAGCGCCGCCCCGGCGCAAGCCTCGCTGCTCGACTATGTCGGCCAGTGCGTGCCCTTTGCCCGCGCGGCGTCGGGAATCGCGATCTACGGCGACGCCTGGACGTGGTGGGACCAGGCCGAGGGCCGCTACCGTCGCGGCGAGGAGCCCAGGGTCGGCGCGGTGATCGTATTTGCGAAAAGCGCCCGCCTGCCGCTCGGCCATGTCGCGGTGGTCAGCCGGATCGTCGAGAAGCGCGTGCTGATGCTCACCCACGCCAACTGGTCGCGCCAGAACGGCGAGCGCGGGCACACCGAGCAGGACGTGACGCTCTACGACGTCTCGCCCGGCAACGACTGGACCGATGTCCGGGTCCGGTACCGCGACTCGGAAGGGCTCGGCAGCACCGTCTATCCGATCAAGGGCTTCATCTACTCCGATGCCAGGCCCGCCGCCGAACTGACCGCGCGCAACCCGGACTATGTCGGCGCACTGATCGACGCCTACGCGCACTGACGGCTTGCCCTGCCGCCGTTGCTCGGCGACAAGCGGCGCGATGTTCCTGACCTTCCTCGACGAGCTCCGCGCCGCCGGCATCCCCGCGAGCCTCAAGGAGCACCTCGTCCTGCTCAGCGCGCTCGACCAGGAGGTGATCGCGCGGACGCCGGAAGACTTCTACTATCTCGCCCGCGCCACCTATGTGAAGGACGAGGGGCTGCTCGACCGCTTCGACCAGGTCTTCGCCAAGGTCTTTCGCGGCATCGCCACGACCTACGGCACGCAGACGGCCGAACTTCCCGCCGAGTGGCTGCAGGCGGTCGCCGAAAAGTATCTCACTCCCGAGGAGATGGCCGAGATCAAGTCGCTCGGTTCGTGGGACGACATCATGGAGACGCTCAAGCAGCGGCTGGAGGAGCAGCAGGGCCGCCATCAGGGCGGCAACAAGTGGATCGGCACCGGCGGCACCAGCCCCTACGGCAATTCCGGCTACAACCCCGAGGGCGTCCGCATCGGCGGCGAATCGAGGCACGGCCGCGCGATCAAGGTGTGGGACCAGCGCGCGTTCAAGAACCTAGATAACACCAAGGAGCTCGGCACCCGCAACATCAAGGTCGCGCTCCGCCGCCTGCGCCGCTTCGCGCGTGAGGGTGCCGCGGACGAGCTCGACATCGACGGCACGATCGACGGCACCGCCCGCCGCGGCTGGCTCGACATCCGCATGCGGCCGGAGCGAAGAAACGCGGTCAAGCTGCTGTTATTCTTCGACGTCGGCGGCTCGATGGACCCGTGGGTCAAGCTTTGCGAGGAGCTGTTCTCGGCGGCGACCTCCGAATTCAAGAACATGGAATTCTTCTACTTCCACAACTGCCCCTATGAAGGCCTGTGGAAGGACAACCGGCGCCGCTTCCAAGAGCGGACGCCGCTCTGGGACGTGCTCCACAAATACGGGCACGATTACAAATGCGTGTTCGTCGGCGACGCCTCGATGAGCCCGTACGAGATCACCCACCCGGGCGGATCGGTCGAGCATTTCAACCCGGAGGCGGGCGCGGTGTGGATGCAGCGGCTCACCACGACCTATCCGGCATCGGTGTGGCTCAACCCGGTTCCCGAGGAGCAATGGGGCTATTCGCAGTCGATCCGCATCCTGCGCGAGCTGATGACCGACCGCATGTACCCGCTGACGCTCGCGGGCCTCGACAACGCGA
>CAXTNG010000356.1:0-3649 GCA_964245475.1 uncultured Sphingomonas sp. | reverse complement strand
TCGCCCGTCATCGGTTCGGGATCGGCACCGGCCCGAAACTCACGCGTCCGGATCTTCCAGGCTGTAGCCCAGGCCACGGATGGTGGTGATGACGTCCTGCCCCAGCTTCTTGCGGATGCGCGTCACGAACACCTCGATCGTGTTCGAATCGCGATCGAAATCCTGATCGTAGATATGCTCGATCAGCTCGGTGCGGCTGACCACCTTGCCCTTGTGGTGCAGGAGATAGGACAAGAGCTTGTACTCCTGCGCAGTCAGCTTCACCGGCTCGCCCGCCTTGGTGACCTTGCCGGAGCGCGTGTCGAGGCGGATGTCGCCGGCATTCAGTTCGGACGAGGCGTTGCCCGATGCCCGCCGGATCAGCGCGCGCAACCGCGCGATCAGCTCTTCGGTCTGGAACGGCTTGGCGACGTAATCGTCGGCGCCGGCGTCGAGGCCCGCGACCTTGTCCGACCAGCTGTCGCGCGCGGTGAGCACCAGGACGGGCATGGTCTTGCCCTCCTTGCGCCAGCGGTCGAGCACGGTCAGCCCGTCTACCTCGGGCAACCCCAGATCGAGCACCACTGCGTCGTAGCTCTCGGTGGAGCCCAGGAAGTGCCCCTCCTCGCCGTCGGTCGCAAGGTCGATCGCATAGCCGGCGCCTTCCAGCGTGTTCTTGAGCTGGTTGCCGAGGTTCGGCTCGTCCTCGACGATGAGTACGCGCATTGTTTTCTCCTTCGGAGGATCGGTGCCGGCCCGCTCCCCCCATTAACGCCCGCTGCGGCCGACCACTTGCCCGGTCTGCCCGTCCACCTGGATCCAGATCACGGTGCCATCGCGCAGGAACTTGAGCGTGTAAACCACCGCTTCGGAATCGAAGTCGACGCCGAGATATTGCGCACCGGGCATCGACGGAACCACGCGTCGCTCGATCTCGGGCAACGGCAGGAGACGGCCGGTGCGCCGCGCCTCCAACGCCTGACGCTGGTCGCCCCGCCGCTGCGCGTCGGCCGCCGGAATTGCCAGCACCGTCAGAATCGCAAGAGGAACGAGGAACTTCATGGCCAAGCGCATAGGTTGCACGCATTGAACCGACTGTGAATGGCGCATGTTCCGCGTTGCCGCACCGCTCCGCCGCTCCTACGTGGCCCAGACATGGCAGCACCCGTTCTCGCATATGAAGACCTCGGCCTCGTTCAGGGCCGGGGATGGCTGTTCCGCCACCTCGACCTCTACATCGGCGAGCGCGACCGGCTGGCGCTGATCGGGCGCAACGGCGCGGGCAAGTCGACCCTGCTGCGGCTGATCGCGAGCGCCCTCGACGCGGACGAGGGGCGGCGCACGATCGTGCCGGGCACCCGTGTCGTCATGCTTGAGCAGGAGCCGGACCTCCGCGGCCACGCGACGCTCGGCGACTATGTCCTGTCCGCGCCCGACGCGCCGTTGCCGCACGAGGCGGACGCGATCGCCGACCAGCTCGGCATCGACCTGACGCGCGAGGCCGCGTCGGCGAGCGGCGGCGAGCGGCGTCGGGCGGCGATCGTCCGCGCGCTGGCGCGCGATCCCGACGTGCTGCTGCTCGACGAGCCGACCAACCACCTCGACATCGCCGCGATCGAATGGCTGGAGGATTGGCTCAAGCGCTACCGCGGCGCGTTCGTCGCGATCAGCCACGACCGCACCTTCCTGACCCGGCTGACGCGGCAGACCTTGTGGCTGGACCGCGGCAGCCTGAAGCGGGAGGAGGTCGGCTTTGGCGGGTTCGAGGCGTGGACCGAGCGGGTCTATGCCGAGGAACAGCGTAACGCCGAGCGGCTCGACGCGAAGCTGAAGATCGAGGAGCATTGGCTGCAGCGCGGCGTCACCGGCCGCCGCCGCCGCAACCAGGGACGGCTCGCCAAGCTCAAGGAGATGCGCGCCGAGCGCGCGTCGATGCTGGGGCCGCAAGGCGCGGCAAACCTCGCCACCGCGACCGACGACGCACGTTCGAAGGTCGTCATCGACGCCAGGCACGTCAGCAAGTCCTACGGCAAGCGTCCCATCATCCGCGACGTGACCCTGCGCGTCGCGCGCGGCGACCGGATCGGCATCGTCGGCCGCAACGGCGCGGGGAAATCGACGCTGCTCAAGCTGCTGACCGGCGAGCTGGAACCCGACAGCGGCACGATCCGCCTCGCCAAGACGCTCGACGCGATCGTCATCGACCAGCAGCGCAGCCTGATGGCGCCCGAAAAGACCGTGCGCGAGGTGCTGGCGGACGGCGGCGACTGGGTCGAGGTGCTGGCCTTCGTCCTGCAGGCGCGGAACAGCGGCCTGGTGCTGGGCGTGCGCAAGCACGTCCACGGTTACCTCAAGGAGTTCCTGTTTGACCCCAGCATGATCGAGGCGAAGGTCGCGAGCCTGTCGGGTGGCGAGCGCTCGCGCCTGCTGCTCGCGCGCGAGTTCGCCCGGCCCTCAAACCTGCTGGTGCTCGACGAGCCGACCAACGACCTCGACCTGGAGACGCTCGACCTGCTGCAGGAGGTCATTGCCGATTACGACGGCACCGTGCTGGTGGTCAGCCACGACCGCGACTTCCTCGACCGGACGGTGACGATCACCCTGGGCCTCGACGGCAGCGGCCATGTCGACGTGGTCGCCGGCGGCCGTCGTCGTCGACCGCGCAACGCCGCAGCCGCTTCTCGTCGCCCGCGTACGCGGCGATCACCGCGGGGTCGTCGACGTCGTGGAAGAAGAACGTGCGGTCCTCGGGCGCCATCTTCGAGAAGAACTCGCCCAGCGCCGGGACGTCGTCGGGCGTCAGCTCGCGCACCGTCGGGTTCACCGGACCTCCTCGCCTGACGTCTCTCGGCACTGCCGCTCGATCCACTCGAACACCTTCGGCATCACTTCCTTGACCGCCAGCCGGCCCGCGAACAGGCTGACGTGCCCCGCGTCGATCGTCAGCAGCTCGACCGGCGCGTTCGGGAGCGCGTCGACGATCACGGACGCCGCGTCGACGGGGACGATGTCGTCGCGCTCGGCGACGACGCCCAGCACCGGGACGCGGCCGTCGGCGAGGGTCACCCGCCTGCCGTCGAAGCGCAGCCGGTCGGTCCGGACCGCGTTGTCGCGCATGTACTGCGCCAGCATCTGGTCGGCCACCCCGCGCGTCAGCGGGATCTGGTCGGACAGGAAGCGTCCGATCGCCTGGTAGCCCTCGACGTAGCGGTCGTTCCAGAGGTGCTGCCAGAGGTTGGCGTAGTTCACGATGTCGCCGGTGGGCTTGCGCTGCTTGAAGCCCTCGCGGATCACCGAGCCGGGGACGTTGCCGGTCTCGTCGACGAGGTCGTCGATCGTGATCTTGCCGTCCCGCACGGCGTCCACGAACGGCCCGAGGCCGCTCCAGTCGAACGGCGAGGCCAGCGTCACCATGCTGTGGATCGGCAGGTCGGGCTGCGCCGCCAGGGCGTGCGCGGTCATCACCGCGCCCATGCAGTAGGCGAGGACGTTGACGGCCTCGGCGCCGGATTCCTCGGCGATCGCGTCGAGCGCCGACGGGAGGTAGTCGCCCAGATAGGTCTCGAGCGTGTTGAACGCGTCGAGCTCGTCGGCCTTGCCCCAGTCGAGCACGTACACGTCGAAGCCGTGCTCCATCAGCATCTCGACGATGCTGCCGCCCGTGTACAGG
>CAXTNG010000355.1:0-3651 GCA_964245475.1 uncultured Sphingomonas sp. | reverse complement strand
GACCGGCACCGATACCGGCGGCTCGATCCGCCAGCCCGCCGCCTTCACCGGCATCGCGGGGATCAAGCCGACCTACGGGCGCTGCTCGCGCTGGGGCACGATCGCCTTCGCCTCGTCGCTCGACCAGGCCGGGCCGATGGCGCGCGACGTGCGCGACTGCGCGGTGCTGCTGGAGGCAATGGCCGGCTTCGACGGCCGCGATGCGACCTCGCTACAGCTGGACGTGCCTGCTTGGGAAGCGGGACTATCGAGCGATCTCAAGGCGAAGCGGGTCGGTATTCCCAGGGAATATCGAGTCGACGACATGCCCGCCGAGATCGACGCCTTGTGGGAGCGGGGGATCGGCTGGCTGAGGGATGCGGGCGCCGAGATCGTCGAGGTCTCGCTCCCGCACACGAAATACGCTCTGCCCGCCTATTACATCATCGCTCCTGCAGAAGCCTCGTCGAACCTCGCCCGCTACGACGGCGTCCGCTACGGCCTGCGCGATCTGCCCGACGATGCGGGCTTGCAGGACATGTACGCCGCGACGCGGGCGGACGGCTTCGGTGCCGAGGTCAAGCGGCGGATCATGATCGGGACTTATGTCCTGAGCGCAGGCTTTTACGACGCGTATTTCACGCAGGC
This sequence comes from uncultured Sphingomonas sp., assembly GCA_964245475.1. Lineage (GTDB taxonomy): Bacteria > Pseudomonadota > Alphaproteobacteria > Sphingomonadales > Sphingomonadaceae > Sphingomonas. Next base: position 3,024 of record CAXTNG010000355.1, on the reverse strand, counting down.
ATCGAAGGTCCGCACGCTGATCGCGCGCGATTTCGAGCAGGCGTGGGAGCGCTGCGACGTGCTGCTCGCGCCGACTGCGCCCTCGTCGGCATTCGCGCTGGGCGATAAATCGGCGGACCCGCTCGCCATGTACCTCAACGATGTCTTCACGGTACCGTCGAGCCTTGCCGGGCTGCCGGCGATGAGCGTGCCGGGAGGACTCGACGCGGGCGGGCTGCCGCTGGGCTTGCAGATCATCGGCAAGCCGCTCGACGAGCAAGGCGTGCTCAACGCCGGGCTGGCGATCGAGGAACGTGCCGGCTTTACGGCGCGGCCGGAGGCTTGGTGGTAAGATGACCGACTATCGCATCCAGGGCGCCACCGGCGAGTGGGAGGTGGTGATCGGGCTGGAGGTGCATGCCCAGGTCACCTCCAACGCCAAGCTCTTCTCCGGCGCGGCGACGGCGTTCGGGGCGGAACCGAACACGCAGGTGAGCCTGGTCGATGCGGCGATGCCGGGAATGCTGCCGGTGCCCAACCGCGAGTGCATCCGCCAGGCGGTGCGCACCGGCATGGCGATCGACGCGAAGATCAACCGCTGGTCTCGATTCGACCGCAAGAACTATTTCTACGCCGACCTGCCGCAGGGTTACCAGATTTCGCAGCTCTATCATCCGCTTGTCGGCGAAGGTTCGGTCGAGATCGAGGATGGCGAGGGGGCGAAGACGATCGGCGTCGAGCGCATCCACGTCGAGCAGGACGCGGGCAAGCTGATGCACGATCAGCACCCGACCCGCTCTTATGTCGATCTCAACCGCTCGGGCGTCGCGCTGATGGAGATCGTCAGCCGCCCGGACATGCGGTCTCCTTCAGAAGCAGGGGCTTACCTGCGGAAGCTGCGCGCGATCCTGAGGTACGTCGGCTCGTGCGACGGCAACATGGAGGAGGGCTCAATGCGCGCCGACGTCAACGTCAGCGTCCGCAAGCCCGGCGGCGAGCTCGGCACGCGGACCGAGACGAAGAACGTCAACTCGGTCCGCTTCGTCATGGCGGCGATCGAGCATGAGGCGAAACGGCAGGTCGACGTGCTGGAGGAGGGCGGCAGGATCGTCCAGGAGACCCGCCTGTTCGATCCCGACCGCGGCGTCACCCGATCGATGCGCTCCAAGGAGGATGCGCACGATTACCGCTACTTTCCGGACCCCGACCTGCTGCCGCTGGAGCTGGACGAGGCGTTCCTCGACGATTGCCGGGCGTCGTTGCCCGAGCTGCCCGACGCCAAGCGCAAACGGTATGAGGAATTGGGCATAAGTACTTATCACGCCGACGTTCTCACCGCCGAAGTGGAGGCTGCACGCTGGTTCGACGCGCTGCTCGACACCGGCACCAAGCCGATCCCGGCGGCGAACTGGACGACGTCGGAGCTGTTCGGCGCATTGAACCGGCTCGGCCGCGGGATCGAGGACAGCCCCGTGTCGCCGGCACAGGCCGCCGAGCTGCTCGCGCTGGTCGCCGACGGCACGCTGTCGGGCAGCCTCGCCAAGCAGGTGTTCGAGGTGATGCTGGAGACCGGCGAGGCACCGGCCGCAATCGTCGAGGCGCGCGGGCTCAAGCAGACCAGCGACACCGGCGCGATCGAGGCGGTGATCGCCGATGTGCTCGTCAAGAACCCTAACCAGCTGGAGCAGTATCGCGGCGGCAAGGTCGCGCTGTTCGGCTTCTTCGTCGGTCAGACGATGAAGGCGATGGGCGGCAAGGCCAATCCGGCGGTGGTCAACGAGTTGATAAAGAAGGCACTCGGCTGAGGAGACGGAAGATGAAGCGGTTGATCCTGTCAGCAGCCGTCCTTGCGGCGCCGCTGTTCGCGCAGACACCGCCGCAGCCGTTTCCGCAGGCGACGCCGCTCCCGTTCGCCACCTCGACTCCGGTCGACGCGCAGACGCCTGATCCGAGCCTGCCGCGCGTCGCGATCGACACGAGCGAAGGCCGCTTCGTCCTCGCGATCGAGAGCAAGCGGGCGCCGATCACCGCGGCCAATTTCCTCCGCTACGTCGATCAGAAGCGGCTGGATGGACGGCGCGTGTACCGGGTCAGCCATGTGGCGAACCGGTTCGGCTTCATCCAGTTCGGAATGAACGGCGATCCCAAGCTGTCGCTGCCGCCGATCAAGCACGAGCCGACGACGCTGACCGGGGTCAAGCATTTGGAGGGTACGATCTCGACCGCGCGCCGCGAACCCGGCACCGCACAGGGCGAGTTCACGATCATGATCGGCGACCAGCCCGGACTCGACGCCGACCCGTCGAAGCCCGGTGACAATCTCGGCTATGCGGCGTTCGGCCGGGTGGTCGAAGGCTTCGACGTGCTGCTGCGCATCTTCGACAGGCCGATCGATGCCGCCGCGACCGTGCGCGGGTCGTTCAAGGGCGAGGTGCCCGCAGCGCCGGTGCAGATCGTCACCGCGCGGCGGGTTAAGGCGACCCCTTAGACCCTCCCGGTGCTCGGCGGACGTTATTGCGCCGTCAGGTCTTGGTTCTTCACCTCGCCGCCGGTGCCGCTGTTGCCGTCGTGCAGGCCGGTGTCGGTCATCGGCGCGGGCTCGGGGCCGCCCTCGCCCCGGGCGACGGCGTCGGCGCGGGCTTCCACCGCCTGCTGGATGTCGGGACGGGGATCGTCGCGAACGGCGGTTGGGTCAGTATCGGTCAATGGTCTGTCCTTACATCTGCAACGGCTGGGCGGTGCCGGGATCGGTGCCGGGTGTGCCGGGGGAGGGCTGGTCGATGTCGGGCCCGATTCCGGGCAGCTCCTGCGGCGGCAGGCCGGGGTCTGCCGGCTGGCTGTCGGGAACGGGGCTTTCGGGCGGCGGCTGAGTCGCCATGAACGAATCTCCTTATGCCTGCCCAACGCGCGACGGCCCGCACGGGTCCGCGCCCGCTTGCCCCTCCCGCACGCGCTGCTATAGACGCGCGCCGAATAGCTTCGGCCGGCATGCGGGCGTGGCGGAACTGGTAGACGCAGCAGGTTTAGGTCCTGCCATCGCAAGAT
>CAXTNG010000354.1:0-3655 GCA_964245475.1 uncultured Sphingomonas sp. | reverse complement strand
TTCGGTGCGAACTCCTCCAGGTAGAGCGCCGCGAGCGTGCCGACCGGAAAGGCGAGCGCGAGCGTCACCGCCATGGTCAGCAGCGAGCCCTTGAGCGCGCCCCAAATGCCGACCGTCGCCGCGTCGGTCGAATCGCTGGCGGTCAGAAACGTCGCGCCGAACCCGCCCAGCCCCTGCGCCGCCATCGTCAGCAGCAGCCAGGCGAGGAAGCCGAGCGACACCCACACTGCGGCGCGCGCGGCGAAGCGGAAGCGGCGCTCGGCGGCGTGGCGGCGGCGGACGCGGCGCCGGCGGGCGTCAGTCATGGGCTGCCCGATACCGGCGGACGAACACCAGCGCGACGACGTTGAGCAGGAGGGTGACGGCGAACAGCGTCAGCCCGAGCGCGAAGGCGGCGAGCGTCTTGGGGCTGTCGAACTCGGCCTCGCCGGTCAGCAGGTCGACGATCTGGCGGGTGACGGTGGTCGCGGGCGCAAACGGATTGGCGGAGAGCGTCGCCACCCCGGAGGCCGCCATCACCCCGATCATCGTCTCGCCGATCGCCCGGCTGACCGCGAGCAGGACGCCGCCGACGATGCCGGGCAGCGCCGTCGGCAGCAGGACGTGGCGGATCGTCTAGAAGACGGTGGCTCCCATCGCCAGGCTGCCGTCGCGCATCGCCTGCGGCACCGCGGCCAACGCGTCGTCGGCCATCGACGAGACGAACGGGATGATCATCGCCCCCATTACCAGCCCCGCCGCCAGCGCGCTCTCCGAGCTGGCGTTGGCGATGCCGAGCGCGACGCCTAGGTCGCGCACCGCGGGCGCGACGGTCAATGCGGCGAAATAGCCGTAGACGACGGTGGGAACGCCCGCGAGCACCTCCAGCGTCGGTTTGACCCGGCGCCGGGTCGCGGCCGCGGCATATTGGGTCAGGTAGACCGCGCTCAGCAGCCCGAGCGGCACCGCCACCGCCATCGCGATCCCCGCGCCGATGAAGAACGTCCCCCAGAACAGCGGCAGGGCGCCGAGCGAAGCGCCGGGGTTGTCCGGGTCGACGACCTGCGGGCTCCAGTGCGTGCCGAACAGGAAGTCGCCGACGGGCACGACCCGGAAGAAGCGCGCCGACTCGTAGACCAGCGACGCGGCGATGCCGGCGGTGGTGAGGATGGCAATCAGCGAGGCGGCGAGCAGCGCAGCCATGACCAGCCGCTCGACCCGCGGCCGGGCGGCAAAGCCGGGGCGGATGCGCGTGACGGCATAGGCGCCGGCGGCGAGCACGAGCAGCAGTGCGGCGGCGGTGGCGAGCAGATCATAGCGGCGCTGCGCGGCGGTATAGGCCGGAGCAAGCGCGCTCGCGAGCGGCTCGATCGCCTTTCCGCCGTTCCGCGCTTCGGCGAGGATCGACGCGCGAGCGTAGCCGGGCGGGGGCAGGGCGGCAGCATCCGGCGTCGCGACCACGTCGTGCGTGACCAGCGCGGGCGAGACGGCGGCCCAGATTGCGAGAAACAGCAGCGCAGGCGCGGCGGCCCAGAGCGCCGCATGCCAGGCGGCATGGACCGGCAGCGATGTCGAGCGCCCGCCCGCCGCACTCAGCTGCACCGCCCGCAGCCGCGCGCTCGCCCAGGCGATGACGCCGAGCCCGATGACGACGATCAGGAGGGCGGCGGGGGTCATCACCGCAGCTCCGCCGGGTGAAGCGGCGTCTCGCCTGCAACGATCGCCGCCGACCGCGCGCGCACCGCCTCGGGGGTGGCGATCAGGCCGCGTGCCACGAGCGGCCCGTCGGGTGCCCAGGATGCCGCGTAGAGCTTCAGGAAGTCGCGCAGGCCAGGCACCGCGGCGAGGTGCGCGCGCTTCACATAGACGTAGAGCGGCCGCGCCCCGGGGTAGCGGCCGTTGGCGATCGCGGCATAGGTCGGCGCCACGCCATCGATCGCAGCCCCGCGGACGTAGCCGGCGTTCTCCCGAAGGTAGCCGTAACCTAACATGCCGAGCGCCTGCGGGTTTGCCTGCAGCTTCCGGACGATAAGATTGTCGTTCTCGCCCGCATCGACATAGGCGCCGTCCTCGCGCAGCCGGGTGCATCGCGCTTCGTGCGGCGTCGGCGACAGCGACCGGGCGCCCGGGTCGACGGATTCGCAGCCCCGGGTCAGGATCAGCTCGGCGAACGCGTCGCGCGTGCCGCTGGTCGCGGGCGGGCCGTAGACGGTGATCGGCGCGGACGGCAGCGCCGGATTGACGTCGCGCCAGGTCCGCGCCGTGTTGGGCCGCCCGCCCGGTTCCGCGGCTAGCGCGCGGTAGAGGTCGGCGAGGGTCAGCGCCATGCGCGGCCCGTTCGTCGCCTCGGCCAGCGCGATGCCGTCGAGGCCGATCTGCACCTCGATCAGGTCGCCTGCGCCGTGCGCCGCACAGCCGCGGTACTCGCCTGCGCGCATCCGGCGCGAGGCGTCGGCGATATCGGGATAGGCTGCGCCAAGGCCAGCGCAGAACAGGCGGATACCCGCGCCGGTCCCCGTCGATTCGATCACCGGCGCCCGCGCCCCGGGGGTCGTGTCGACGAAGCGCTCGGCGACGTACGCGGTGAACGGAAACACGGTCGACGATCCGACGACCGCGATATGCGCGCGGTCGCCCGGTCCACCGCGCGCCTCGTCGCGGCAGCCCGCCGCGGCGAGCGCTGCGAGGAGAAGAAGGGCGCGCCTCATGGTAGTTGCGCCGTCCCTGCCGCTCAGCCGTTTCGGTTTTGTGACAGTGATCGGGTCTCTTGGGGCAGGGTGACGATCACCGTCGTTCCCTCGCCGACCCGGCTGGCGATATCGAGGCGGCCGCGGTGGCGCTCGACGATATGCTTGACGATCGCCAGCCCGAGGCCGGTGCCGCCGAGGCCCCGGCTGCGCCCCGCATCGACGCGGTAGAAGCGCTCGGTCAGCCGGGGCAGATGCTCGGGCGGTATGCCGTCGCCCCGGTCGGCGACGGTCAGGCGGACCATCTCGCCCTCGCTTGCGAGACGTACGCTCACCGGCGTTCCCGCACGTCCGTATTTGAGCGCGTTGCCGACCAGGTTGTGGAGGAGCTGCGAGAGCTGCGCGGTGTCGCCCGCGACGGGGGGCACATTCTCATCGGCCATGCACTCGAGGTCTTCGCCCCTCTCGCGCGTTGTCTGGCGCAGTTCGGCGCAGACCGCTCCGGCCAGCGCGCCCAGGTCCACCGGCGTGCTCGGCGCGCGGTGCTTGTCCGCCTCGATCCGCGACAGCGATATCAGGTCCTCGACCAGCCGCTGCATCCGCCGCGCCTCCTCGCCCATGACATGGAGGAAGCGCGCGCGCAGCCCGGGGTCCTCGCCCGCGGCGTCGCCCAGCGTTTCGACGAAGCCGAGGATCGAGGCTAGCGGAGTGCGCAGCTCGTGGCTGGCGTTGGCGACGAAATCGACCCGCATGCGCTCGGCGGCGTGACGTGCGGTGGTCTCGACCAGATGGACGACGCGGGTGCCGTCGGACGCGCTGCCCAGGCGCATCTCCCAATGCTGGTCGGTGCCGCCCAGGCCCGTCAGCGCCACGGGCTCGCCGCGCACCTCCTCGGCCGCGAGCCGCTGGGCGGCGGCGGGGTGGCGGATCGCGACCCGCACGTCCTCGCCGACGATCCGACGGCAGATCGCCGTCAGCGCCGGATGCTC
>CAXTNG010000353.1:730-3675 GCA_964245475.1 uncultured Sphingomonas sp. | reverse complement strand
GCTCCCAGGCGGTTGATGAAACCGAGCATGGCACGGAGCGCGACGTCCGCATCCGCCGGATCGACATGCTCGGCGGGATTGTGGCTGACACCCCCCCGGCAGCGCACGAACAGCATCGCCGTCGGGCACAGTGCGGCCATGACCATCGCGTCGTGGCCTGCGCCGCTGGCAAGGCGGTGATCGGGCTGGCCGATGTCGCGCACGGCGGCGGCGAGCGTTTCGGTCAACGCAGGATCGCAGGGGCTTGCGGGCAAGTCGTGGACCGGCTCGACGGTCAGCGCGACATTGCGGCGGGCGGCGGCGGCTTCTGCGTCAGCGAGGATATCGGCGGCGCAGGCGTCGCGCAGGCGCTGGTCGAGCGCGCGGACATCGAGGGTCAGAACGACGCGGCCGGGGATGACGTTGGGGGCGCTCGGCTCGACCTGGAGCATGCCCACGGTGGCGACGAGGTCGTCGGGGCCCTTGAATGCCTGCGCCTCGGCGGCGAGGACGATTTCGGCGGCGGCGGCGAGCGCGTCGCGGCGGAGCGGCATGGCGGTGGTGCCGGCGTGCCCGGCCCTTCCCTCCAGCGTGACGCGGTAGCGCAGCTGCGCGGCAATGCCGGTGACTATGCCCACCGGAAGCCCGGCGGTTTCGAGTGCAGGACCCTGCTCGATATGGGCTTCGAGATAGGCGAGGACTGAGCTAGGGACGCGTGCTGCCGTGAGGTAGTTCGTGAGAGCGAGGTCCTCTCGCGCACTGATTGCAGCGTCCCGAGAGACGCGACCGTGATCCGGATTGAAGGAACGCAGCGCGCCAGTGAGCGACACGCCTTCACTGTCCTTGACGTCGAGCGCTGCCGGGTCGAGCGTCCCGGCCACCGCCCGGCTGGTCAGCATCGCGGCGGGAAAGCGCGAGCCCTCCTCGTCCCCGAAGGCGATCACCTCGATCGCAAACGGCATCCGTCGGCCGGCCGCGTGAAGCGCAGCGACGCACTCGATGCCGAGCATGACGCCAAGCGGGCCGTCGTAGCGGCCGGCGTTGCGAACGCTGTCGATGTGGCTGCCGATCAGCAGTGCGGGCGCGTCCGGCGCCTTGCACTCGTAGCAGCCGACGAGGTTGGCGGCGGCATCCAGCTCGACCCGCATCCCGGCCTCGACCATCCACGCGCCGATCGTCTCCTGCGTTCTGGCGAAGGCCGGCGAAAGATAGCTGCGGAACAGACCCTCGGCTGTGTCGCTATAGGGTCCAACCCCCAGCGCGTCGCACCGCGCCACCGCGCGCGCACCGCCTTCCGTGACATCCGTCACCATGTCGCCACCGCGCCGTCGCCGCGCGGGTCCGTGGCGCCTTCCAGCAGGCCGTCCGGATGGCGCACGATCGCGCCGGCATGGCCCATTGCGGCGGTAAAGGCGGGCAGCAGCTCGACGTCGTGGCCCTTGGCACGCAGTTCCGCCACCAGCGCGGGATCGAAACGGCTTTCCAGCTTAAGCGAAGTGCTGGCCTCTCCCCAAGTTTTTCCGAGGAGCCAGCGCGGAGCGGTGATCGCCTCCTGCAACGGCATGCCAAATCGCGCATACCGGGTGAAGATCGCCGCCTGCGTTTGCGGCTGCCCTTCGCCCCCCATCGTTCCATAAGCCATCACCCGGCCATCCTCCATCACGGCGAGCGCGGGGTTAAGGGTATGAAACGGCTTGCGGCCGGGCCGAAGCGCGTTCCAGCCGTCGGGCGCGAGCCGGAAGCTGCTCCCGCGGTTCTGCCAGGTAATTCCTGTGCGTGCGCCGACAACGCCCGAGCCAAACTCGAAATATGTACTCTGGATGCAGCTTACGACGCGGCCCTCGCCATCGGCGGCGGCGAACCAGCAGGTATCTCCGGGGTGCGAGGGCTGTGGCCAGGGGAGCGCACGATCGCCGCGGATCGCGGCCACCATGGCCTTCAGCCGCCCGACGTCGTTGAGCAGCGCCTGCGCCTCCTCCTCGGCATAGGTTGGGTCGCCGCAATGCTGGTCGCGCCAGAGGAACGCCTGCTTGGTCGCCTCCACGATGCCATGGAGATGCGAGGCGGTCTCGGGCACCATCGGCAGGCGGGCGGACAACAGCAGGATGAGCAGCGAAGCGATGCCCTGCGTCGGCGGAGCCGTGTTGTACAGCTCGGCGCCGTGGATCGCTGCGCTGAGGGGTGCTGGCGTGGTAGCACGGTGGGCCGCCAGATCGGCTGCGGTGACCGGACTGCCCGCTTCCGCCAAGTCCTCAGCAATGTCCGCTGCGAGCGCACCGGTATAAAAGGTATCGAGCCCCTCCTTGGCCAGCCGGCGTAGCGTCACGGCGAGGCGGGGTTGGCGCAGCAGCTCGCTTTCACGCAACGGCCGGCCGTCCGGTTCGAAGGTTTCGGCATAGCCGGAGATCGGACGAAGCTCCGCGCCTTTGGCGTCTGCGATGATGGCGCCGCCGCCGGTGACTGCCACGCCTCGCGCTGCGTGGCCGATCGCATCGCGAAGCAAACGCTCGAGCGGCAGGCGTCCTGCGCCGCTCGCAAGCGCCGCCGCCCAGCCGGAGACGGTACCAGCCACCGTGTTGGCGGCGAACCCGCCGCGCCAGGGGACCGCTGTCATGCCATCGTACAGCTCCAGGTTCGCCGCCGCCGCCGCGCCGCCGACCCCGTGAATGGCGTGAACGCGCCCGTCGGGCTCGGCGATCAGCCAGAAACCGTCGCCGCCGATCCCGGTCATGTGCGGATACACCACCGCGAGGCACGCGGCGACTGCGACTGCGGCCTCGACCGCCGTCCCGCCGTCCGCCAGCACGTCGCGCCCCGCCTGCGCGGCGAGATGATGCGGCGCGGTGACCATGCCACGGTGGCAGCGGGGCGTGTGGATCATGCCGCCACCCGTGCCGGCAGCGGCGCGGCGCCCCCCGCCCCCCCCCCCCCCCCCGGGCCCCCCGGGGGGGCGCCCCCCCGCCCCC
>CAXTNG010000353.1:0-720 GCA_964245475.1 uncultured Sphingomonas sp. | reverse complement strand
CCCCAGGCCGGACCGATCAGTTGCACGCCGATCGGCAGCCCCTCCCGCCGGATCGGCGCGGCGATCACCGGCAGGCCCAGGAAGCTGATCGGTTGGGTATAGATGCCCAGATTGGCACGCACCGGCACTTCGCGCCCGTCGATCACCACCGTCGCCTCGCCGATCCTGGGGGCGGTGCATGGCGTCGCGGGCGCGAGCAGCACGTCGATGTCGCGGAACAGCGCGGCCGCTTCCTCCATTACCCGGCGGCGGACCCGGCGGACCTGATACGCGAGCCCGGCGGGCAGCAGCATGCCGGCCAGCAGCCGGTCGCGCACCGCCGGATCGTAATCCATCGCGCGCGTCTTCAGCCGCTCGGCATGCAGGCTCCCGCCCGCCATGCCGGTGAGGCAGAAGGCTGCCGAGCGCGCCGCTTCCGCGCCGTCGAGCAGCACCGGCCGCGCGTCGAAGGCGGACGCCGCCGCTTCAACCGCCGCTAGCGCCTCGTCCGCCGCGCCCTGCGCGAACCAGCCGCCGAGCACTCCCACGCGCAGCCTGCGCGGCGCCAGCGTCGGCACGACGGGATCGACGCGGCCTGTGCAGGCGGGATCGCGAGGATCGGCGCCCTGCAAAGCGTTATAGGCGCTCGCCAGCATCGCCAGCTTGCGCGCGAACGGCCCGACGTGGTCGAGGTCGAGGAGGCCCTGCCGCCGTGGGGTGTCTACGCGGTGCTCGTCGACC
>CAXTNG010000352.1:0-3677 GCA_964245475.1 uncultured Sphingomonas sp. | reverse complement strand
TTCCTCATCAACGGTCCCGAGATCATGGGGTCGGCCTACGGCGAATCGGAGGGCCGGCTGCGGGGCGTGTTCGAGGAGGCCGCCAAGAACGCGCCCTCGATCGTGTTCATCGACGAGATCGACTCGATCGCCCCCAAGCGCGGGCAGGTCTCGGGCGAGGCGGAGAAGCGCCTGGTCGCGCAGCTCCTGACGCTGATGGACGGCCTGGAGGCGCGCGCGAACCTGGTTGTGATCGCCGCGACCAACCGGCCCGAGGCGAGTGACGAGGCGCTGAGAAGGCCCGGACGGTTCGACCGCGAGATCGTCGTCGGCGTGCCCGACGAGCGCGGGCGGCGCGAGATCCTGGCGATCCATACCCGTGGCATGCCGCTCGGCGACCGGGTCGACCTCAACGAGCTGGCGCGGACCACCTATGGCTTCGTCGGCGCGGACCTGGCGGCGCTGGGGCGAGAGGCGGCGATCGAGGCGATCCGGCGGATCATGCCCCGGCTCAACCTGCAGGACCGCACGGTGCCCGCCGACGTGCTCGACACCCTGTCGGTGACGCGCGAGGATTTCCTGGAGGCGCTCAAGCGCGTGCAGCCGTCGGCGATGCGCGAGGTGATGGTGCAGAAGCCGAGCGTCCGCTGGGACGACATCGGCGGGCTGGACGAGGCGCAGAACCGGCTCAAGGAGGGCGTCGAGCTGCCGTTGCGCAACCCCGACGCGTTCCGGCGGCTCGGCATCCGCCCGGCGAAGGGCTTCCTGCTCTACGGGCCGCCGGGAACGGGCAAGACCCTGCTCGCCAAGGCGGTGGCGCGCGAGGCGGAGGCGAACTTCATCGCGACCAAGTCCTCCGACCTGCTCTCCAAATGGTATGGGGAGTCGGAGCAGCAGATCGCGCGGCTGTTCCAGCGTGCGCGGCAGGTGGCGCCGACGGTGATCTTCATCGACGAGCTCGACAGCCTGGTGCCCGCGCGCGGCGGCGGGCTGGGCGAGCCGCAGGTCACCGAGCGGGTGGTCAACACGATCCTCGCCGAGATGGACGGGCTGGAGGAATTGCAGTCGGTGGTGGTGATCGGCGCGACCAACCGGCCGAACCTGGTCGACCCGGCGCTGCTGCGGCCGGGGCGGTTCGACGAGCTGATCTATGTGGGCGTGCCTTCGACCGAGGGGCGCGAGCGCATCCTGCGCATCCAGACCGCGAAGATGCCGCTTGCCGACGATGTCGATCTGGGGCGCGTCGCGGCGCGGACGGAGGGGTTCACCGGCGCCGATCTGGAGGATGTGACGCGCCGTGCGGGGCTCATCGCGCTGCGGCGGAGCATCGAAGCCGACGACGTGCGCATGGCCGACTTCGAAGCGGCATTGGGCGAATCGCGCGCGAGCGTGACGCCCGAGATGGAGCGCGACTATGAGCAGATCGCCGCGCGGCTGAAGCAGGATGCGGCGGCGATCCAGCCGGTCGGCTTCATCACGCCCGGGCAGCTGACCCCGCGGGGGCCGAAGGGCTGAGCGCGCGCGAGCCATAGGCCGCGAGCAGCGCGCAGGCGGCGCCGGCGACAAGATACGGCAGCGGGTGCGACAGTTCGTACAGGCCGACGCCGATCGATGGGCCGAGGACGAAGCTGGCACCGTTGACGCTGGTGACCTTGCCCGCGACCGAGCCTTGTGCCGCCGGGCCCACCGCCAAGCTCGACCCGGCGGTGAAGCCCGGCCGGACGAAGCCGAAGCCGAGGCTGGCGAGCGCATAGGCGCAGGCGATGCCGTAGAGCGAGGTCGCCAAGCCGGTGAGCGCCGTGCCCGCCGCGGCGAGAGCAAGGCCGGTCAGCACGAGCTGACGCGGGCGCAGCCGCAGCCGCGGGATCACACCCCATTGCGCAAGCAACGCCGCGCCCGCGCCCATCATCAGGATCAGCGCGGTCGGCTGGAGCGCCTGCGCGGGGGCCAGCGCGAGCCGGTCGATGACGAGAAATCCGATCGCCTGGCCGGTCATCGCCTGGGCATGGCCCATTACCAGCCCGACGACCATCCACGTGCGGATGCGCCGGTCGGAATAGGCGACATGCTCGCTGCCGCGCTGGGTCGCGGCAGTGACGGTCGCATCGGTAGGGGCGCCGCCGATCGAGGGATAGCCGCTGGTGGTGCCGTGAGTCTCGCCCAGCGGTCCGGGGCGATCGTCGGGCAACCGGGCGCGGACGGTGAGCCAGACGGCAACGCCGAACACGGCGAAGACGAAGGCAGGGCCGGACAGGCCGACCTCGACCCGGCCGGCATGGCCGAGAATCAGGAAAGGCGCGATCGCCGGGCCGAGAATGGTGCCGAGCCCGAAGGCAGAGGCGAGCAGGGTGAGCGCTTCGGTGCGCTGCTCGCGCGTCGTCTCGCCGGCGACGAGCGCCTGCACCGCAGGCGGTGCCGCGGCGCCGAAGCTGCCATAGATCAGCCGCCCGGCGATGAAGCAGACGAACGCGGCGGTGCCGCTGAGCCACCCGTTGATCCCGGCCAGTAGAAAGGTGCCGCACAGAGTCAGCGAGGTGGCGAAGCCGCCGAGTCCCAGCAGGATCATCGCGCGGCGGCCCTGATGGTCGGAGCGCCTGGCCCAGATCGGCGCGGCGATCACCCAGACGAGGGCGGAGGCGGAGAAGGCGAGCGCGACCGCACTGTCCGCGACGCCGAGCGAGCGGCCGAGCGCGGGCAGCACCGACTGCAACGCGGTGTTGCCCGCCGCGATCGTCAGCATGACGAGGAACAGCAGCGGGAAGGAGCCGGTGCGGCCGATCACTTCTGCCACCGGTAGCTGCGCGTGACGTCCGTGACCGCCACCTCGTAGGACTCGTACCAGCGCTCGCGGCCGCATTCCCGAATGCGCGCATGGACCGGGTGCTCGCGCCAGGCGATCGCGCTCGCCTCATCGGCCCACCAGCTGACCGTGATGCCGAAACCGTCGGCGCCGCGCGCGCTGTCCATGCCGCGGTAGCCGGGCTGCTTGGCGGCGAGCGCGTCCATGGCGTCCGCCGCCTCGGCATAGCCCGCGTCGTCCACGGCGGTGCGGCGCGAGGTGAAGATCACCGCGATCTGGCCGGTGCGGTCGTGGTTCATAGCGGGAGCGATTGCGCCGGTTTGCGGCGTCCATGCAACCCCGGCGCTTGAAACCCGTTTGCAAAACGTGCGACGGACGTGCCGTCGATCAGTGAACAGGACGTCCATGCCCAGCACGACCACCGCCGCGCGCACCCGTCATGCCCGAACGGCCGGTGTGCCGACCCCCTGGCAGATGTTCTTCCAGCAATTCCTGAAACACCCGGTAATGGTTGGCTCGGTCGTGCCGTCCTCCGACAAGCTCATCCGCAAGATGCTGGCACCGGTCGACTGGGACCGGTGCAAGCTGTTCGTCGAATACGGCCCGGGGGTGGGCACCTTCTGCCGGCCGATCCTTGAGCGGATGGCGCCGGACGCGCAGCTGATCGTGATCGACACCAACCCCGACTTCATCCGCTACCTGCGCCACACGATCACCGACAGCCGCTTCTCCGCGGTGCACGGGTCGGCCGCAGACGTCGAGCGGATCGTGCGCGATCACGGCCATGATGCGGCGGATTACGTGCTCTCGGGCCTGCCCTTCTCGACGCTGCCCCCCGGAGTCGGCCCGGCGATCGCGTCGGCGACGCATCGGGTGATCCGGGCGGGCGGGGCGTTCC
>CAXTNG010000351.1:0-3677 GCA_964245475.1 uncultured Sphingomonas sp. | reverse complement strand
TGGAGCGGACCAAGGTGTCGACGATCTCCAGCGCCTGCTCGCCGGTGTCGGGCTGTGAGACGATCAACTCGTCGATGTTGACGCCGAGCTTCTTGGCATAGACCGGATCGAGCGCGTGCTCGGCGTCGACGAAGGCCGCCGTGCCGCCGCCCTTCTGCGCCTCGGCGATGACGTGGAGCGCGAGCGTCGTCTTGCCCGAGCTCTCCGGCCCGTAGACCTCGATCACCCGCCCGCGCGGCAGGCCGCCGACGCCCAGCGCGATGTCGAGCCCCAGCGAGCCGGTGGAGACCGCCTCGATCTCGATCTTCTCGCGGCTGCCCAGCTTCATCGCCGAGCCCTTGCCGAAGGCGCGGTCGATCTGCGCCAGCGCGGCGTCGAGCGCCTTCTGCCGGTCGGTGCTCATGGTTGCCATGCCGGTGTCGATCACTTTCAGATTGGCGGCCATCGGGAGGACCCTTCGCTAGAGCAAGCGCATCGCGGGAGCAATGCGTCGGCAGCCCACGTACCATATCTGTTCCAAAGAACAAGAGGGGAACTGTTGGATTTCAGGCGAGCGTCGTGGCGAGAGTCCACCAGCCGCACGCCCTGGCGGCAAGCGCCGCCACATCGCGTGCCCGCGGGCTGTCGAACAGCGCGAAGCAGGTCGCGCCCGAGCCGGACATACGGGCGAGCGTCGCGCCTGGTGCCGCGTCGAGCAGCGCCCGGATTTCGCCGATCGCCGGCGCCAGTGCCCGCGCCGGCGCTTCGAGGTCGTTGCGCCCCTTGCGCGCGCGCGCAAGCACTGTGCCCTCGTCAATCGGGCCGTGATCGATCCCGTTCCAGCCGGCGAATACCGCCGCGGTCGAGACCGCGACACGAGGGTTGACCAGCAGGACGGGAGTGCCCGCGAGCCCGTCCAGGGGGGCGAGCGCATCGCCCTTTCCCTTGCCCAGCGCGGTACGGCCGAGCAGGCAGGCGGGGACGTCGGCACCCAATTGCCCCGCAACGGCGGCGAGTTGCGGATCGTCGGCGGAAATGCCGTGCAGACGGGCGAGCGCGCGCAGAGCCGCCGCCGCGTCGGCCGAGCCGCCGCCGATGCCGGACGCGACCGGCAGCCGCTTGACGAGGGTCAGCTGGTGCTCGCCGTCGATGCCGAAGGCTGCCTTGAACGCATCCGCCGCGCAGGTGACGAGATTCCCGGCACGGTCGGTCAGGCGTTCGCCCTCCCGGCTGCCCCAATGCGACACGGCAAAGGCGTGGCGCTCCGCGTGTGCGACGGTCACCGTATCGCCGTGGGCGCAGAAAGCGAACAGCGTCTCGATGTCGTGGTATCCGTCCGCGCGACGGCGGCGGACGTGGAGGGCCAGGTTGATCTTCGCGGGGGCCGGTTCGGTGATCGTCACCCGGTTGCTCTACCGGCGGGCCGTGACGGGAGTAAATCCCGTGACGTCGAACGGGTCGGCGCACCGACCCGCCGGCCGCGCTTGCGCGAGTCTTGCGCCGGCGCGCCGCAAGCCGCGCTGCGCGTCACATATTCGGGTAGTTGGGACCGCCCCCGCCTTCGGGCACCACCCAGTTGATGTTCTGGGTGGGGTCCTTGATGTCGCAGGTCTTGCAGTGGACGCAGTTCTGGGCGTTGATGACGAACTTCGGGTCGCCAATGTCCTCGCCGACGATCTCGTACACTCCCGCCGGGCAGTAGCGCTGTGCCGGCTCGTCGTACAACGGCAGGTCGTAGTCGACCGGGATTGCGGGATCCGTGAGAGTCAGGTGGACCGGCTGGTCCTCCTCGTGATTGGTGTTCGACAGGAACACCGAGGACAGCCGGTCGAAGGTCAGCACCCCGTCCGGCTTGGGATAGACCGGTGGCTCGACCAGGTCCTTGCGCCACAGCGTTTCGTGGTCGGGCTTGTGCTTGAGCGTGAACGGCATCTTGAGCCCGAAATGCTCCAGCCACATCGTCACGCCCGCGGCGCCCGAGCCGAGGAAGTCGCCCAGCTTCTTGACCAGCGGCACCGCGTTGCGGACGACCGACAGCTCCTTGTGCAGCCACGACGCCTCGAACGCTTGCGGGTACGCCGTCAGCTCGTCGCCCTCGCGCCCCGCCTGGATCGCTGCGAACGCCGCCTCGGCCGCCATCATCGCCGACTTCTGCGCGCCGTGCGTGCCCTTGATTCGCGGCACGTTGAGGAACCCCGCCGAGCAGCCGATCAGCGCCCCGCCGGGAAACACGAGCTTGGGGATCGACTGCAGCCCGCCGTCGCTGATCGCCCGCGCCCCGTAGGAGACGCGCTTGCCGCCTGCGAGCAGCGCGGCGATCGCCGGGTGGGTCTTCCACTTCTGCATCTCGGAGAACGGGGACGTGTAAGGGTTGGTGTAGTTGAGCCAGGTGACGAAGCCGATCGAAACCTGCCCCTTCGCCTGATGATAGATCCAGCCGCCGCCGTTGGCGTCGTCGCCGAGCGGCCAGCCCTGCGTGTGGATCACCTTGCCGGGCTCGTGCTTGTCGGAGGCAACGTCCCACAGCTCCTTGACTCCAAGGCCATAGACCTGCGGGCTCGCATCGCGTGCGAGGTCGAAGGTGCGGATCACCTCCTTGGTCAGATGCCCGCGGGCGCCCTCGGCGAAGAAGGTGTATTTGGCGTGGATCTCGAGGCCCGGCGTATAGTCTGGCTTGTGCGTGCCGTCGCGTGCCACGCCCATGTCGCCGGTCGCGACGCCCTTCACCCGGCCATCATCGTCGAAGAGGATCTCGGCTGCCGCAAAGCCGGGGAAGATTTCGACGCCGAGCTCCTCGGCCTTGCCCGCGAGCCAGCGGCAGAGATTGCCGAGGCTGCAGGTGTAGGTCCCCTTGTTGTGCAGGAACGGCGGGGTCCACAGATGCGGCTGGTTGAATTGGCGCTTGGCCGTCAGCACCCAGTGCAGGTTCTCGGTGACCGGCGTCTCGGCGAGTGGGCAGTCGGTGTCGCGCCAGTCGGGGAGCAGCTCGTCCATCGCCTGCGGATCGATCACCGCCCCCGACAGGATGTGCGCGCCGACCTCCGACCCCTTCTCCAGCACGCATACCGAGAGCTCGGCACCCGCGTCCGCCGCCAGCTGCTTCAGCCGGATCGCCGCCGACAGCCCCGCAGGACCCGCGCCCACGATCACCACGTCATACGGCATCGACTCGCGTTCGGTCATCTGTGTCTCACTCCCGGCCCGGCCCTCGGCGCCACCCGGCTGGGCGCGTCGCCGCCACGTTCTGTCCGGCTCCCGATGGCGCGAAGTTGACCGCGGCGTCAACCGTTTGGCATGGTTGTCGGGTGGGGGCGGATCAGAACATCGACTGGGCGGCAGCCGCGGCGAGCGCGCTTGAATGGTGGCGCGATGCGGGCGTCGACGTCCTGGTCGAGGATGCCCCGCGCGACTGGCTCGCCGCCCCGGTGCGTCCGATGGCCGCTCAGCCTGCTGCACCCGTTGCCGCGGCCCCGCCCGCGACGCTCGGCGCCTTCCTCGACTGGCGGCGCGGCGGCAACCTCCCGGACGCGGGCTGGTCCGGCACGGCAATCGCTGCCGCGGGCCCCGAAACGCCCGCGCTGATGATCCTCGCCGACTGCCCGGACCGCGACGACGGCGGCACGTTGCTCAGCGGCGGCGCTGCGGGGCGGCTGTTCGGCCGCATGCGCGCAGATCACGAGATGCAGGACGCCGTGATC
>CAXTNG010000350.1:1981-3704 GCA_964245475.1 uncultured Sphingomonas sp. | reverse complement strand
CGCATACACCTCCGGTCGATGATGGCACGTCGGCTGCCCGAACAGCCGAGGCCCATGCTCCACCGCCCCGCCCTTCGGATCAGCCGCCGCATAATAGAGCCGCGCGATCCGGGCGTGGGCGATAGCCCCGGCGCACATCGCGCAGGGCTCCAGCGTCACCCACAGGTCGCAATCCTCCAGCCGATCGCGCCCGAGCAGCGCCGCCGCCTCGCGGATCACCCGCATCTCCGCGTGGGCCGTCGGGTCGCACAGCGCCCGCGGCGCATTGGCGAACACGCCCAGCACCTCGCCGCCGCGCGCGATCGCAGCGCCCACCGGAACCTCGCCCGCCGCCGCGGCCTCGCGCGCGGCATCGAGCGCCAGTCGCATCGGCTCGGGCAGGCGGAACATTCCGTCCGCTTGACCCAAGCCCGAGCGTGCCGTCAAATCACTGGCTATTGCCGGGCTTCTGCACATCGACCGTCGGCACCGTCACCGTCTTCTCCTTCGATCCGACGCTGACCTTTGCGATGTCGGCCTTGAACGACGGCGCCTGCACCACCGCAGGCCGGGTCTGGTCGACGTTGATCAGCCCGAGGAACATCGCCGCCGCTACGGCAAGGACCACCAGGGCAATCAGGACAAGCAACGTGCGCATGGGTGTTCCTCTCGAACGAATCGTCGCCGTAACAACGCCGCCGCCACCCGGCGGTTGCGTAGCGGTTGACGGAGACGCCCTCCGCGGCTATCCGCGCGGCCTTTCCGGGCTTTGCCTGAAACCAGGATTTGAATCATGTCGCGCATCTGCGAGCTGACCGGCAAGGGCCGGCAGGTGGGTCACAACGTGAGCCACGCCAACAACAAGACCAAGCGCACCTTCCTGCCCAATCTGCAGAACGTGACCTTGATCTCCGATTCGCTCGAGCGCTCGGTGCGCCTGCGCGTGTCGACCCACGGGCTGCGCTCGGTGGAGCACAACGGCGGGCTCGACAACTGGCTGGTCAAGACCGGCGACGACAAGCTCTCCGACCGCGCCCGCAAGCTGAAGCGGGACGTCGTGAAGAAGTTGAGCGCAGCCGCGGCAGCCTGAAGCGGCCCCTCTCCGCATCACCCTCACCCTTCCGCGGCTTCGCCGCTCCCTCCCTCTCCCGCCGGGAGAGGGAAGGGGCCCGCCGCCGCAGGCGGTGGGAAGGGTGAGGGTGAGGGTGACCGCAGCTTCTGAGCCCCGTTAAGGTCCCCGGTCCAACCGGAACTTCAGCAGCAACGATCGCTGGATCGGCATGTCATTGTCGTCCGACACCAGCCACAACATTGTAGCGCTGCCCTCGCGCGTCACCGCAACGCCCTCGAAATTGTCGTGGATCAGCGGCGTGTCGAGCACCGCCACCAGCCGCCCCCGCGCCAGCACGCGCGCCCGCACGTCCTTTGCGCGCACGATCGACAGCCGGTTCGACCAGTGGAACGGCAGCCTGAATCCGCGCTCCAGCACGATCAGGTCGCCGTTCGGTAATTCCGCCGCATCCGCCGGATCGTAATGCCCATACGGCCGATACGCGAAGCGCCGCGGGCGGGCGCCCGGATCGGTCGGGTCGCGCGGAAAGATCAGCGCCTCGCGGGTCCGCAGCCGCGCTCGATCGCCCCCCTGCCAGTAGCGCGGCGGCACATGGCTGGTCTCGCTGATCGTCACGAACCGCCCGTCGGTCAGCCGCACCAGCGACTCGGGTCCGCCGTTATCGCTCCAGGC
>CAXTNG010000350.1:530-1971 GCA_964245475.1 uncultured Sphingomonas sp. | reverse complement strand
AGGCCGCCATTGCCTTGGGTTCGAGCTGCGCCGCGGCGTGCTCGAACCCGGAGGTATACCGCCACACCGCATTATAGTTTTC
Organism: uncultured Sphingomonas sp.; assembly: GCA_964245475.1. Classification (GTDB taxonomy): domain Bacteria; phylum Pseudomonadota; class Alphaproteobacteria; order Sphingomonadales; family Sphingomonadaceae; genus Sphingomonas. The sequence continues at coordinate 1,889 of CAXTNG010000350.1, read as the reverse complement.
GAACCCTACCCAGACGGTCCCCGTCGCCGGGTCGCGCGTCATCGACTCGCTGTCGCGGTCGCCCTTGTCCCAACCGATACCCGGGCCGGAAGGCAGGTTAGCGAAGCTCAGAGCCCGCGGTCGCCAGTCCGCCCCCATCCGGAACCGGACGATATTGCCCCCGTCGCTTAGCAGCGTGAACCGGTCCCCCTCCACGGTCAGCGACGAAAAGCCGCCGAACGCCGGATCGCGGCTGTTGAGCGCCACTCCGCCCAGATAGGTCAGCCCGCCGACGTGCACCCTTGCCGGGTCGTTCGGATCGAGCGCCACGCGCTTCGCCGTCATCTGCGGATGGTCGCCGAGCAGCGCCAGCCGCTCTTCCCCGCTCCACCCGGGCACGAGCGCCAGCACGAGCGCGAAGACGGCAAGAACGGCGAACAACGGGCGCATCCGCCCCGCCATGGCGGGCCGCAGCAGCAGGCGGAAGCCTTAACGCGCGATAACGAGCCCATTCAGGGTCCATTCGCCGCGAATCACCCATAAGCCTCCCATCGACACGGGAGACACACGATGTTCAAGCAGGTTTCACTCGCCGCCGCCGCCCTCGCCGCCGTCACCGGCGCGATGGTCCCTGCCGCGGCCGAGGCGCAGCGCTACGGCGGCGACCGCTACGCCTATGATCAGGCGTACCAGGACGGCTACAACCGCGACGGCTATTATCAGCGCGGCTACAACGACCGCGGCTACCGCCAGTATCGCGACAACCGCGGCTATTACCGGAACCGCAACCAGCGCTGCAACAGCGGCACCACCGGCACCGTGCTCGGCGCGATTGCCGGCGGGCTGCTCGGCCGCTCGATCGACGGCGGCCGCGACCGCGCCGCGGGCACGATCATCGGCGCAGGTGCCGGCGCGCTGGCGGGCCGGGCGATCGGGAAGGGCAACAACCCCGACAGCTGCCGCTACCGGTAAGAGGCGCGGCGACGACCGCGTCGGTGCGAGCTGCTTGGCGGCTCGCACTTACCGGTTCGGCCGGCGAGGCCGCGACAGCGGAACTCGTCCGACGTCATGGTCGGCGGCTTCGCCGTCGGCCCTTGGGCAGCGCTGCGGTTACCGCCTCCTTCACCACCACCCTTTCCGCTTCAACCAGCTACCGCCGGTAGGCGGTGTGCGTAGCTCCCGCGTAGCGTACCGGGAGCGGGGGACCGGCCGCGTAACGGGCCGGTCCCCTTAGTTAGTGGGCCGGCGCGGGCACCCCCGCGCCGGGGCGCGACAACGTGTTCTGCCGCATCGCCGGAGCTGACCCCGGTCGCGGCGCGCTGCTCGTCCACGGCCACCTCGACGTCGTGCCGGCCGACGCGAGCGAGTGGTCGGTCGACC
>CAXTNG010000350.1:0-520 GCA_964245475.1 uncultured Sphingomonas sp. | reverse complement strand
GTCCTGGCCGGCGGCTTTGCCGTCGGCCTTCGCAATACAGCAGTATTGGTGGAAAGCGGATCTCCCCTCCTTTCCAGGGAGGGGAGTGGAGGTCCGCCATCAGGCGTTAGCCAACATGCGCGAAGCCGCTGTCCTACAAGCGCGAACCTGTGCAAGGTCATGCCCGAATCGGGCTCTGCCCTCGCTCTTTCCACCGTGAACGCCACCGAACGGCCATGACATGCGGGAAGCGCCGCTGCGCGGCCCGACGCGACACCCGCGATAGTGTCAACCTGGTGTCAACTTTGGTCCCGTCTACGCGCCATTAAAGGGCCGACGGCAAAGCCGCCGGCCATGACGTCGGACTGGATCGTGCGGCAAGCCGCCCCACCCGCCGGCCATGCCGCAGGCTGCGCGGCTGCGCCGCGCACCGGCACGGTCGTAGCCGTGCCTGCCTGCGTCAGTACATATGCTGCCCGCCGTTGATGCTGAGCGTCGACCCGGTCACGAACCCCCCGTCCGCCGCGCCCAGGCACCCCAC
>CAXTNG010000349.1:305-3713 GCA_964245475.1 uncultured Sphingomonas sp. | reverse complement strand
GTCGGGGCACGGCGTCTCGGCTTCGCGCGAAGCGAACGGCGAATGAGCGATCACGTCATTCTCGACGAACAGGGTGCCCGGGGGGACGCCCGTCACCGGGCACACGAGCCGCGCATTGGTGAAGGCCAGCTTCACGCCCAGCCCTCCACACCGCGTGCGCGGCGGGTCAGGACGTCGAGGCAGGCCATGCGCACCGCAACCCCCATCTCGACCTGCTCGGTAATGGCCGATTGCATCCCGTCGGCGACGCTCGAATCGATCTCCACACCGCGGTTCATAGGTCCCGGGTGCATCACCAGCGCATCCGGCAGCTTCGCCAGCCGCGCAGCCGTGAGGCCGTAGCGCAGCCGGTATTCGCGGGTGGACGGCACCTCGGCGCCGGACATACGCTCGGTCTGCACCCGCAGCATCATCACGACGTCGGCACCGGTCAGCGCCGTGTCGAAATCGGTGAACGGCGTCACTCCCATCCGCTCGATCGCGGCGGGCATCAGCGTCGAAGGAGCACAGACCCGTACCTCCGCGGCCAACGCGGTGAGCGCGAGGATATTCGAACGCGCGACGCGGCTGTGCAGCACGTCGCCGCAGATCACCACCCGCCGGTTGGCGATCCCGCCGAGCCGCCGCCGAATGGTCAATGCGTCGAGCAGCGCCTGCGTCGGATGTTCGTGCCAGCCGTCGCCGGCGTTGAGCACCGGGCAGGCGACCTTGTCCGCGATCAGCCGCACCGCGCCCGAGGCCATGTGGCGGATCACCAGCACGTCCGCGCGCATCGCGTTCAGCGTCTGTGCGGTGTCGATGAGGGTCTCGCCCTTCTTCACGCTCGATTGTGCGGCATGCATGTTGACGACGTCGGCGCCGAGCCGCTTGCCGGCGATCTCGAAGCTGAGCAAAGTGCGCGTCGAATTCTCGAAGAAGGCGTTGATCAGAGTGAGCCCGGCCAGGCGTTTGTCGGGCGCGGCATGGTTGCGGTTGGCCTCGACCCAGCGCTCCGCCTCGTCGAGCAGGAACGCGATCTCATGGGGTGCGAGCCCCTCGATGCCGGTGAGGTGCCGGTGCGGGAAAACGGCGCCGCCCTCGATCATCGTGGCGGGGCGGTGGTCCGGGGAGCGCATCGGGCGAGTCGGGTAGCGGACGGGCACGGTGATGGCCAGTCCGCCGCGCTAAGTTGACACCGGGTTGACACTATCGCGCGATGATCCCTCGGAGGAGCGGACGGACGCCACCGCTATGCGACGACGGGGCTCCCGCCAAGCGACCTCGGCGCGACACCTGCGCACCGTTCACGCGCCGCTGACGCGACTGCTTCGGGCCGCCGCGTTGACGCGAGGCCACGCTCAGGCCGCTCCAGCGAACACCGCTTACTTTGAGCATTTGGCGGCAAGAACTTTGCATATCCGGACCATGCTGAAAAGCTGGCTTGTAGGACAGCGCCTAAGCCATCGTCAGGGCGTCGATCGCGCCCTGGAGGATATGCGCGGCGGCGAGGTTGTCGATCCGCTCGGCGCGCTTGGCGCGGCTCATGTCCTGCGCGATCATCGCGCGCTCGACCGCCACGGTCGACCAGCGTTCGTCCCAGAGCAGGATCGGCAACGCCAATTCGCGGCAGTTCTGCGCAAACGCGCGCGTCGACTGGCTACGTGGGCTTTCGGTCCCGTCGAGGTTGAGCGGCAGGCCGATCACCAGCCCCTTCACCTGCTGCCTACCGATGAGTTCGGCGAGCGCAGCCTTGTCCTTGCTGAACTTGGTCCGGCGGATGAGGGTCGCGGGGCTGGCGAAGGACCAGCCGGCGTCGCACAGCGCGGTGCCGATCGTCCTGGTGCCGAGGTCGAGCCCGAGCAGCCGTCCGCCCTCGGGCAGCGCCGCCCCGAACTCGGCGACCGTCACCGCGGGAACGCCGCCAACCGCCGTGCGGCGTCGGCGCGGACGTTGGCCCAGAACAGGAGATAGTCGTAGACGTGGTAGTTGTTGCCCGGCAGCACATAGCCCCCGAGCGCCACCGGATTGGTAAGGATCAGGAAGCCACGGCCGCGGCACGCCGCACCCACCGCGTGCGGCACGATCGCGCCGGTCGACAGATCGGCCGAGGGGACGAGCGTGCCGAGATCGGTGCTGGCGGGCGCGGCGGCGTCGGCGGTTCCGGTGAGCGGGTTGGTGCAGACCATCGGCGTGCCCTTGCGCGTATGACCGTCGAAGCCGGTCGTCGCGTCGAACGTGTCGACGATCAGCGACGGGTCCGCGGGCTCGGCGAAGCTCTGCCACGATAGCAGGCAGCCGGTTTGGCCGGCGGCGCGGCACTCCGGCAGCAGCGCGGCGAGATCCGTGGTGCGCGACACCGGCCAGCCAACGACATAGGCCGCGACGATCCGCCGGCGCAGCGCCGGGTCGTTCGCCACCCGATCGTGCAGCAGCCGGACCAGGTGGAGCGCGCCCTGGCTGTGTCCCGCCAGGATGATCGGCCGGTCACCCGCCTCGGCGAGGAACTGCTCGAAGGCCGATGCGACGTCGCGGTAGGCGAGGTCGAGCGCCTGTTGTGCCGCCTGCGCGTTGGTCAGGAAGGCGCCGAAGGTGGCTTGGCGATAGCGCGGCGCCCAGACCTGTCCCGCTTCGTTGAAGACGCTGGCCTGGCTCCGGACGAACAGCCCTGCGCGCCAGTTCGTCTCGGCATCGTCCAGCGCGGCGTTCCAGCGCGAGCGGCCGAGGAACGACGTCGGGTGGATGAAGAACACCGCGGCGCGCGGGGCCTTCGCCGGCGCATAGCCCAGCGGCGTCCACAGCGCCGGGTTGTTCGGCAGATCGGGCCGGGCCAGCCACATCTTCGGATCGGCATAAGCGCTGCTCGCGACTGGCGGCAGCGGCTCGAACCGGGCGCTCGGCACCGCCCACCAGCGGATGATCTCGATGCCTGCCATCCGATAGGCGAGCGCGCCGGCCATGACCAGCATGACCATCGCCGCCACCAGGTACAGGAACTTGCGCGCCATCGGCTCCTCAGCGGTTGCGCGGTTCCGCCGCGCGGTGCTAGCCGCGGCGCCATGTCAGTCGAACCCGCCACCGTCAAACGTATCGCGAGCCTCGCGCGCATCGCGATCGGCGACGAGGACGCCGCGCGCCTCGCGCCCGAGCTCAGCAACATCCTCGGCTGGATCGAGCAACTGGGCGAGGTCAACACCGCGGGGGTCGAGCCGATGACCGCGGTGATCCCCAATGCGCTCAGGCTGCGCGACGACGTGGTGAACGACGGCAATGTGCGCGAGCTGCTGATGCGCAACGCGCCCCAGGCCGAGCACGGCTTCTTCACCGTGCCCAAGGTGATCGAGTGAGCGACCTCACCGATCTCGGCGTCGTCGCGATACGCGACGGGGTGCGCAGCGGTGTCGTCTCGGCGGGAGAGGTGGCGGACGGCTT
>CAXTNG010000349.1:0-295 GCA_964245475.1 uncultured Sphingomonas sp. | reverse complement strand
CATCGTCAAGGTCGCACAGGCCAAGGCGCTCAACGCCTTCCTGGTCGAGACGCCCGGACATGCGCTCGCCGCGGCGCGGGCGGCCGATGCGGCGCGGGCGGCGGGCGACGCGCCCAAGCCGCTGGCTGGCGTGCCGATCGGGATGAAGGACCTGTTCTGCACCGCGGGCGTCGCCACCACCGCGGCAAGCCACATCCTCGAAGGCTTCATCCCGCCCTACGAAAGCCGGGTTTCGCAGAATTTGTGGGATGCGGGCGCGGGCATGCTCGGCAAGCTCAACATGGACCAGTTCGCG
>CAXTNG010000348.1:0-3753 GCA_964245475.1 uncultured Sphingomonas sp. | reverse complement strand
CAAGCCGGTCATCGCGCCGCTGATGGGCGGCACGCCCGATGCGGTGGCCGACCGCTATCGCGAGGGCTCGCCCGCAGCCAACCTACCGCTGGGCGTGCCGCAGGTGATGGTCGCAGCCGCGGTGCTGACGCCCGCCGACGCCGAGGCATATCGCGCCGCGGCGGCTGCGAAGGGCGACGCGGTGACGGTCGTCACGACACCCGGCAGCGGTCATTTCAACATCATCGCCCCCGGCGAGCCGCAATGGGCCGATGTCCAGGCCGCGATCCTGAAGGCGGTGCCCGCGAAATGAACCGCCGTACCCTGCTCGCCGCTGCCGCGGTGCTGCCGGTCGCCGGGGTACTGCGCGCGGCCGATCCGGACCTGCGCGGGCTGTCCGACATGACCCGCGGCGTGGTGCCGATCGGGGCGGCGGAACGGGCAGGGCGGCTCGCCCGCGCTCAGGCGCTGATGAAGGCGAACGGCCTCGGTGCGGTGCTGGTCGAGCCGGGTTCGTCGATGACGTACTTCACGGGAGTCCGCTGGAGCCGCAGCGAGCGGCCGACGCTGGCGATCCTGCCGGCCGAGGGGCAGCCGTGCATCGTCACCCCCTTCTTCGAAGAGCCATCGGTCCGCCAGACGCTCGCGGTGCCGGCGGAGGTCCGCGTCTGGCAGGAAGATGCCGACCCGCTTGCCGTCGCTGCCGTGTTCCTGCGCGACTCGCGGCTTGCCGCGCGGCGGGTCGGCATCGAGGAGACGGTGCGCAGCTTCATCGTCGAGGGGCTCGCGCGCAACCTGCCCGACACGCGCCGGGTCAGCGCCAACCCGGTCGTGCGCGGGTGCCGGATGATCAAGACGCCCGCCGAACTCGCGCTGATGCAGGCCGCGACCGACGTGACTATCGCGGCCTACCGCTGGGTGCAGCCGCGGGTCGAGAAGGGCATGACCGGCGCGGAGATCGGCGCGCTGCACCAGGCCGCGACGCGGGCGCTAGGCGGCGAGCCCGAGTTCGCGCTGGCGCTGATCGGCCCCGCCGCAGCGATGCCCCACGGCAGCCGCGAGGTCCACCGCATCGCCGACGGCGCGCTGCTGCTGATGGACTGCGGCTGCACCGTGCAGGATTACCAGTCCGACGTCTCGCGCACCTGGGTCCACGGTGCCGCTTCCGTCGAGCAACGCAGGGTCTGGGAGCATGTAGCGCGTGGCCAGTGGCATGCCTTCACGACCGCGCAGCTCGGCACCCCCGCGGGTGCGGTCGACGACGCCGTGCGCTGGTTATACGAAAGCCTAGGCTACGGCCCCGGCTATGCGCTCCCCGGCCTGTCGCACCGCACCGGCCACGGCATCGGCATGGACGGCCACGAGCCGGTCAACCTCGTGCACGGCGAAACGACGCCGCTTGCGGTCGGCATGTGCTTCTCCGACGAGCCGGGACTCTACCTGCCGGGCAAATTCGGGGTCAGGCTGGAGGATTGCTTCCACATGACAGAGGCGGGGCCGAAGTGGTTCAGCGAGCCCCCGAGCTCGATTGAGGCGCCCCTAGGTTGACTTGAGGGGCACCGCGCGTTCGCCTAAGCCGCCGCCATGACCTCGACCAACGACATCCGCCGCGGCTTCCTCGATTATTTTGGGCAGAACGGGCACCAGATCGTACCGTCCGCACCGCTGGTGCCGCAGAACGACCCGACGCTGATGTTCGTCAACGCCGGCATGGTGCCGTTCAAGAACGTCTTTACCGGGCTTGAGTCGCGGCCGTACCGCACCGCCGTCTCCTCGCAGAAGTGCGTGCGGGCCGGCGGCAAGCACAACGATCTCGACAATGTGGGCTACACCGCGCGCCACCACACCTTCTTCGAGATGCTGGGCAATTTCAGCTTCGGCGATTACTTCAAGGAGCAGGCGATCACGCATGCGTGGACGCTGCTCACCCGCGAATGGGGTCTGCCGGCCGAGAAGCTGACGGTCACCGTCTATCACACTGACGACCAGGCGTTCGACCTGTGGAAGAAGATCGCCGGCCTGCCCGAAGAGCGCATCATCCGCATCGCCACCAAGGACAATTTCTGGGCGATGGGCGCGGACGGCCCGTGCGGGCCGTGTTCGGAAATCTTCTACGACCACGGCGATCACATCCCGGGCGGCCCGCCGGGCAGCCCGGACGAGGATGGGGACCGCTTCGTCGAGATCTGGAACCTCGTCTTCATGCAGTTCGTGCAGGAGGCGGACCAGATCGTCGGCGACCTGCCGCGCCCGTCGATCGACACCGGCATGGGGCTGGAGCGTATCGCGGCAGTGATGCAGGGCGTCCACGACAATTACGACACCGACACGTTCAAGGCCCTGATCGCGGCGTCCGGCGAGCTGACCCACACGGCGACCGCCGGCACCAACCAGGCGAGCCACCGCGTGATCGCCGACCATCTGCGCACCTCGGGCTTCCTCGTTGCCGACGGCGTGCTGCCGGCGAACGAGGGCAGGGGCTATGTGCTGCGCCGGATCATGCGCCGCGCCATGCGCCACGCGCACCTCCTCGGCGCCAAGGAGCCGCTGATGCACCGGCTCGTTCCCGCGCTGGTTGCGGAGATGGGCGCCGCCTATCCCGAGCTGGTCCGCGCGCAGCCGCTGATCGAGGCGACGCTGCGCCAGGAGGAAACCCGCTTCCGCCAGACGCTCGACCGCGGGCTGAAGCTGCTCGACGAGGCGACCGGCGGATTGGACGAGGGCGGCACGCTGCCGGGCGAGACGGCGTTCAAGCTCTACGACACCTATGGTTTCCCCTACGACCTGACCGAGGATGCGCTCCGCGTGCAGGGCCTGTCCGTCGATCGCGCCGGCTTCGATTCCGCCATGGCCGAGCAGAAGCGCGCCGCGCGGGCCGCGTGGAAGGGCTCAGGGGCGAAGGCGTCGGACGACCTCTGGTTCGACATTGCCGAGGAGGCCGGCTCGACCGAGTTCCTCGGCTATGCCGCCGATGTCGGCGAGGGGCAGGTGGTCGCGCTGGTCAAGGACGGCGCGCGCGTCGACTCCGCCGCGGCGGGCGATACGGTAGCGATCGTCGTTAACCAGACCCCCTTCTACGGCGAGAGCGGCGGTCAGGTCGGTGACACCGGAACGGTCAGCAACGACAACGGTTTGCGGGCGACCGTTACCGACACGTCGAAGCAGCTCGGCCGCGTCTTCGTCCATCATGCGGCCGTAGACGCCGGCGAGATCAAGGTCGGGGACAGCGTCCGCCTCCAGATCGACGTCGCCCGCCGCGCTCGCATCCGCGCCAACCACTCGGCCACCCATCTGCTCCACGAAGCGCTGCGTCAGCGGCTCGGCACGCATGTCGCGCAGAAGGGCTCGCTGGTCGCGCCTGAGCGGCTGCGCTTCGACGTGTCGCATCCGGTGGCGATGTCGCCGGCCGAGCTCGCCGACGCCGAGGCCGCGGTGAACGCCAAGATCCGCCAGAACGGCAGCGTCACCACCCGGCTGATGACCCCCGATGAGGCGATCGCGATGGGCGCGATGGCGCTGTTCGGCGAGAAATACGGCGACGAGGTCCGCGTCGTCTCGATGGCGACCGAGGGTGATGGCGAGACCTACTCGATCGAGCTGTGCGGCGGCACCCACGTCGCCGCGCTCGGCGACATCGGCCTGTTCAAAGTGGTCGGCGAGGGCGCTGTCGCCTCGGGCGTCCGCCGCGTCGAGGCGCTGACCGGCGAAGCGGCGCGCGCCTACCTCACCTCGCGCGACGACAAGCTGCGCGAGGCTGCCGCCACGCTCAAATCC
>CAXTNG010000347.1:0-3761 GCA_964245475.1 uncultured Sphingomonas sp. | reverse complement strand
CCTCGATCTCCGCCATCGTGCGCCCGGTCGCGACGCTGGTCAGCGCCTCGTCGGTGAGCGTGTCGATGCCGCCGGCGTGGGCGTCGTCGATCTTGCGGAGCAGCCAATTCTCGCGCTTTTCCTTGCCGCGCGGCTTCAAGCGGATCAGCAGCCACTCGCCCTTCATCCGCTCGCCGTCGAGGACGATATGGAGGTGGCCTTTCTCGAGGTCCTTGGCCGACTTGCCTTTGATCGGCGACCAGGTGCCGCGGTCCCAGAGCATCACGGTGCCGCCGCCATACTGACCCTTGGGGATCGTGCCCTCGAAGGTGGCGTAGGAGAGCGGGTGGTCTTCGGTGCGGACGGCGAGGCGCTTCTCGCCGGGATCGAGGCTGGGGCCGCGGGTGACCGCCCAGCTCTTGAGGACGCCGTCCAGCTCCAGCCGGAAATCCCAGTGGAGGCGGGTGGCGTCGTGCTTCTGGACCATGAAGCTGTTGCCGTGCCCCGGCGCGAGCGTGCCCGCAGGTTCGGCGGTCTCCGCGAAGTTGCGCTTGGCGTTGTATTCGGCGAGGGCGTCGGGCTTAGGCACGCTTCTTCGCCGGGGTGGGCTTCGCGCCGGTCTTGGCAGCCGTCTTGGCCGGTGCCTTGCGGGCGGGCGCCTTCTGGGCCGCGGGCTTGTCGTCGTTGGCAGGCGTGCCGCCGGACTTCTCCATCGACTTCTTGAGCGCGGCCATCAGATCGACGACGTTGGAGGCCTTGGCGGGCTCGGCGTCCTTGTCCTCGATGATCGTCTTGCCCTTGGCCTTGCGCTTCTTCTCGATCAGGTCCTTGAGCGCGTCGACATAGCGGTCGTGGAACTCGGACGCGTCGAAGGCGGCGGTCTTGCGGTCGATCAGCGCCTGCGCCAGGTCGAGCAGCTCCGGGTCGGGGGTCGCATCGGGAATGTCACGGAAATAGCTCTGCGCCTTGTTGACCTCGTCGGCATAGCGCAGCGTCTCCAGCACCATGCCGCGCCCGCACGGCTTCAGGCTGACGACATATTCGCGGCCCCTGAGCGCGAGCTGGCCCAAGCCGACCTTCTTTGAGCGCTTGAGCGCCTCGCGCAGGACGATGAACGCCTCCTCGGCAAGGTCGTCGGCGGGAACGACGAAATAGGGCTTCTCGTAATAGATCACGTCGATCTCGCTCGCATCGACGAACTGGGTCAGCTCCAGCGTCTTCTTGGACTCGAGCTTGACCGCGTCGATCTCCTCCTGCTCGAGGAGGACGAACTCGCCCTTCTCGATCTGATAGCCCTTCATGATCTCGTCGGGGTCGACCGGGCCGACGCCGGTGACGACCTTCTCGTAATGGATCGGCTTGCCGGTGGGCTCGTGGATCTGCTTGAAAGAGACCGAGGCGCCGCTCTTGGTGGCGGAATAGATTTCGACGGGGATCGAGACGAGGGCGAGCCTGATCTGTCCTTGCCAATAGGCGCGTGCGGGCATGGGGCGTCACCTCGTTGCGGAGGCGATTCAATCCTCGGCAGGCGGAGTCGTTCCCCCGGTCAGATCAAGCGCGAGCGGTCGCGTGCGCCGTGCAGGATGGCGGTGACGCGTACCGACTTGCCGTCTACCTCGCAGATGATGAGGTAGTTGCCATAAGTTCGCTTGTGGAGCTTGCGGCCACGCCGATCAACCAGCGCCGGAAAAGCTAGTGGATGATCAAGCAGCTTCTCGCACGCTGCCCGCAGTTCCTCCGTATAGGATTGCGCACGGACGGGATCGTCGCTCGCGATCCACAGAGCAATCTCGCGCAGGTTCCGGCGGGCCTGCGTCGACAGGATGAGCTTCAACGCGGTTTGGCCATTGCCCGCAGTTCGGCGAGGAGCTCGTCAAAGACCTCATCCGCATCATGAACGCGGCCCGCATCGATGTCTGCCAATCCTTCGTCGATGGCGGCCCAATCCTCGAGCGATAGATCGTCGTCCTGCATATCGGCCTGTATTTGTCGCAGGCCCGCCTCTACCGCCTGTTCGATGGAGGCGAAGTGGCCGTCCCGTACCAGCCCCGCGGCATACGTGTGCCACTCGTCCGCGAGTTTCACGCTTGTCGCCATCGCGTACCTCCGGCATTGAACATAGGCGTACGAGGTTGGCGGACCAAGCGGTTTTGCCCTACAAGGCGGCGCGATGGACGACCCTTTCGCCCTGTTCGATGCGTGGTTCGCCGAGGCGCAGGCTTCGGAGCCGAACGACCCCAATGCGATGGCGCTCGCCACCGCGGATGCCGACGGGCAGCCGTCGGTGAGGATGGTGCTGCTCAAGGGGCACGGGCCCGAGGGCTTCGTGTTCTACACCAACCGCGAGGGGCGCAAGGCGGGCGATCTGGCGGCGAACCCCCATGCGGCATTGCTCTTCCACTGGAAATCGCTCCGGCGGCAGGTGAGGGTCGAGGGCGCGGTCTCCCATGCCTCCGATGCAGAGTCCGACGCGTATTTCGCCAGCCGCAGCCGGGATTCGCAGCTCGGCGCCTGGGCGAGCGACCAGTCGCGGCCGCTCGATGCACGCGCGACCTTCGAGGCGCGGTTCGAGGCGGTGATGGCGCGGTTCGAGGGCGGTGAGGTGCCACGGCCGCCGCATTGGGGCGGGTATCGGGTCGCGCCCGAGCGGCTCGAGTTCTGGCAGGATCGCGCGCATCGGTTGCACGAGCGGCGGCTGTTCATGCGATCCGAGAGCGGCTGGACGGAAGGATTGCTATACCCATGACGCGGGACGAACGCCGCAAGCTGATCCCGCTCGCCATCCGCGCGGCGCTGGCCAGCGTCGCGATGGCGCTGGCGCTGTTCGCGCTGAAGAGCTTTGCGGCGTGGCATACCGGCTCGGTCGCGATGCTGGGCAGCCTCGCCGACACCGGGCTCGACCTGCTTGCCAGCCTGGTCACGCTGTACGGGGTGAAGCTCGCCGCCGAGCCGGCCGATTACGACCACCGCTTCGGTCACGGCAAGGCGGAGGCGCTGGCGGCGCTGTTCCAGGTGGCGCTGATCACCGCGTCCGCCGCGGGCATCGGCTGGCGCGCGGTGCTGGCGTTCGGCGAGACGGACCCCACGCGGGACGCGGACTTCGGCATCGGCGTGTCGCTGGTCGCGGTCGCGGCGACGGCGGTGCTGCTCTGGTACCAGCGCCGGGTGATCCGGCGGACGGGCTCGGTCGCGATCCTGGCGGACAACGTCCATTACCAGTCGGACGTGCTGCTCAACGCCTCGGTGATCGCGGCGCTGGTGCTCGACCAGTATTTCGGCTGGCACCGGGCCGACCCGCTGTTCGGCATCGCCATCGCGCTCTGGCTGGCGTTCGGGGCGTTCCGGGCATCGTCCAATGCCGTCGACCAGCTGATGGACAAGGAATGGCCCGAGCAGCAGCGCGCCGCCTTCCTCGACGTGGCCGCGCGCCAGCCCGGGCTGCGCGGCATCCACGATTTTCGCACGCGGCGTTCCGGCAGCCACGATTTCGCGCAATTCCACATGGAGGTCGACCGCGACCTGACCATCGGCAAGGCGCACGATCTGGTCGAGGCGGTAGAGAGCAATTTGCGCGCGGTGTTCCCCCAGGTGGAGGTGCTGATCCACCTCGATCCGGAAGGCCATGTCGATACCGACAATCCGCTGGTCGAGGCGGACGTGACGCCGCACTGGTTCGGGAAGCGCATGTGAGAATTCCGTTCACCCAGGTCGACGCGTTCGCGAGCGCGGCGTTCGAGGGCAACCCGGCAGCGGTGATGCCGCTGGCGCGCTGGCCCGACGAT
>CAXTNG010000346.1:0-3768 GCA_964245475.1 uncultured Sphingomonas sp. | reverse complement strand
TCCGTATTGCGTCCAGCATTGCGGGCATGCCTATCAGGCGCAGCTCCCGCGCCGCGACCGCCGCCCGCCGCCGCCGCTGCCGTTCGGGGGACCGCGGGTTCGGTGATCGTTTACAAGTAGAGCTGAGCGGCGTTCGCTCGATCTGATCCGTTCACGCTGAGCCCTTCGACTGCCTGCAAGGCAGGCGCTCAGGATAAACTACGTCGAAGCACATGGGTCGTGCGTGCCCTTCGACTTCGCTCAGGGCGAACGGAGGTGGTGGTTGCATCGCGGGAAAAGGCGGATGCAACAGGCGCGGTTTCGTCGCGTTCGTCGCACGTTCGTCGCGGGGTAGAGGATCGGGAGCGCGAGGCGCGGCAAGGCGGTCGGTGAAGGAGAACACCGATGCTCTACCACGTTTCGATCGACGCCGATGACCCGCAGCGCGTCGCCACCGTCATCGCCGAGCTGTGGGGCGGCCAAGCCGCGCCCTTCCCGCCGGTGATCGATGGCGGCTGGGTGGCGATCGCGGGCGACGACCGGGCGACGCTGGTCGAGGTCTATCCGCGCGGCACCGAGCTGGTGATCGCCGACGGCGACGCCGACTCCTTCGGCGTGATCGGCATGCGCAACCGCCGTTCGGCGACGCATTTCGCGATGGCGACCGCGCTCGACAGCGATGCGGTGTTCGCCATCGCCGCGCGCGAGGGCTGGCCCGCCAAATACCGCCGCCGCGGCGGCATGTTCGGCGTGGTCGAGCTGTGGGTCGAGGGCTGCCGGATGATCGAGGTGCTGACCCCGGTGATGCAGTCCGAATATCTCTCCGCGCTGGCCGCGCCCGCTGCCGTCTTCCAGCCGGTCGCCGCCGCGGCATAGGCGCGCCGCCGGACGCCTGCTAACGTACGATAATGGAGGCGAGAATCGAGGCCGCTCCGCAGCCGTTCGACGGCCAGGTGCCGCGCCGCTTCGCATCCGGTGCGGCGGCCAAATTATGGCTTTCCGAACGCTTTGCCGAAGAAACCGACGCGCATCGCCTGATTGCGGTCACGCTGGAGGCGATGGGCCGTTTCCTCGACGTCTCGCGCGTCGCCTATGGCGAGGTCGACCCCAAGCTCGAGTGGATGACCGTTCCGCTCGACTGGACCGACGGCAGCGTTCCCAGCAAGACCGGGCGCCGCGCGTTCGAGCGCGAGTCCCCGTTCGCGCGCTTCTATCGCTCGGGCGAGACGCTGGTGGTCGCCGACGCGCACGAAGCGGCGCTCGATCCCGACCAGGCCGCGAGCCTCGCCGCGGGCAATCTGCGCTCGGTGGTGGGCGTGCCGCTGATCGAGGGCGGCGAGCTGGTCGCGGTGTTCAACGCGACCCATACCGAGCCACGCGCCTGGACCGAGGACCAGGTGCTGCTGTTCGCGCAGACCGGCGCGCGGCTGTGGGGCGCGCTCCAGCACCTGCGCATGCTGGAGCAGCTGCGCGAGCAGGAGGAGCAGTTCCGCACGCTCGCGGAGAACATGCCGGGGCTCTGCTGGCTCGGCGACGCCAACGGCAAGCCCTATTGGGGCAATCGCCGGGCGGCCGCCTTCTTCACCGGCGCCGGGCGCGCCTCGGGCGAGATGGCGTGGGTCGTCCATCCCGACGACCACCAGAGAGTGGCGAACGCCTGGGCGGCGGCGCGCGAGGCGGGTACCGCGCTCGAGCTTACCGCCCGCATCCGCGGCGCCGACGGCACCTACCGGCCGTTCCTCGCGAGCGGCACGCCGATCCACGACGCCGCGGGCCAGGTGATCCGCTGGTGCGGGGTGCTCGTCGACCTGTCCGCGCAATATGCGCATGACGGGCGCCAGGCGTTCCTGCGCGCATTCGCCGATGCGACGCGCGACGAGACCGACGCCTTCCGCATCCTGGCGACGCTGGGCGAGATGACGATCGCGCACATGGGCATCGGCCAGGTCGCCTATTCGGAGGTGACCGGCGATCCCGCCCTGTTCAACGTCTTCCTCGCGCGGCCGAACCGGCGCTTCACCGAGGTGCCGGCGATGTTCCGCTTTGGCGAGGGCTTCGAGGGGCTGTCCGAGACGCTGAACCGTGGCCG
The DNA here is from genome assembly GCA_964245475.1 of uncultured Sphingomonas sp. Lineage (GTDB taxonomy): Bacteria > Pseudomonadota > Alphaproteobacteria > Sphingomonadales > Sphingomonadaceae > Sphingomonas. The sequence goes on along the minus strand of CAXTNG010000346.1, from coordinate 1,700 downwards.
CACGCTGGTGACGAAGAGCTACGACGATCCGGCGCCCGAGCTGACGCCGCCGGTGATCGAGGCGGGGCGGACGGTGGGCGTGTGCGCCGCGATCACCGTGCCGCTGGTCAAGGATGGCCGGCTGGTCGCGATGCTGACGATCTCCGACCCGGCGCCGCGGGGCTGGACCGCGGACGAGGTGCAGCTCGTCGAGGAACTCGCCGATCGCGTCTGGAGCAGCGTCTCGCGCGCCCGCGCCGAAGCGGCGCTCGCCGAGCGCGAGCGGCACCAGGCGTTGCTGATCGAATGGGGCGACGCGATCCGCGGACAGGCGGGCAAGGATGCGATCGTCGCCACCACGCTCGCCTGGCTCGGCCGGCACTTGGGCATCACCCGTGCGACCTATGCTCATTGCGAGGAGAACGGGCGCCGCTTCACGGTCAGCGGCGAGTGGCGCGACGGCGTCGGCAGCATCCTCGGCAACAGCTTCCTGCTCGAAAGCGTCGGCTCCGCCGTGGACCATGCGTGGACCGCGGGCGAGGTGGTCCGCTACGACGACGTCGCCGGCGATCCCGGCCTTGAAGAGGCGGCGAAGGCCCGCTACCGCGAGACCGAGATCGGCGCCTTCATCAGCATCCCGCTGGTTCAGGGCGGCAAGATCCGCTCGTCCCTGTCGCTCCAGCATGCGGCCCCGCGCGTCTGGTGCGAGCGCGAGGTGGAGCTGCTGCGCGACATCGCCGAGCGCGCCTGGGTCGCTCTGGAGCGCGCCGAAGCGGAGGCGGCGCTGGAGGCGCGGGAGCGCAACCAGGCATTCCTGATCGCCTGGAACGACCGCGTCGCGTCCAAGACCGACGCGCAGGCGATCCTGATGGAGACCGTCGCGGCGCTGGGCGAGCACCTGGGCGTCGAGCGCGCGAACTTTGCGGATACGGCCGACGATGGCCAATCGTTGTCCGTACGGCACGAATGGGTCGATGGCGTCTCCAGCCTCGTCGATCAGCGTTATCCGGTTACCGTGCTGGGCGAGCGACTCGCCGCCGCCCATTTCAGCGGCTCGGCCGTGCGGGTCGACGATATCGCGAGCGACCCGCGGATCGACTCCGATAACCGGCCGCTGTTCGAGGGACTGGGGATTGCCGCTGTAATGACGGTGCCGATGATGCGGCTGGGCAAGGTCGTCGCGTCGCTCTCCGTGCAGCAGAGCGTTGGCCGCCACTGGACCGACGAGGAGGTCGAGCTAGTCGCCGACGTCGCCGACCGCACGCTCGCCGTGCTCGAGCGCGCGCGCTCGGAGGAGCGGCTGGCGGCGAGCGAGGCGCAGCTCTCCGCCTTTCTCGAGAATGCGCCGGTGGCGATGCACCTCAAGGACGCCGACGGCCGCTACGTTCGCGTCAACCCGCAGTTCGCGCAGGGGCTCGGCCTGCATCGCGAGGAGGTGCAGGGCGCGCATCCCGACGAGCTGTTCCCCCCCGACATCGCCCGCGAGATCGAGCGGCTGGAGCGGATCGCGCGCTCGGGCGAGGTCGCGCGCGTCGAGATCGCGCTGGAGAGCCTCGCCGAGGGTGCGCACGTCCTCGCCATGGCCTTTCCGGTGAGCGGCGGCCCCGGTGTCGTCCGCACCGGCGGCTTCACCCTCGACCTGACCGAGCGCAAAAAGGCCGAGGCCGCGCTCGCCCGCTCGCGCGAGATGCTCTACCAGACCGAGAAGCTCTCCGCGCGCG
>CAXTNG010000345.1:409-3771 GCA_964245475.1 uncultured Sphingomonas sp. | reverse complement strand
CCGCGACATGGTGCGCGCGCAGGCGCGGCGGCTCGATCATCTCGGTGGCGGCGCGCGCGCCGCGGTGGTCGGCGGGTCGATGGGCGGGATGCAGGCGCTGTCCTGGGCGGCGACCTACCCCGAGCGGGTGCGCGCGGCGGTGGTGATCGCCTCGACCGCGCGTCACACCGCGCAGAACATTGCCTTTCACGAGGTCGGGCGGCAGGCGATCATGGCCGATCCGAAGTGGCGCGGCGGCGACTATTACGGGCATGACGACCCGCCCGCCGCGGGCCTCGCGGTGGCGCGGATGGCGGCGCACATCACCTATCTGTCCGAGGCCGGCCTCACCGAGAAGTTCGGTCGGCGGCTGCAGGGGCGTGATGCGAAGAGCTTCGGCTTCGATGCGGACTTCCAGGTGGAAAGCTACCTGCGCCACCAGGGGATCGCCTTCGTCGACCGGTTTGACGCCAACTCCTACCTCTACATCACCCGCGCCATGGACTATTTCGACCTGGCCGAGGAGCATGGCGGGCGGCTCGCCAACGCGTTTCGGGGCACGCCGACGCGCTTCTGCCTGGTCAGCTTCGACACCGACTGGCTGTACCCGACCGCGGAGTCGCGGATCATCGTCCATGCGCTCAACGCGGCGGGCGCGGCGGCGAGCTTCGTCGAGCTCAACAGCCCCTATGGCCATGACGCGTTCCTGTTGGAGTCGCCCGAGCTGAACCGGGTGGTCGACGGCTTCCTGAGAGGCGGGGCATGATCGCGCTCTCCGACGATCCCGCGCGGCTGCAGTTCGAGCGCGTGCATGCGTGGCTGGCGGGGAGCTATTGGTCGCCGGGTATCGACCGCGAGACGGTCGAACGTGCCGCGCGCCGATCGCATTGCCTCGGCGCCTATGACGCGGCCGGCGAGCAGGTCGGCGATGCGCGGATGATCAGCGACCGTGCGACCTTCGCCTGGCTCGCCGACGTGTGGGTGGTGGAGGCGCGGCGCGGCGCTGGGCTCGGGCGGCTGATGGTGCGCTGGTTCCTCGACCACCCCGATTACGCGGACATCCGGCGCTTCGCGCTCGCGACCAAGGACGCCCACGGGGTGTATGCGACGCTCGGCTTTCGCCCGCTGCTGCGCCCGGAGGGCTTTATGGAGCGGCTGTCCTCCGCTTACGAGGACCTGTTGCGGGGGCGCACGTGAGCCTGCGTCCGGACCTGGCGATCATCGCCGACCATGTCGCGGCAGGCGCGCGGGTGCTCGACGTCGGCTGCGGCGACGGCGCGCTGATGGCGGCGCTGCGCGACGACAAGGGGGTGGATGCGCGGGGACTGGAGATCGACGCAGGCAATGTCGCGGCGGCGGTCGCGCGCGGGCTGTCGGTGATCCAGGGCGATGCCGACATCGACCTTGCGGGCTACCCCGACGCGAGCTTCGACTATGCGATCCTCAGCCAGACGCTGCAGACCGCGCGCGCGCCGGATGCGGTGCTTGACCAGCTGCTCCGCATCGGGCGGCGGGCGTTCGTCAGCTTTCCCAATTTCGCGCACTGGCGGGTGCGGCTGTCGCTGCTCTGGGGCGGGCGGATGCCGGTGACGCGGACGCTGCCCGAGCGCTGGTACGACACGCCCAACATCCACCATGTGACGGTGGACGACTTCCGCGCCTTCCTGGCCGAGCGCGCGATCGTGGTGGAGGAGGCGTGGTTCCTGTCGGGCGACAGGCGCCGCTCCCGCGCGGCGGCGAACGCGCTGGCGGAGCATGCGGTGTTCCTGCTGTCGCGGTAGTCAAATCCGCACCACCCGTGTACCCAGCCGATCGGCTTCTTCGGGATCGTGCGTGACCAGCAGGATCGGCAGCCCCGCCTCGTCGCGTACCCGTTCGATCGCCCGCATCGCCTCCTCGCGCCTAATGCGGTCCAGGCTGGCGAGCGGCTCGTCGAGGAGCAGGAAGCGCGCGTCGCTGAGCAGGGCGCGGCCGATCGCCACCCGCCGCGCCTCGCCGCCCGACAGGGTACGCTGCCAGCGGTCGAGCAGGTGCGCGATGTCGAGCATCGCCGCGGTCGCGTGCAGCCGCTCGTCCGAGCGCGCGCCATAGAGCAGATTGGCGCGGACCTTCAGGTGCGGGAAGAGCCGCGGTTCCTGGAAGACATAGCCGGCGCGCCGGCGCTCGGGGGAGAGGTCGACGCCGTCGCCGAACAGGGTCTCGCCGCCGACCCGAATGTGCCCGCGGTCGGGGCGGAGCAGCCCGGCGATCATGTCGAGCACGCTCGTCTTGCCGATCCCAGACGGGCCGAACAGCACCGTTGCGCCTTCGCTCGCCTCGAACGCGACCGCGACATCCGCATCGCCGCGGCGCACTGCGACGTCGACATCAAAGGACATGCATGCCCCGCCCGGCACGCCGCGCCAGCATCTCGGAGGTGACCAGCGCGACGAGGCTCAGCGCCACCGATACCACAGCCAGCCGCCACACGATTGCATCGCCGCCGGGGCGCTGGAGCGCGGCGTAGATGGCGAGCGGCAGCGTCTCGGTCTCGCCGGGCACGTTGGAGACGAAGGTGATCGTCGCGCCGAACTCGCCGATCGACCGCGCGAAGCCGAGCACCAGCGCCGCCAGCACGCCCGGCATCGCCAGCGGCACGGTGACCGTGCGGAACACGCGGGCAGGGGAGGCACCCAGCGTCCGCGCCGCTTGCTCCAGCCGCCGGTCGACGCCCTCCAGCCCGAGCCGGATGCCGCGAACCATCAGCGGCAGCGCCATCACCCCCGCCGCGATCGCCGCGCCGGTCCAGCGGAACAGGACACCGCCCGACAGCGCGCCGAGCGGTCCCGAGGGGGCGAAGGCGAGCAGCAGCACCCAGCCGGTCACCACCGGCGGCACCACCAGCGGCAGGTGGACGAGCGCGTCGACGATCACCCGCCCCGGAAACCGCGTCCGCGCCAGCAGCCAGGCGAGCGCGAACGCCACCGGCAGCGTCGCCGCGCATGCGGTTCCGCCGACCACAAGCGACAGCCGCACGATCCCCCATTCCTCGGGAGAGAGGATCAAGGGCGCGTGAACCCGTACCGCCGCAGGATCGCCTGTCCCTCGGACGAGAGCAGGAAGCGCCGGAATCCCTCCGCTTCGGCGCCGCCGTTCTTGAGCCGCGCGATCGGGTAGCGGATCGGCGGGTGGCTCCCGCGTGGGAACATGCCGGAGACCTGCACCGCCCGGCTCGCCAGCGCATCGGTGCGGTAGACGATGCCATAAGGCGCGGCGCCCCGCTCGACCAGCGCCAGCGCCGCGCGGACGTTCTCGGCACGCACCACATGCGGCGCCACCACCTTCCACGCGCCCATCCGCTCCAGCGCTGCCTGCCCGTACTTGCCCGCAGGCACGGCGGCAGG
>CAXTNG010000345.1:0-399 GCA_964245475.1 uncultured Sphingomonas sp. | reverse complement strand
CTACCGGGCCGCGGGCGAGCGCCGGGCCGAGATTGTACACCGTCAGCCGGCCCGGGGTGCCCCGCCGCGACACCACGACCAGCCGGTTTCCGGCGATGTCCGCGCGGGTCTCCGGCACGATGCGGCCCTCCTTCGCGAGCACGTCCATCCACTCCTCGTCCGCAGAGGCGAACAGCTCCGCCGGCGCCCCAGCCCGCACCTGCCGCGCCAGCGCCGACGACGCCGCAAAGGCGAGCACCGGCCGCGGGTGACCCTTCTTGGCCCAGGTATCCGCGGCGGCGCCAAACGCGTCCTGCAGGCTCGCGGCGGCGAGCACGAGCGGACCCTTGGCCTGCGCCGCGACAGGCGAGGCCGCGAGCGCGAGGAGGACGGCGAGCAATATCCGGCGGAACATAGCGC
>CAXTNG010000344.1:3542-3820 GCA_964245475.1 uncultured Sphingomonas sp. | reverse complement strand
GATGCTGGCGATCGCGAGCGCGCTCCAGCCGCCCATGCCGAGCCAGGCGGCGGGGACGTGGACGTACATGATCCTGACCGTCTCGCCCTGCAGATAGTCGGGCGGGGTCAGGAACAACCCGGCATATGTTCCGAACGCCACCAGCCCAACCCCGACCGCGAGCAGCAGAGGCGTCAGCGGCCGCGCGATGGCCAGGAAACGGGCAGGATTGGCTAGGGCATGAAGGGCGGGCACTGCGGATGAGGATAAGGCAAGCCAAGCGCCCTGTCACCCTCACC
>CAXTNG010000344.1:0-3532 GCA_964245475.1 uncultured Sphingomonas sp. | reverse complement strand
GCGCTGCGCGCTCCCTCCCTCTCCCGATGGGAGAGGGAGGGAGCGGCGAAGCCGCGGAAGGGTGAGGTTGACCGGATCACCGTCCGATCAGCCGCTGTGCGATGCGGTCGGCGACCTGCGCGGCAGGGTCGCCGCTGCGCTCGCTCTCGTCCCATACTTCAGTCAGACGCTCGGGGATCCGATCGATCCGCCCGTTGACCTCCGCCTCGTCGCCATGACCGAGATATTCCAGACCGACGTTGATGATCCCGCCCGCGTTGATCACGTAATCGGGCGCGTAGAGGATGCCTGCCTCATGCACTCGCCGGCCGTCGGCGGCGGTCGCAAGCTGATTGTTGGCGCCGCCCGCGACCACTTTGGCCTTGAGCGCAGCGATGCTCTCCCCCGTCAGGATCGCGCCAAGGGCATTCGGGCTTACCAAGTCGACATCGGCGGATAGGATCGCGTCCGCCGGCACCGCCGTCGCGCCGATCTCGGCCGCGAGCGCCTGTGCGCGTTCGGCATTCACGTCCGCCAGCGTCAACAGCGCGCCGTCTGCCGCGAGCAGCCGCGCCAGGCCGCCGCCGACCGACCCTACGCCCTGCACCGCCACGCGCACGCCGCGCATGTCGTCGGCGCCAAGCCCCCGCTTGGCCGCCGCCTTGACTCCCAAATACACGCCTCGTGCGGTGTAAGGTCCCGGGTCGCCGCCCGCGCTCCCCGCCGCGACCGGCAGGCCGGAGACGTGCCGGGTATGCTGAGCGATGACCTTCATTCGCGCTTCGGACATGCCGACGTCCTCCGCGGTCACATAGCGCCCGCCAAGCGACTCGACCGCGCGTCCAAATGCCTCCAGCTGTGCCGTCGTAATCGTCGCACCGGGCGCAGCGGCAAGCACCACGCCCTTGCCCCCGCCCATCGGCAGCCCGGCCATCGCGTTCTTGTAGCTCATCCCCCGGGACAGCCGGAGCGCGTCGGTCACCGCATCCTCGGCGCTGGGGTAATGCCAGAAGCGCACCCCGCCTGCCGATGGCCCGAGCCGGGTCGAATGGATCGCGATCACTGCCTGCAGCCCCGACGCGGGATCGGTGAACAGGTGCACGCCTTCGTGATCGTCGAAGTCCGGAAAACCCCAGTTGGTCATAATTGTCCTTCGGCCGGAGCGGGCCGGTGCGGTCTCCAGCGCAGCTGGCGAAAGTTGGGGCGACCGACGGGACTTGAACCCGCAACTTCCGGCATCACAAGCCGGCGCTCTAACCAATTGAACTACGGTCGCCGCAGAAGACCCGCGCCCCTAGCGGGCGGGGTCGGCAGGCGTCAAGGCTATCAGAAGCGCCCCTCGGCCGAAAGGGCATAGCCGCCCGCACCCTCGATGAAGCCGAGGCTGGTGAGCCGGGCGAGAGCCGCCGGATCGGCGGGCTGGAGCGTCACGGTGGCGCGGTAGCGGCCGCTGCCCTCGATGCGCAGGTCGACGCGCTCGGCACCCGCAGCGCTCTGGAGCGGGACGAGCAGCGCACGGCCTTCGCAGCGTACCGCGCCGCTCAGCACAGCGGGCAGCGCGACCCCCGCGATGTCGCCGGCGAGCGTCGCGCGGACGCGGCCTTCCGCCGCGGTGCAGGCGCCATCCTCGAAGCGCACGCTCAACGCCTCCAGCGCAAGACCGGTCACCGGCAGCGGCGCGAAGAGCCGGCCGGGCGCGATCGTCGCGTTCACGTCGTCGGCGCGCGCGCCGTTGCGGCTGACGCCCACCGCACCGTGAACGGCACGCGCGGGGGTGTCGAGGTCGGAATCGAGCTCCATCCGCACCCGGCCGAGCAGCAGCGACCAGGGCGAGAGATGCGCGTCGAGGTCACCCAGCACGATGCCGCCGATTCTCGCATCGCGCAGCGTGCCGGCCCAGACGCTGCCCTCCGCGGCACGCACCGTGAGCCCCGCATCGGCGACACCAGCTGCGCCGAGCACCAGCCGCAGCGGCAGGAAGACGAGCAGCCCCGCGAGGACCAGCGCACCGAACAGGGCCGCGCGGCCGGTGGTGAGCCGAATCCGCCTCATGCGGCGCGGGCCTTGAGGACCAGCACCGCGCCGACCGTATGGTCGCCGTGATCGGTGAGCGTCGCCGAGTCGACGAGCAGCCCGCGCGCCTCCAGCCTGGCGAGCCAGCCCGCGAGCGCGCCCGGCCGCGCCGACTGGATCGTCGCGCGGACCCGGTCGGACCCCTCGGCATCGACCGTCGCGAGTGCGAAGCCTGCGGCGTCGGCTTCCGCCCGTACCAGCGCCAGCAGGTCACCGGCGAGCGCGGGGCGCCTGCCGACGCTACGCAGGAGATCGACCCGCGCGATCGTCGTGCCGAGCCGGTCGACGGCATTGGCGTGGCGCTCGCGTTCGCTCGACAGCCAATCGCGCACCGGGATGACGATCCCGCCCCAAACCAATGTCACCATCGCCAGTGCCGCCGCGACGAGCAGCAGGCGCCGCTCGCGCAGCGACCGCGCGGTGAACCAGGCGCGCAGCCCGCTCATGAGGCGCTCACCACGAACTCGCCGGTGACCCGCCCGCCGGCGGACTGGAACACGCCGTCGCGAACGGTCAGGCGGCGCGCTTCCATCGCCCGCTTGAGGTCGGTCGCCAGCGCCTCGCGCGCGCAGGCAATGCCGAGGCGGACGTCCCCGTTCGCCTCGAAGTCGAACGCGGTCAGCTCGGTCCCCGGCACCGCACGCATCGCGTCGTACACCGCAGCTGTAGTCGCGCTGTAGCCGAGCCCCGGCCCGCGTACGCGCGACAGCCGCTCAATCAGCTGGCGGTCGGCGTCGGTCACCGTCTCGCCCCGCGGCAGCCCCGTCCGCGCGAGCGCGTCCGCTCGGGCTTCGAGCGCATCGGCGGTGAAGCTGTACTTGGCGATACGCACCAGATCGATCGCCAGGGTAATGCCGAGAATCGCAAGCCCGAGCAGCGCCAATCGCCTGACCAGCGGCCAGTCGGTCGCGCGCCGCCTCCGCCGCGCGAACGGGCCCTGACGCAGGTCGAGCGACGGCGTTGCGGCGGCTGCGGCGACTGAGGCCTCGATAACGTCGCGGCTTAGCGTGATGGGCTGCTCGCCATTGGTGATGAACTCGGTAACGCCGGGCTCGTCGGCGAAACCGGCAGTGCGGCCACGGACCAGCATCGGGCCCGCGATCTCGCCGCGGACGAAACCGTGTTCGGGCCGAGGCAACAGCAGCGGCGCCGGGATAAAGGCGATCGGGTCGATACCCATAGCGGCGAGTTCGGTCAGCCAGCCGGCCATCGTGCCGGTATCGAGGACGGCAATCGGCCGCTCGCCTTCGCCATCGTCGCCGACCGCGACGTGCAGCTCGCCCGCCGCCCCGGCGCTTGCCTCGGCGGCGAGGATGCGGGCAGCGGCGAGCGCCTGCGCGGGCGAGCGCGAGGGCAGCTCGGCCCAGTGCAGCGCCACGGCCTCGGCCGGCGCCACCGCAATGACGGGCGCGTCGAGAGCGGGCACGCCGTCCCCCTCCGCCACGACCCGCGCATCCGCGATCCGCCACCAGCGATACCC
>CAXTNG010000343.1:0-3820 GCA_964245475.1 uncultured Sphingomonas sp. | reverse complement strand
CCTCCGTTCGCCCTGAGCGAAGTCGAAGGGCACGCCCGACCAATGTGCTTCGACTGCGCTCAGCACGAACGGCATAGTAAAGGCAAAGCTGGCCTATACGCGGTTCGCCTAGACGGCTCGCCGTGATCGACAATTTCGCGCTTCTCCTCACCCACGCCCTGCTGCTGCTCACCGCCTGGCTGCTGCTCAAGCGTCCCGAGCTCGATCGCGAGGGCCCGCCGGAGACGCCGCGGATGCGCCGGCGTGGCTGAACTCCGCGCGCTGACCGGCGGGCGCGGCATCGCCGCCTGGCTCGTCGTCCTGTACCACGTCCGCACCGCCCTGCCCCCGCTGCCCGCATCGGCAGCCGCCGTAATCGCCAGGGGCTATCTCGCCGTCGACTTCTTCTTCCTCCTGTCCGGCTTCGTCATCTGGCTGACCTGGCACGATCGCCTCCGCACGCCCGGCGCGGTCGCGACCTTCCTGCGCAAGCGGATCGCACGCATCTGGCCGCTCCATCTCGCGATGCTCGCCTCTGCAGTGGCGCTGGCGCTGGCGTTGCGGGTCACAGGCCGCGACGACCCTGCCTTCCCGTTCGCCGAATTGCCGCTCCACCTCCTCCTCGTCCAGAACTGGGGGTTCACCGGCGCGCTCGCCTGGAACGATCCGGCCTGGTCGATCAGCGCCGAAGCTGCCGCCTACCTCCTCTTCCCGCTGCTCGCCGTCGCGACCGACTGGCGGCGCTGGCCCGGCTGGGCGCTGCTCGCCACCGCCGCCGCGCTCCTCCTCGCGCTGCACCTCGCCATGCACGGCCAGCCGAGGCTCGGCAGCCACATACCCCGCTTCGGCCTCACCCGCTGCCTCGCCGAGTTCACCGTCGGCGGCATCGTCTGCGTGCTCTGGCTGCGCCGCCCTGCGATCGCCGCACCGGCAGCGCTCGCGGCTCTGCTGCTCGCTGCCCTCCACCTCGGCGCGCCCGAGACGCTGGTCGTCCCCGCCGCGTTTGCCGCGCTGCTGCTCGCGCTCGCCTCCACCGCGGGGCGGCGCGGCAACCCGCTCGAGTCCCGGATGATCCACCGCCTCGGCGAGATCAGCTACGCCACCTATCTCAGCCACTTCCTGCTCTGGAAGGCGTTCAGGCTTGCGGTCGTGACCGGGCCCGTCACCCCGCTCCAGCTCGCCGGCTACCTGCTGCTGGTACTTGTCGCTTCCGCAATGCTCTACGATCGCCTCGAACGCCCCGCGCAGACCTGGCTCAACCGCTTGTCCTTGCGCCCGAAACGCCGGAACGACTTACCCGCCCCACGCATTTCCTGAGCTCCGCCGCAGAAGGAGCATCGATGGCCCGCCTCGTCTATTCGGACGACTCCAAACCCGGAATCACCCGCAAGAAGGTCCGCCACGGCTGGGGCTATTGGGACGCAAAGGGCGAGCGGATCACCGACCGCGAGGAGATCGACCGGCTCAACGCCATCGGCCTGCCTCCGGCCTATACCAACGCCTGGTTCAGCCCCAAGCCCAACGGCCACATCCAGGCGGTCGGCTGGGACGAGAAGGGCCGCAAGCAATACCGCTACCACGCCGATTTCCGCGACAAGCAGGACGCCGCCAAATACGAGCGCACCGCCGAATTCGGCCGCGCCCTGCCCAGGCTCCGCAAGAAGGTCGAGGCCGACCTCGCCACACGCGCGCTCGGCAAGGACCGCGCCGTCGCCGCGGTGATCCGCCTGCTCGACATCGGCCACATCCGCGTCGGCAACGAGGCATATGCCGAAGCCAACGAGAGCTTCGGCGCCACCACGCTGCGCGAGGAGCATGGCGAGGTGAAGGGCAACACGCTCAAGCTCCAGTTCAAGGCCAAATCCGGCAAGCTCTGCACCAAGAAGATCACCGACAAGTCGCTCGCCCGCTTCGTGAAAGCCTGCGGGGACCTCGACGAGCAGCACCTCTTCGCCTGGCTCGACGCCGACGGCGAGGCGCACCCGGTCACCTCGTCGGACGTCAACGCCTACATCAAGGATGCAACCGGCGAGGAGTTCACCGCCAAGAACTTCCGCACCTGGGCAGCCAGCGTCACCGCGTTCGAGGCGCTCGCGATCGCCGAGAAGGACATCAGCCTCAAGACCCTGCTCGCTCCCGTCACCGAGAAGCTCGGCAACACCCCCGCGATCGCGCGAAAGTCATACGTTCATCCCACGCTCATCAACCTGATCAAAGAGGGGCAGGCGGCGTTCCGCGCCGCGCTCCGCCTGCCGCGCTCCGCGCAGTATCTGAGCCGCGCCGAGCGCGGGCTCCTCGCGTTCCTGGAGAGCGCGACCGTTTGAGTTAGGTTGCCCATGTCCAACACCGTCGCCGTCAAACCGCCGATCTTCGACGCCCATGCCTTGCGCGCCCAGACCGATGGCCTGCTCGCCGCCAGCTTCAACTGGGTCCGCCTCCACTGGCTGCAGGTGCTGATCGGCTTCGCGGTCGGCACCGCGATCGTGTTCGCGCTGCATGCGGGGCGCCATCTCGCGCAGCGCCTGTGCACGCGCGATCCCGGTCCGACCGGCTGGGGCACGGTGATCGGCCGCGCGATCGTGCGCACCAACAACTTCTTCGTTGTCATGCTCGCCGCTCGTCTCGTCGTCGGCTTTGCGGTCGCGCCGGTGCAGGTCGCGACCGCGGTCGACTTTCTGTTCACCGTCGCTGCGGTTTTCCAGGCGGCGATCTGGGCACGCGAGATCATCCTCGGCTCGATCGAGCACCGCACCAGCTCCGAACATTATTCGGGCGAAGCGCTGCTCTCGGCGATGGGGCTGATCCGCCTGCTCGTCACCTTCGCGGTGTTCGCGGTCGCCCTGGTCGTCGTGCTCGACAACCTCGGCGTCAACGTCACCGGCCTGATCGCCGGCTTGGGCGTCGGCGGCATCGCGATCGGTCTCGCGGCGCAGGGCATCTTCGCCGACCTGTTCGCCGCGCTCGCGATCATCTTCGACCGTCCGTTCCGCCGCGGCGACAGCATCAGCTACGACAAGACGACTGGCGTCGTCGAATCGATCGGCTTGAAGTCCACCCGAATCCGCTCGGCAACGGGGGAGGAGCGGATCATCTCGAACAAGCAGCTGCTCGACAAGGAAATCCAGAACATCACCCGGCGCGACTACCGCCGGGTCAAGTTCACGCTCGGCGTGGTCCAATGGACACCGGTGGACAAGATGCAAGCGCTGCCCGAAATGCTCCGGCAGGTGGTCGAGGCCGAAGGCCGCAAGTTCGTCCGCGCCGGGTTTCTGGCGTTCGGCGCGTCATCCTACGACTTCGACGTCGAGTTCGATTCTCCCGAAGCCGCCTTCCAGGCCTTCTTCGACGCGCGTCACACCGTCGGCCTGGCGATCATCCGCCGCCTGAAAGAGGAAGGCATCGAGCTCGCCTACCCCACCCAGACCAGCTTCACCGCGGCGCCCGAAGGCGGCCTGATCATGCCCTATCCGGCGACGGTTGGCTGACATCGTGATCAATCCTCCCTGAGCTTGTCTCGGGGAGGTGGCAGCGCGTAGCGCTGACGGAGGGGAGTTCAGGGTCGAACATGCCCCGCATGTTCGAGGATCGTCCGGGGAACGATCCGACCCTGAACTCGCGCAGGCGGCGTCCTGCGCCATGCCTCTCCACCACCGCGCTGCGTGCGGCGGTCCCCTCCCCGAGATAAGCTCGGGGAGGATAATGGCACAGGCTCATCCGTTCCGGATCTTCTCCATGACCTTGTCGTGCAGCCACAGGTTCATCTCGGCCGAGCCATTCTTCTCGCCCGTATAGCCGAGCTCGGTCGCCAGCTCCTGACGGTTGTGCAGGCTCGAATCCATGC
>CAXTNG010000342.1:0-3825 GCA_964245475.1 uncultured Sphingomonas sp. | reverse complement strand
ACGCATATCCTCGGCACCGAATTGTGGAACTCGGAAGCCGGGCTTGCGGCGCGGCCGTCGCTGGCCGGAGCCTGGTATGCGAGCGTGGCGGACGGGCTGTACCGGCAATATGCCACCAAGTACCGTACCCGGTTCGGCACGACGCCATACCGGCTGTCGAGCCTGGGCTATGACTCGGTGCTGCTGACGGTGCGGATCGCGCGCGACTGGCGGGTCGGCTCGCCGTTCCCCGAGGCGCGGCTGCGCGACGCGGACGGGTTCGCCGGCATCGACGGCGCCTTCCGCTTCGGTCGCGACGGGATCGCCGAGCGGGCGCTGGAGGTGAAAGAGCTGCGCGGCGGGGTGTCGACAGTGGTGTCGCCCGCGCCGGCGGGGTTTGCGCGCTAGGCCGCGACGGGATCTCGCACTACCAGCGGCAGGATCGCATCGAGGAGCAACGCGCCGGCTTCGGTGACGCGGAGGCGGGGGCCTTCGCGGGCAATCAGCCCCAGCGCTTGCAGGCGCACGACCTGATTCTCATCGACGGATGCTGAACCGCCTGCCAGCGCGTCGATGCGGTCGAGGTCCACCCCTTCGCGCAGCCGCAGGCCCATCACCAGCGCTTCGGTCGCGCGCTGATGGGGCGTGAGCGGCTCCTCCAGCTCGATGCCATGACCGTTGCGTGCGACTGCAGCGAGCCAGTTCTCGGGCTTCTTGCGCCGCTGGGTCGCGCAACCTCCGCGGCGGCCGTGCGCGCCGGGGCCGATACCGAGATAGTCGCCATAGCGCCAATAGGTCAGATTGTGCCGGCTCTCCGCCCCCGGCCGCGCGTGGTTGGAGGTCTCGTAAGCGGGCAGGCCGGCGGCGGCGGTGATCGCGCGGGTCGCCTCGAACAGGTCGGCGGCGGCGTCACCGTCGGGGATCGCCAGCCGCCCCGCCGCCGCTTCGGTCGCGAAGCGAGTGCCGGGCTCGATCGTCAGCTGGTAGAGCGAGAGGTGCTCGGTGCCGCGGGCGAGCGCCTGGTGCAGCTCGCGCTCCCACATCGCGAGCGTCTGGCCGGGCAGCGCGTAGATCAGGTCGAAGCTGATCCGCAGGAACACCGCCTGCGCGACGTCGAGCGCGGCTTGCCCCTCCGCCACGTCATGCGCGCGGCCGAGGAAGCGGAGTGCCGCGTCGTCGAGCGACTGGAGGCCGAGCGAGACCCGGTTCACCCCGGCCGCGGCTAGGTCCGCAAACCGGGCGGCCTCCACCGACGAGGGGTTCGCCTCCAGCGTGATCTCGACGTGGTCGGCGAAGCCCCAATGCCGCTCCGCCGCGCCGAGCACCGCCTCGACCGTCGCCGGCGGCATCAGCGAGGGCGTGCCGCCGCCGAAGAAGACCGAGCCGAGCTTGCGCCCGCGTAGCGCCTGCGCCTCGTGCGCGAGATCGGCGAGCAGGGCGTCACGCCACGCCTGCTGATCGACGCTCGCGCGGACGTGGCTGTTGAAGTCGCAATAGGGGCATTTGGACACGCAGAACGGCCAGTGGACGTAGAGCGCGAGTGGGTCGGGCACGGCTTCGGCTAGAACACCGCCGCGACGAGCTGGCGGAAGGCGTCGGCGCGGTGGCTGATTGCGTGCTTTTCCGCCGGGTCGAGCTCGGCGTAGGTCCGTGTCCCCCCGATCGGAACGAAGACGGGGTCGTAGCCGAACCCCACCGTGCCGCGTGGGGGCCAGGTGAGGGTGCCTTCGGCGCGGCCTTCGAACCATTCGACGTGGCCGTCGGGCCAGGCGAGCGCGAGGACGCAGGTAAAGTGGCAGGCGCGGCTCGCGTCGGGGCCGACGGCGGCGAGCGCGTCCTCGACCTTCTGCATCGCCAGGGTCCAGTCGCGGCCGTTCGGCGTCTCCGCCCAATCGGCGGTTTAGACGCCGGGGTCGCCGTTCAGCGCCTCGACGCACAGCCCGCTGTCGTCGGCGAGCGCGGGGAGGCCGGAGAGGTCGGCGGCCGAGCGCGCCTTGATCTCGGCGTTGGCGAAGAAGGTTGTGCCGTTCTCCACCGGCTCCGGCAGGTCGAGCTCGGCGGCGGAGACCGGCTCGATGCCGTAGGGCTGGAGCAGCGCCCTGATCTCGCGGACCTTGCCCTGGTTGTGGCTGGCGATGACCAGCTTGCCGGGCTGGAGCTTGCGGATCGCCTGCGGTTCGGGGCCTTCTGCGCTCACCGGATCGCCTCCGCTTGCGCTTTGAAGATGTCCGCGCAGCCGATGCGGGCGAGACGGAGGAGGCGGAGCAGGCCCTCCTCGTCGTAGGTCGCGCCCTCGGCGGTCGCCTGTGCCTCGGCGATGTGGCCGTTGCCGAGCAGGACGAAATTGGCGTCGGCGTCGGCGGCGGAATCCTCGTCGTAGTCGAGGTCGAGCACCGGCGTGCCCTTGTAGATGCCGCAGCTGACCGCGGCGACCTGCTGCCGGATGGGACTGGCGGAGAGCTTGCCCGCCTTGACCAGCCCGTTCACCGCGAGGCTGAGCGCGACCCAGGCGCCCGAGATCGACGCGGTGCGGGTGCCGCCGTCGGCCTGGATCACGTCGCAGTCGAGGACGATCTGCCGCTCGCCCAGCGCTTTCAGGTCGGTGACGGCGCGCAGGCTGCGGCCGATCAGCCGCTGGATTTCCTGGGTGCGGCCGGACTGCTTGCCCTTGGCCGCCTCGCGGCTGCCGCGGGTGTGGGTGGCGCGGGGCAGCATGCCATATTCGGCGGTCACCCAGCCCTCGCCCTTGCCGCGCAGGAACGGCGGCACGCGCTCCTCGACGCTGGCGGTGACCAGCACCCGGGTGTCGCCGAAGCCGATCAGCACGGAGCCTTCCGCGTGTCGCGTGAAGTTCGGCTGTATGGTGATCGCGCGCATCTGATCGGGGGCGCGGCCGCTGGGGCGCATGAACATGTCCTCTTGGTTTCACGGTCGCCTAGCCTTCCCCTGCCGGACGCGCCAGCCTAGATCATGGGCATGGGCCCGCCCGTTGCCGAGCTGACCGACCGGGCGCGCGAGATTTTTCGCGCGGTGGTCGACTCGTATCTGGCGAGCGGGCTGCCGGTGGGATCGAAGACAATCGCGCTCGCCTCGGGGCTCAACCTGTCGCCCGCGTCGGTCCGCAACGTGATGGGCGAGCTGGAGGTGCTGGGACTGCTCGCGAGCCCGCACACGTCGGCTGGACGGGTGCCGACCGAGCGCGGCTTGCGGCTTTTCGTCGATGGGATGATGCAGGCGATGGAGCCGTCCGCCGACGAGCGCGCCGCGATCGAGGCGCGCGCGGGGCTGGGCGGGCCGGTTGAGGAAGCGCTGGCGGCGACCACCGCCGCGCTGTCCGGCCTATCGGCATGCGCGGGACTGGTGCTGGTGCCCAAGCGCGAGGTGCGGCTGCGCTCGATCGGCTTCGTGCCGCTCTCGCTGGCGCAGGCGTTGGCGGTACTCGTCGCCGAAGACGGTTCGGTCGAGAACCGGGTGGTGGCGCTGCCGCCGGGGATGCTGCCGGGGACGCTGGTGGAAGCGGGCAATTACCTGTCGGCGATGTTGGCCGGGCTGACCTTGTCCGAGGCGCGCGCCCGGATCGAGCGCGACCTGGCCGACGGCCGAGCCGCACTCGACGCGACGGCGCGCACGCTGGTCGAACGCGGCATCGCGGTGTGGAGCGAGGACGGTGCGCGGCGGCCGGTGCTGATCGTGCGGGGGCAGGGGCGGCTGGTCGACGCCGCCGATGCCGCCGACCTGGAGCGGGTGCGCGACCTGCTCGACGACCTGGAGGGCAAGCAGGAGGTCGCGACCCTGCTCGATTCGGCGCGCGCGGGCGCCGCGCCGCGCATCTTCATCGGCGCCGAG
>CAXTNG010000341.1:0-3836 GCA_964245475.1 uncultured Sphingomonas sp. | reverse complement strand
GCCTCGTCGAAGCCCATCCGGTCGAGCAGCTGCTTCAGTTGGAACTGCGGATGAGTCTCGATCGACCGCATCCGCTCGCCGGCTCTGACCGGCCCGCGCGCATCCCACTCCTCCTCCGGCATCCCGAGATCCAGCCCCGCGAACACCACACTGCCGCCCGGTACTTCGGCCATGCAGCGCAGCAGCCCGGCGACCGCCGGTGCCGCATCGGTGATGCCCGCCGCACAGACGAAGCCCGTCGGCGGCTCGGCGCGCCACCGCTGCGCGAGCCGGTCGAGCAGCATGATCCGCCGCGTCGCCGCATCCACCCGGCCGATCCGCTCCAGCTCGTCAGGCCAGCGGTCGAGCACCACCGAGAAGGCTGACAGCGCCGACTGCCAATGCTCCGACAGCTCGGGCGCCATGTCGATCGCGGTCAGCGCGCCCGGCGCGATCGCCTCGACGAGCAGCTGGTCGAGCGTCCGTGCCACCTCGCCCGCCAGCCGCACTGCCTCCGCCGCATCCACCGGCTTGGCGTCCGCCACCAGCCGCGCAAGGATCATCCGCCGCTGCAAATTGCCGACCGCGGGCGGCGGCGGGTCCGCATCGTCCGCCCGGTCGATCGCCGCGCCTGCCGCCTCGTCGACCGACGGGTCGCCCAGCGCCACCATCCGCGGCAGCAGCAGCCCGCCGCTGCTCGCACGCACGAAGGCGTCGGTCACCGCACGGACCCCGCGGTTGTTGGGCAACAGCACCAGCCCGCGTGCCAGCGCCATGGGGTCGCCGCCGGTCCGCCGCATCAGCCCGGCGACGAGCGCATCCGCGAAGCTGCGGTGCGCGGGGATCGTGAACATTGCCGGCTTGTCAGCCATCGGCGAGCATCGCCTCCGTCGCGGCGATCGCAGGCGGCGTGCCGACGTCGAACCACAGGCCCTGGTGCACCATACCAAAGGCGCGCCCGCTCGTGATGGCGCGATCCCAGAAAACGTTGGTCGAGAAGACCTCGCCCGGCGGATCGGCGATCAGCCGCTTCGCGATCATCTGGATGCCCGTCCAGACATAGGGTGCGACGCGTCCGCGGCGCCGGCGCGACAATCGGCCGTTGGGGTCGAGGTGGAAGTCGCCACGCCCGGCATGCTGGTGTGCCCGTGCCAGCGGCACGAGCAGCATCAGCAGGTCCATGCGGTCCGCATCCCATCCGTGCGCCAGCAGCTTCAACGAATTGAACGGCCCGTCGACCCAGATGTTGTCGGTGTTCACGCACAGGAAGGGATCGACGTCGATCAGCGGCAACGCCCTGACGAGCCCGCCGCCGGTGTCGAGCAGTTCTGCGCGCTCGTCCGAAACCATGACGTCGAGATCGCGCGCATGACTCGCGAGATGCGCTTCGAGCATGTCGGCCATGTAATGCGCGTTGACCACGATCTTCTCGACGCCGGCCGTCCGGAGGTGATCGAGAACGTGATCAATGAAGGTCGTCTTGCCGATGGGGACCAGAGGTTTCGGCCGCGTCGCCGACAACGGCCGCATGCGGGTGCCCAGTCCCGCCGCCATGACCATCGCCGTATGCGGCACGACTCCGCCGGCATCAGGGCGGATCGCCAGTTGGCGGGTCATGCGCTTGCGAGGAGCAACGGGTCGCCCCGCTTCTCCGGCGGGACGTTCGCGTCGAACCACGCGGCGACGGGCGCTAACACCGGCTGCGACAGCCCGCGCTCCAGATAGGACCAGACCCGCGGGCACAAGGTTGGGTAGCGCGGCTTGCCATCGCGCTGCCAGAGCCGGGTGAAGATGCCGATGATCTTCGCGTTCCGCTGCGCACCGAGGACATGATAGGCGCTGAGGAAGCCGTCGCCCGCACCCGTCGCCGCGCGATAGCGCGCGAGCATCGCCTCCTCTACCGACGGGTCGACGTCACGCCGCGCATCCTGGAGCAGCGACACGAGATCATAGGCCGGATGCCCCGCAAGCGCGTCCTGGAAGTCGAGCAGCCCCAGCCGCCGATCCTCCCCTACCAGCATCAGATTCTCTGCGTGATAGTCGCGCAGCACCGTCACCGGCTCAACCGTGAGCGCGTGCCCGAGCACCTCACGCCACGCAGCATCCCAGCCCCCGCGATCCACCTCCAGCCCGACCGCGGGGCAATACCAGTCGACGAACAACGCCGCCTCGCGCAGCAGCACCGGCAGGTCATAAGGCTGGAACGGTCCCGCCGGGTGCCGCGCCAGCTCGACCAGCAGGTCGACCGCCGCCTCGTAATGTCCACGCTCCGCCGCCGGCTCTGCATCGATCGCCTCGCGCAGCCGCGCGTCGCCGAAGTCCTCCAGCAGCACGAGGCCTTGGCCCGGATCAGCG
The DNA here is from genome assembly GCA_964245475.1 of uncultured Sphingomonas sp. GTDB lineage: Bacteria > Pseudomonadota > Alphaproteobacteria > Sphingomonadales > Sphingomonadaceae > Sphingomonas. The sequence continues at coordinate 1,502 of CAXTNG010000341.1, read as the reverse complement.
GCATGGATCACCGGCGCCGCGAAGCCATGCTCCGACAGCCAGCGCGCAACGTCGAGGAACGGCTGCGGGTTCTCATGCGGCGGCGGCGCATCCATCAGCACCGCCGAGCGGAAGCTGTCGGTCACCCGGAAATAGCGCCGGAACGACGCATCGCCGGCAAGCGGCGCAATCCGGGCGCCGGCCCAGCCGTGCGTTGCGAGAAAGGCGGCGGCACCGGCAGGCGGGATCATATCGGCCATCGCGGCCTCCAACCCTCCGGCACTTGCGCTGTCAAGCGCCGCCCGCTGCCTTCGGCAACCAGCGTCAGCGCCAACGCGTCGGGCCAGACATCGCCGGCCCGTTCCGGCCACTCGACGACAAGGATGGAGTCGGCGCGCGCCTCGTCCAGCCCGAGTTCCTCCAGCTCCGCCGGATTGTCGATGCGGTAGAGGTCGACATGCAGCACCGGCACCCGCACCTCCGGCGGCTGGTAGGGCTGGACGATCGCAAAGGTCGGCGACGGCGCCTCGCCCGTGAGACCAAGCCCGGCCAGCAACCCGCGCGCGAGCGAGGTCTTACCGGCGCCGAGGTCACCGCGAAGGGTAATGACGTCGCCGGCCCGCACCAGCGAGGCGAGCCTCTGTCCGAACGCTTCGGTGGCCGCGGCGTCGGCAAGGTTAAATACCTCCCCGGCACGGGGAGGAGTGGGTGCCCATCCCGTCACCGCCGCGGCAGCTCGATCGTCACCAGCGTCCCCTCGCCCGGCTCGGACACCAGCGCGATCGTCCCGCCGTGCGCCTCGACGAATTGCTTCGCCAGCGGCAGCCCCAGGCCCAGCGCGCGTTCGCCGCCCGGCTGGATGCCCGGCTCGGCAAAGCGGTCGAAGGCATGCGCGACCGCCTCGGCATCCATTCCCAAACCGTCGTCGGACACCACCACGCGCGCCCGGGTCGCGGTGCCGTCGGTGTGCAGCAGCACCCGTCCGCCTTCCGGCGTGTCGCTCACCGCGTGACGTAGGACATGCTCGATGATCTCGCGCAATCGCCGCGGATCGCCGGTCACCCGCCCGGTCGAGCGCGCCACCTCGACGGCGAAGTCGAGCCGCCGCCGCCTCGCCGCCGGCATCAGCGTCTCCGCCGCAGCCCGCGCGACCGAGCTCAGATCGACGTCCTCCCGCTCTAGCGCCGCCTCGTCGCCGTCGCCCTGGGTCAGATCGAGCACGTCGTCGATCAGCAGCCCCAGGCGCTCGACCGATTCCAGAATCGCCTCGACATAGCCGTCGGCCTGCGGAGTCATCTTGCCCGCGAACCCCGCGTGCAGCATCTCCGCGAACCCGCCGATCGAGGTCAGCGGCGTGCGCAGCTCGTAGCTCATGTTGGCGACGAACTGGGTCTTGACGCGGCTCGCCGCCTCCAGCGCGTCGGCCCGCTCGCGCTGGGCCTCCTCGGCGCGGCGGCTGTCGGTGATGTCGAGCATCGTGAACAGCGCGTTGCCGTCCGGGAGCGGCACCACCGCGAATTCGT
>CAXTNG010000340.1:0-3846 GCA_964245475.1 uncultured Sphingomonas sp. | reverse complement strand
CCCCCCCTCCACCACCGCTTCGCGGCGGTCCCGCTCCCCGCGAGCGGGGAGGAGCTACCTCCCCAAAAACGTGATCAGGTCCTGGCTCAGCCGTTCCTGCTCGGTCACGTTCAGCCCGTGCGGCGCGCCCTCATATTCCACCAGTTGCGATTGCGCGATGCCCGCCGCCGCTGCGCGCCCCGATGCGTCGATCGGCACGGTCGCGTCGCTGGTGCCGTGTACCACCAGCGTCGGGACGCGGAACGCCGGCAGGTCTGGCCGAAAGTCGGTGTAGGCAAAGGCGTCGAGGCAGCCGAGGGTCGGCTTGAGCCCTGCCTGGAGCGCAAGGCTGGTCGAATAGTCGAGCACGTCGTCGCTGACCGGGTGCGAGATGTAGCCGACGCCGTAGAAACCGGGTGTGAAGGTGTCCCGGAAGAACTTCGCGCGATCCTGCTTGATGCCGTCGCGCATCTGCCCGAACATCTCGTCGGGCACACCGTGCGGGTTGTCGTCGGTCTTGAGCATGTACGGCACCACCGAGGCGATCAGCCCGGCAGCGATCACGCCCTTGCCGCCATGGCGGCTCATGTAGCGCGCGACCTCGCCGCCGCCCATCGAGAAGCCGACGATCGCGGCATCGCTCTCCGCGCCGGTCGCCGCCATGACGTCGGCAAGGTCGTCGGCGAGCGTGTCATAGTCGTAGCCATTCCATGGCTGTCCCGAGCGGCCGAAGCCGCGGCGATCGTAGGCGATGACGCGAAACCCGGCGTTCGCCAGCGCAAAGGACTGCGCGTCCCAGCTGTCGGCGTTCAACGGCCAGCCGTGGAGCAGGATCACCGGGCGGCCCTGTCCCCAGTCCTTGACGTAGATTTCGGTGCCGTCGCGGGTCTTCACATAAGGCATAAGGTCGCTCCGTTGCGGGTCGCGCGGTGAACGTGCGGCCCACGATGCCGTTCCCGCTGGCGTGCCGCCGCGCAGCCTGCCAGCATGCTGGTGATACGAGTCGGAGGATACGGGGATGCGGTGGACTTGGGCGGTCTCGATGGCCGCGCTGGCCTGCTACGGGGCGTCGGCGCAACAGGCGAAGCCGGTGCCGCGCGCCTGGGCGAAGTTCCGCGACGCCTTCATCGAGCGCCAGTTCCAGATCGATCCCGCCAATGCCGTCTATCAGGGGCGCCACGACTTCGACGGGCAGCTGCCCGACTGGAGCTCGGCGGGGCTGAAGACGCAGGCCGACTTCTATCGCGCCGCGGTGCGCGACGCATCGGCGCTCGACGTCCGGTCGCTGTCCGCGGGCGAGCGGTTCGAGCGCGATTATCTGGTGCAGGTCGCCAAGGGCAAATTGTTCTGGCTGGAGGATGCCGACCAGCCGCACCGCAACCCGGCCTTCTATGTCGGCGGCGGGCTCGACCCCAACGTCTACATCGCCCGCGCCTACGCGCCCAAGCCGGTGCGAATGCGCGCGCTGATCAAATTCTTCGACACGATCCCGCAGGTCGCGGCCAACATCAAGGCGAACCTGAAGACGCCGATGCCGCTGAGTTTCGTCAACTACGGCGTCGCGGGGTTCAAGGGGTTTGCCGACTTCTACGCCAAGGATGCGCGCGCCGCCTTTGCGGACGTGAAGGACGACGCGCTGCAAGCGCAGTTATAGGAGTCGTCGGCAAAAGCGTCCAAGGCGATGGGCGAGGTCGCCGCCTGGATCGAGGCGCAGCGCAAGGGCGCGACACAGGACTTCGCGTTCGGCCCCGACAAGTTCGCGCGGATGGTGTCGGCGACCGAGGGCGTCGACACGCCGCTCGACCAGCTCGAGGCGGCGGGGCGCGTGGACCTCCAGCGCAACCAGGAGGCGCTGAAAGCGGCCTGCGCTGCCTATTCGCCCGGCACGACCTTGCCCGCCTGCATGGACAAGATGAACGCCGACAAGCCCGCCGACGGCCCGGTCGCCGAGGCGCGGCGGCAAATTCCGACCCTGCGCGCCTTCGTGCTCGCCAAGGGGCTCGTGACCATCCCCGACGACGAGCAGGCGCTGGTCGAGGAGAGCCCGCCCTACAACCGCCAGAACGCCGCCTACATCGACCCGCCCGGGCCGTTCGAGAAGGGGGTGCCCTCGATCTACTACATCTCGCCGCCCGATCCGGCCTGGGACCAGAAGACTCGCGACGCCTTCGTCAAGAGCAAGGACGAGCTGCTGTTTACCACCATCCACGAGGTGATGCCGGGGCACTTCCTCCAGTTTCGCCATGCCAACCAGTCGCCGTCGCTGTTCGGCCGGCTGTTCGTCGGCTACGCCTTCGCCGAGGGCTGGGCGCATTATGCCGAGGAGATGATGTGGGAGGCGGGCGTCAACGGCGGCACGCCGCAGACGCATATCGGCCAGCTCTCCAACGCTTTGCTGCGCGACTGCCGCTTCCTGTCGGCCATCGGCATGCACGCCAAGGGCATGACGCAGGAGCAGTCGCGCAAGATGTTCGTCGAGCAATGCTACCAGGACGAGGGCAACGCGCGGCAGCAGTCGGCGCGGGGGACCTACGACCCGGCGTACCTCAACTATACGATGGGCAAGCTGCTGATCCGCAGGCTACGTCAGGACTGGACGGCAACGCGTGGCGGGCAGCGTGCGTGGAAGCAGTTCCACGACCAGTTCCTGAGCTACGGCGGCCCGCCGATCCCGCTCGTCCGCCGCGCGATGATGATGGAGCCGGACGCGCGGGCGGTGTTCTGACCCGCGATCGTCGTGTGACAGGCTGGCGCGGCGGAAATTTGCGCCCGGACCGGCGTTGAGCCGGCGATGACCGAAGGTCGCCCCGCATCCGCATCGGACCGTGCGATGCTCGCCGCGCTGCTGGCGGGCGTTGCGCGGGGCGACCGTGGCGCGCTCGAACGGCTTTATTCCTGTGCGTCGGCGAAGCTGTTCGGCGTTTGCCTGCGTATCTTGGACGATCGCGCTCACGCCGAGGAAGCCTTGCAGGAGACGTTCGTCACCGTTTGGCGTCGCGCCGACGCCTTCGACCCCGACCGGGGGACCGCGATGACGTGGCTGATGACGCTCGCGCGCAATGCGGCGGTCGACCGGCGGCGCCAGCTCGTGCGGGTGAGCGCAGCGTCGCTGCCGCCCGTCGTGGAAGTGCCCGATCCCGTGCCGGGGCCGCTGGCCGAACTCCTGTCGAACGAGGAACGCCGCCGGCTGCGCGATTGCCTTGCCGAGTTGGAAGAGCGCGACCGCAGCTTCATCGCTGCGTCGTTTCTGGAGGGCTCCAGCTATCCCGAGCTCGCCGCGCGGGAAAGCATGCCGCTGCCGACCGTGAAAAGCCGCATTCGCCGCGCGCTGCTCAAGCTCCGGGGGTGCATGGCATGACCGACCCGGAGATTCCGTCGACAGGGTCCGAGGCAGATGATCTGCTCGCGATCGAGCTGGCATTCGGGCTGCTCGAGGCGGAGCCGCGCGCGCAGGCCGAAACCCGGGTGCGCACCGATCCGGTCTTTGCGGCGGTGTACGATCGCTGGCAGGCGCGCGCGCTGGCGCTGCTGGAGAGCCGCGAGGAGCGTCCGCCCGCCCGCGTCTGGACGGCGATCGCCCGCCGCCTTCCGGCGAACGACACGGCGGGCGCGATCCGCCGCTGGCAGGCCGCGACCGGCGTGGCTGCCGCAGTCGCCCTGGCGCTCGGCGCGACGCTGGCGCTGCGTCAGGAGACTCCACCGGCACGCGAGCAGGTGCCGGTTGCGGTCGAGAAGCCCGTCGCCGCACCGCCGCTGGTCGCCGTGCTCGCCTCGCCGGAGCGCGCCGACGTGGTCGCGGTAAGCTACGACACTCAGGCCCGCCGCGTGTCCGCGATCACGGTGTCGCCGATCCGGATCACCACGTGC
>CAXTNG010000339.1:3307-3847 GCA_964245475.1 uncultured Sphingomonas sp. | reverse complement strand
CGTCTCGGCGGCGGCTTCGCCGAGGTCGATCGCGCCGTCCTCGATCGGCAGCGTGTCAAGCGCGTCTGCCGCCAGTTCGATCTCGTCGCCCTCGGCGGCCTCCTCGACAAAGCGCAGCGTGACCGCCTCGTCGACCGTGGCGCCGATCGGCTCGCCGGTGACCGAGCAGGATTGGGTGACCCGAGCGGAGACGGTGCCGGTCGCCGTGATCCCGCCAGCCTCGCGGTGTACGGCGAAGCGTGCCTCCAGCATGTCGATGCCGACAAGGCCGAAGCGGCCGGACAGGCGGCGGCGCTCGTCCGCCTCGGCGACGATGGGGATCGTGCGCTCGCCGTCGCCGATCGTGTCGATGTGGATCGGGCGGCTGAACTCCGGGTTCACGGCAGCTCGCCCTCGGTCAGCCGGGCGATCGGCACCGCGGCGAGCGACGCGCTGAGCGCGAGCAGCGCATCGCGGACGTGCGCCACCGCTTCGGGCGCGGGCGCTTCGCCGCGATCGTCGCGGCGCAATGCCCGGCCAGCGAGACGCTGCACCTGTTCG
>CAXTNG010000339.1:0-3297 GCA_964245475.1 uncultured Sphingomonas sp. | reverse complement strand
GTTGCGGGTAAGCGCGGCGTCAAGGCTGCCATCCGCCAGCGCCTCGCGATACGCGCCCAGCCGCCCGCCGAGCATCGCCATCATCTTGCCTATATGCTTGCCGACGACAATGTCGCCGATGCCGATCTGGCGGAGCTGCCCGTCCATGTCGTCGACGAAACGCTCGGTGAGCCTTGCCGCGGGTCCGGCACCCTCGGGCTCGGCCTCCAGCCGGAGCAGCACGACCGACAGCACCGCCGCGATCATATCGAAGCGCCCGTCCACCGTATCGGGCACCGCGCCGTCGAGATACCAATGCGGCAAGCGCGCGCGCGCGACCACCGCGTCGTAGAGCGCGAGCAGGGCGCCGTCGTCCTTCGATCCCAACAGCTTGGCCAGCCAGCCCACCACGCAACTCCTCGCGCGCTTGTCTGCCCGCGCGTCCTCGCCTATCGCGGTTGACGGTCGCCGATGCAATCTCGGGCGGCCTTCGGAGTGTTTCGATGCGCGTTTCTTCTGCCCTGATCGCGGTGCTGGCGCTGGGCGCCTGCGCGCGGCTGCCCTCGCACCAGGGCTATATCGTCGATGCCGACCTGGTGAACTCGGTCCAGCCGGGCGTCGACACGCGCCAATCGGTGCTGCAGACGCTGGGGCGACCCAGCTTCGCCAGCCAGTTCAGCCAGGGCGACTGGTATTATATCGCCCGCGAAAGCCGCGCCTACGGATTCCAGGCGCCCAAGGCCAAGTCGCAGCTGACGCTGCAGATCAGCTTCGACCGCAACGGCACCGTCACCGGCATCCGCCGCGGCTCGGCCGAGCAGATCGCCTCGGTCAGCCCGTGGGGCAAGACCACGCCGACGCTCGGGCGCAAGCGCAGCTTCTTCTCCGAGCTGTTCGGCAACATCGGCACGGTGGGATCGGGTATCGGAGGCGCCGGTGGCGGCGACAGCGGCGGGCGCGACACGCCTTGATTTTCCTCGCCCGCCTTTGAGAGGGGCTTCAGGCCGGCAAGATCTACCTTTTCAAGCCGAAGCGCTTGGACTTTGCACCATTCGAACACACACTTGTCACCCCGGCCTTGTGCCGGGGTCCAGCGTGCGGCACGCGATGAGGCAAAGGCTCAACGCGCATCGGGTGCGGAACCCTGGACCCCGGCACAAGGCCGGGGTGACGACGTTTTGCAGGAACTGAAACCACCAAGCCCTTTGGCCGCGCCGCGGGTTACGCGTCGGCGCGGCCGTGCCGTGCTTGGGAAGCGGCACCGATCCCGAAAGGGGGTTGGGATCAGGAAGGTTAACGCGCACGCTTCGGCTTTGGTCCGGCCGCCGAGTCCTTTTTCTGCACGGTTCAGCGCATGGTGAAGCGTACCTGATCGACCACGCGTCCGGCGATGTCGACCAGCCGCAGGCGATGCGGCCCCGGCCCCGGCAGGATCAGCGGATGCGCATCGGCGCTGCCGAGGTCGCGCGCGTCGAGGACGATGCGGTGTGCGCCCGCGTCGCCCGACACCGCGACCGCAAGCCGCTGGCGGTCGATCGGGATGTCGGGGTCGAGCGCATAGACGCTGCCCCCTGCCGGGTTGGTGATGCGCGGCCGGCGCGAGGCGGCGGGCGCCGCGGCGACCAGCGTTTGCGCGGTGCCGCGGACGAACCACTCGCGCCGCGGCGGCTCGCGCGCATCGGCGAAGACGATGCGGCGCTGCTCGACGCCGGGCGGCGGATGCGGCACCTGCGGTTCGCGTCCCGCCTCCAGCGCAGTCATCACATCGCGCCACACCGGCGCCGCGCCGCTGGTGCCCGAGACGTTGCGCATCGGGTCACCCTCGGCATTGCCGATCCATACGCCGACGGTGAAGCGATCGGTGAAGCCGATGCACCAATTGTCGCGCATCGCCTTGGAGGTGCCAGTCTTGACCGAGGCGCGGAACGGCAGGCGGAGTGCGGAATCGACGCCGAAGGTCGCGGCGCGCGCGTCATTGTCGGCAAGCATGTCGGCGACGATCCACGCGGCGGCAGGCGTGGTGACGGCCCGATCCGGCACGCGCGGGTCGGCGGCGGTGAGGCGGACCGGCGACCAGCGGCCGCCGCTCGCGAGGCTGCGATAGGCGTCGGCCTGTTCGAGCAGGGTCACCTCCGCCGAGCCGAGCGCGAGGCTGAAGCCGTAATAGCCGCCGTCCTCGACCAGCCCCTTGTAGCCCGTGTCCCACAGCCGGTCGCGGAACGGCTCGACCCCGACGAGCAGCAAAGTGCGCACCGCCGGCACGTTAAGCGATCCGGCGAGCGCGACGCGGGCGGACACCGGCCCCTTGAACGCGCGGTCGTAGTTTTGGGGAACGTAGAGGCCCGAGGCGGTGTCGAGCTGCACCGGCGAATCGTCGAGGATCGACGCAGGCGTCAGATAGCCGCGCTCGATCGCCTGCGCGTAGAGGAAGGGTTTGAGCGTCGACCCGGCCTGGCGATAGGCGCGCGCGTTGTCGACCGCGGGCGAGGTGGAGGAGCCGTGCACCCCGCCGACCCAGGCGAGCACGTCGCCGCTTCGGTTGTCGACCGCGATGACCGCGCCGTCGCGCGCGCGGGTGCCGCCGAGGCCCATCAGCTGGCGGGCGAGCCCGGCAGCGGCGAGGCGCTGCGTCGCATAGTCGAGGGTCGAGGTGACGCGGGCGCCGGCCCTGGTCAGCAGGCGGTCGGTGAGGTGCGGGGCGAGGCCGGGATCGAGCTGGAGGCTGCGCGCAGGGCCGAGCATCGATGCTGCCATCCCGGCGAAGCGGGCACAGTCGCGGGCGTCCGAGAGCCGGCACGCACGCCGGGCGAGCTCGTCGGCCGACGCCTGCGGCTGCGGCAGCAGCAGCGCATCGTCGCGGGTGAGCGCGGCGGGGGTCTTGCCGAACAGCCCGAGCGCCGCCGCGCCGATCCCCTGCGCCTCGCCGCGGAAGCCGGCGAGGTTGAGATACGCTTCGAGGAGCTGGTCCTTCGACCACGCCGCCTCCAGCGCGCGCGCGGCACGGGCCTGTGCGATCTTGTCGCGCCAGCTCCGCGCGCCGGGCGCGGCGAGCGCGGGCTGGAGGAAAGCGGCGACCTGCATCGACAGGGTGCTGGCACCGCGGGTCGTCCTGCCTGCCAGCCGGTCGCGCAGCCCGCCTGCGACCGCCAGCCAGTCGACGCCGCCGTGGGTGCGGAAGCGATGGTCCTCGGACGCGAGGATCGCGTCGGGCACCGCGGGGGCTAGCTCGGCGAGCGGCTCCCTGGCTTGCCGCCTCCGCGCGATGTCGACGCGGGCGGAGTCGATCAGGCGCCCGTGCCGGTCGTAGAGCCAGGCCTC
>CAXTNG010000338.1:0-3883 GCA_964245475.1 uncultured Sphingomonas sp. | reverse complement strand
TCGCCTGCGCGGTGTCCGTTTCTGGGTCGCCGACCGCCCCGACCGGACCTGGACTGGCCATGTCGTCCGCGAGGTGCCCGGCGGCACGTTCGAGCTGCCGAGCAAGGCGCTCGCCGCCGCCAACGGCGGGGTCGCGCCGCTCGATCCGCGCGATGGCAAGGGGCTGCGCGCGCTGAACCGCATCTTCCTGTTCGACATCGCGCTGCCGCGGGCGCTGCGCCAGGTGCCGTTTGGCACCCGCGTCCACGTCCGCTTCGGCCTCAGCTGGGAGCCGCTCGGCTGGCAAGCGCTGCGCCGGCTGCGCCAGATGTTCCTGGCGCGCTTCGATGCGTAAGGCCTCGCCCCACCCTCCGTTCGCCCTGAGCGAAGTCGAAGGGCACGCTTCCCCATGTGCTTCGACTTCGCTCAGCATGAACGGAGTTGGTCGCTTCGATGCCTGAGGCGAGCGCAGGCTTGCGCGCCTTCTGGCGCGAGGCGACCGGCGACGCCCGGCCGGTGGTCGCGCCCTACCCGGAGCGCACACCGCTCAAGCCGTGGAAGGGCGATCGCCCGCTCGACCGGTTGCTCGGCCGCGCCCGCGTCGGCCTCGGCGGCACTGGTCTTACCGCCCGGGCCGATGCGATCATGGCGGCGAGCGAGGAGCTGGCGGCGCTCGACGACGGCGCCCTCGATGCCCGCTGCCTCGACCTTCGCGCGCAGCTCATGCGCCGCGGCCTCGACGCCGCGCTGGTCGCCGAATGCTTCGCGCTGGTCCGCGAGGTGACCGGCCGCGCGCTCGGAATGCGCCACTTCCCGGTCCAGATCGTCGGCGGCTTGGTCATGCTCGGCGGCGGCGTCGCCGAGATGGCGACCGGCGAGGGCAAGACCATTACCGCCCTGCTCCCCGCCATCGCCGCGGCGCTCTCCGGTACGCCGGTCCATGTCTTCACGGTCAACGATTATCTCGCCAGCCGCGACGCCGAGCGGCTCGGCCCCGTCTACCGCCGCTTCGGGCTTTCGGTCGGCCTGATCGTCCATGACGTCGAGACGCCCGCGCGCGCCGCCGCCTACGCCTGCGACGTGGTCTATGGCACCAACAAGGAGATCACCTTCGACTATCTGCGCGACCAGACCGCGCTCGGCCGCACCCGCGGTGCCACCCGGCGCGCGGTCGATCGCCTGCTCGGCCGCGCCGCGCGCCCGCTGCTGCTCCGCGGCCTCCATTTCGCGGTGGTGGACGAGGCGGATTCGATCTTCATCGACGAGGCGCGCACGCCGTTGATCCTCTCCGCCGAGCTGCCCGCCGACGACGACGGTTTGTATCTTGCCGCACTCGCGCTCGCTGGCCAGCTGGAGGAAGGCCGCCATTACCGGCTACGTGAGGACGCGCGTGCCGTCGAGCTGACCGATCGCGGCCGCGGCACGATCGCCGAGCTCGCCGCCGGCCTGCCGCACACGCCCTGGCGAATGCGCCAGGCGCGCGAGCAGCTTGCCGCGCAGGCGCTCTCCGCGCTTCGCCTGTTCCAGCGCGACCGCGACTATGTCGTGATCGAAGACAAGGTCCAGATCGTCGATGAATCGACCGGCCGCGTCATGGCCGACCGATCTTGGGAGGGTGGCCTCCACCAACTCGTCGAGGCCAAGGAACAGGTCGCGCTCACCGGCACGCGCAACACGCTGGCGCGGATCACATACCAGCGCTTCTTCCGCCGCTATCGCACGCTGTCGGGGATGAGCGGCACCGCGCGCGAGGTCGCCGGCGAGCTATGGGCGGACTATGGCGTGCAGGTGACCCCGGTCGCGCGCAACCGCCCGAACGTCCGAGTCCACCGCGGCCATACGCTGCTGCGCGACGCCGCTACAAAATGGGCGACGATCGCAGCGACGGTGCAGGCGATCCAGCAGGGCGAGGGCGCACGCCCGATCCTGGTCGGCACCCGCTCGGTCACCGATTCGGATACCGTCGCCGCTGCCCTGGCCGCGCTCGGCCTCGCCCACCGCGTGCTCAACGCCCGCCAGGACGCCGAGGAGGCGGCGATCATCGCCGCAGCCGGCGAGATCGGCGCGGTCACCGTCGCCACCAACATGGCCGGCCGCGGCACCGACATCCTGCTCTCGGAAGAGGCGCGCGCCGCCGGCGGCCTCCACGTCATCCTCACCGCCTTTCACGAGACGGCGCGGATCGACCGCCAGCTCTACGGCCGCGCCGGCCGCCAGGGCGACCCAGGCAGCAGCGAGGCGATCACCGCCGCGGACGACGAGCTCTACGCGCTGTTCGCCCCCTGGCCGCGCAAGGTGCTGCTCGCTTCGGCCAAGGCCTGGCCGATCGTCGACGGCCCGGCCGAATGGCTTCGCCGCTACGCACAGTTGGTCGCCGATCGCCGCCACGCCGCCGCGCGCCGCCAGACCGAACTGGCCGAAGACCGCCTGCGCGAGCGCCTCGCCTTTTCGGGCGGCGGCGGTTAGCGGCGGCTCGGACGCTTCCGCCGGCCCCGGGGTATCCACCGGGCCATGTCTCTTCCCCGTCCGCGTGAGCTCAGATGACGCCGTCGAGGTAGCGCTCTGCGTCGAGTGCCGCCATGCAGCCGCTCGCCGAGCTGGTCACCGCCTGGCGGTAGATATGATCCTGCACGTCGCCCGCGGCGAACACCCCGGCGATGCTGGTCTGCGTCGCATTGCCCGCGTGCCCACCCATCGTGACCAGATAGCCGTGCTCCATCTGGAGCTGGCCGGTGAACAGGTCGGTGTTAGGCTTGTGGCCGATCGCGATGAACACGCCCTTGAGGTCCAAGTCCTCAGCCGATGCGCCATCGGTCGAGCGGATGCGGATGCCGGTCACGCCGCTGCCGTCGCCCAGCACCTCGTCAAGCGTCGTGTTCCACTTGACCGTGATCTTGCCCGCAGCCGCCTTCTCGGCAACCTTGTCGCGCAGGATCTTCTCGCCGCGGAACTGGTCGCGGCGGTGGATCACCGTCACATGATTGGCGATGTTGGAGAGGTACAGCGCCTCCTCCATCGCGGTGTTGCCGCCGCCGACCACCGCCACGTCCTGGCCGCGGTAGAAGAAGCCGTCGCAGGTCGCGCAGGCGGACACGCCTTTGCCCATGAACGCCTCCTCGGACGGCAGCCCCAGATATTGCGCCGAGGCCCCGGTCGCGATGATCAGCGCGTCGCAGGTGTAGGTGTCGCTGTCACCCTCCAGCACGAACGGCTTCTGCTCCAGCTTCGCGGTGTGGATGTGGTCATAGATCAGCTCGGTGCCGAAGCGCTCGGCATGCCGCTGGAAGCGCTCCATCAGCTCGGGGCCCTGCACGCCGTCGGCGTCGGCCGGCCAATTGTCGACGTCGGTGGTCGTGGTCAGCTGCCCGCCGTGCGCGATCCCGGTGACCAGCACCGGCTTCAGGTTCGCCCGCGCGGCGTACACTGCCGCGGTGAACCCGGCAGGGCCCGAGCCGAGAATCAGAAGCGGATGATGAGGCATGACGATCCTTCAATAGACGCGGCGCGATCGGGCCGTGCGCATCCCGAGCCGCTCGCACACATATAAGCGTAGTCCGCGCCGAGGCACGGCGCCGAGCTGCGGATGTAGGACGGCGTTTCGGACATGCGATAGGATACAGAACGGCTCGCCGTCGATGCTCCGCTTGACGAAGCCGGTGGCCGGGGCGACGCTCGCGGCATGTCGGTCGGCTGGAAACTGGATCGTGCAGCGCGGGACCGGCTGCTGTCGACGCTGCCGCCGCGCTGGGCAGTGCCGATCGCCGATCACGTCACGCCCGAGTTCGTCCGCGACGAGGTGGCGCGCGGCCGCGCGATCCTCCCCAGCAACAACAACCACCCGGAAAGCGAGCCGATGGCGATCGGCCGCAACTTCCTGGTCAAGATCAACGCCAACATCGGCAAC
>CAXTNG010000337.1:1329-3886 GCA_964245475.1 uncultured Sphingomonas sp. | reverse complement strand
ACGCCGGCGTCGGGATCGGCCGAGACCGCATCCACCTGCGCGCGCGCATCGTCGAGCGGCTCGGCCGCGATGCGCCAGACGCCGTCGTTGCCGAACAGCGCGACATGCCGGTCGGGAACGCGCAGCTCGGGCGGCAGATCGGCGATCTCGCCGCGCCCCGACATGTTCGACTGCCCCATCAGCAGATACACGTCGCGCGCGTCGGCCGGCGCGGCCGATGCCGCCAGCAGGACTAACGCACCGAACCGCAAACGCCTCGACATCATGCCAGCGCGATCGCCGCGCGATCCGCGATCAGTACCGGCGAATCGTAGATCGGCAGGTCGCGGAAGCGGAGCACCGCGCCCTCGCGCCGCCACTGCGCCGGCGGGATCGCGTGGACCGCGCCGGTCACGATATCGACCCAGACGGGTTCCGCGACGTCCGCCCCCGCGATCGCCACCTCGTGCCGCGCGAGCACAGTGGAATCGCCGGGGATCGAATCGGACAGCCACAGGCTGTAGATCTGCTTGCCGGTGGTGCGCTGGCGATAGCCGAACAGCGCGATCTCGCGGTCGGTGCCGGTGGACCATGCGCGCGGCGCGCCGGACGCCACATTGTATGTTCGGTGCAGGTCGCGCATCCGCTCCAGCGTGTCGTCGAAGATCGCCGCCACGTTCTGCACCGCATAATAAGCGGTCTTTGGGCGCAGGACGCGCCGCGCCGCGTCCGACTTCAGCAGCCCCTTGTAATTCAGCTTGTTGATCGGCCCGTCGGTATAGGCCATCTCGACGATGCCGAAGACGCTGCATTCGATGTCCATGCCCAGCGTGCCCAGCATGCGGCGCGTGTCCCACTTCGCCTGCGACAGCTCGCTCCACGGATAGTCCCACAGCGCCCCGCGTCCGGCCCCGCCCGCCGACGGGGCGCCGTTCTCGCCCTGCCGCAGCGCCACGCGCGGGGCATAGCGGTCGAGCGAGGCGCGAATCGCGCGGACGTGCCCGACATTGTCGTCGGGGTTGTAGGCATAATCGTGGTAGGTCATCGTCTCGAACAGGTCGAACGCCTTCCGTTTCGCGACGCGGTCGAAGAAGCGATCGACGAACGCCGGTTCGTAATGGCCGAGCGCGAGCCCGGCGATGCGCGCGGTGGGCTGCGCGCGCTTCAGGACGCGCGCGGTGCGCACGTTGAAGTCCGCGGTCTCCTCGGGCGAGTTGATGGTGTTGTCGCCGAAATTGGGCTCGTTCCACACCTCCCAGTCGAAGACCTTGTCGCGGTAGCGCGCGACCATCGCCGCGACCCAGCGGTCGAACGCCGCGAGCGCCTCGACCGATTTGGGCAGCCCCGCGCCGAGGTTCGCGCCGCCCCCGCCGGGGTAGATCGGGTTGCCATAGGAGGTCTGCAACCACGGCATCAGCCCGCGCCCGACCGCATCCTCGACGATATGGTCGAGCCAGGCGAAGTCGTATGTGCCGCGCACACGCTCGGTCTTCGCCCAGCCACCCTGCATCCGCAGCCGCTTGATGCCGAGCGGCGCGAGATAGGCCTTGTACGCGTCGTAATCGGCAAAATCGCGGTCGAGCGTCTCGCAACCGAGCAGCCAGGGCGAACCGGCGATCTCGGCGACGCCGCGCGGACGGACGCTGCCGATCAGCGGGAGCGGCACGTCGATCGAGGTGACGACGCGGGTCACGCTGCGGTCGATCAGCTGTGCCGCCAGACCGCTCGGCCGGATCAGCGCCGCGCCCATCGCGGCGGCACCCGCCCCCATGAACATCCGCCTGGTCGCTTCACTCATTTCCAGAACCTTTCAATGTCTTCGAGGGACCGCCCCTTGGTCTCGGGCATGCCGAAGCCGACCGCGCCGCCGAACAGCAGGCACATGCCGGCATAGAGCAGGAAGGTGCCGCTCGCGCCGATGCTGTCGGTCAGCGACAGGAACGTGACGGTCACCAGCAACGTCGCCAGCCACAGCACCACCACCGCCACCGACGTCGCGCGCCCGCGCACGTCCGAGGGGAAGATCTCGGCGACGATCACCCAGAAGCACGGGCCGAGCCCGAACGCGAACGCGCCGATCGCGAGCATCATGCACGGCACGACGACCGCCGGATCGGGCTTCGGCATGTGGAACGCCCAGGCGAGCATCGCCTCGGCCGCCGCCATCAGCACCGCCGATGCGATCGCCAGCGGCTTGCGCCCGACCCGGTCGATCAGCCGCAGCGCGACGAGCGTGCCGGCCAAGTTGACCACGCCCAGCAGCACGTTTGCCCCGACCGCCGCCTGGTCACCGAGCCCGTTGACCTGATCCTTCAGAATGACCGAGCCGTAGAACAGCACGGCGTTCACGCCCGACAGCTGCACCAGCACCGACAGCGCGACCGCGAGCAGCACGCGCGCGCGGTAGGGCGGGCGCAGCAGCGCGGCGTAGCTCGCCTGACGTTCCTCGATCCCGCCGGCGATCTGCGCCAGTTCGGCCTCGGCATGCGCGGGGCCGACGGTGCGGCGCAGCACCGCGAGCGCCTCCGCCGCGCGCCCCTTGCGCCACAGCCAGCGCGGGCTCTCGGGCGTCCAGATG
>CAXTNG010000337.1:429-1319 GCA_964245475.1 uncultured Sphingomonas sp. | reverse complement strand
CGCGAACATCATCCGCCAGCCGGTGTTGCCGAACCCGGCGAGCGCCCAGTTGACGAGATAGGCGGCGAGGATGCCGACAACGATCGCGAGCTGGTTGAAACTCACCAGCCGGCCGCGAATGCCCGCCGGCGCGACTTCGGCGATGTAGATCGGCGCGAGCACCGAGGCGGCGCCGATGCCGAGCCCGCCGATGAAGCGCGCGACGACGAACTGGTCGAGCGTCGCCGGGATCGCAGCGCCGATCGACGAGGCCGCGAACAGCAGCGCCGCCGCGCCGATCACCAGCCGCCGCCCGAAGCGGTCGCTGAGCCACCCGGCCCCCGCCGCCCCGACCGCGCAGCCGAACAGCAGGCTGCCCGCCGCCAATTCGATCTGCGCGTTGCTCAGGTGGAACTCGGCGCGCAGCAGGATGATCGCGCCGTTGATGACAGCGATGTCGAAGCCGAATAGCAACCCCGAAATCGCCGCCGCCGCCGACACCGCATAGACGAAGCGGCCTGCCCCACCGGGGCCACCTTCGCGCGCTTCCACGCTGATCGGTGCCACCGCCACTAGTCGTCTCCCCGATGCGCCGGCCGGGCGGCGGCGAAGCATTCGCGCATCATCGCGCACAGCAGCAGCGCCTGCTCCCAGCGGTCGCTCTCCTCCTCGCCGTCGCGGTCGAGCCGGGCATAATGCACGTCGACCGGCCCGTCCGGCGTATCGACCACCGCCGGCAGCAGCTCGGGCGCGAAGATCAGCGTTTCGCCGGGCGCGGCGTTGGCGAGGAAGCCCTCGACGCACAAAGTCCACATCTCGCGGAAATGCTGCACAAAGGGAGGCGGCGGCGCGTCGCGCGGCACCGCGACCTGCACCGCGCCCGAACTGGCGATCCGCCCGTGCATATAGCG
>CAXTNG010000337.1:0-419 GCA_964245475.1 uncultured Sphingomonas sp. | reverse complement strand
TAGGGGATGCCGAACTCGGCGACGTTCGCACGCAACGCCGCCAGCTGCGCCGCGAAGTCGCCGTACGGCATCTCCAGGCCTGTGTACCAGTTGGCGAGGCCGGCGTTGAGCCGCAGCTCGGGGAGGCGCTCGATCAGGCCGAGCGTGCGCGCCATGTCCTGCGTCAGCGTCGCGCGGTGCGTTTCGACATATAGCGGGTAGCCGCGCCGGTCGGCGGCCTCCACCACCGCCTCGACCAGATGCAGCCCGGCCGCCTCATCCTCCAGCCCGTGGCCGAGATGCAGCGAGGTGGCGTCGAAGCCCGCGTCGCGGTGGCGAACCGCGACGGCGTCGGCCGCATCCGGGGTGAGCACGCGCGCGTGGCCGGTCACGCGCAGGCCGGCGGCGAACGCGGCGGCGACCGGCGCGTCGTGCTGCAG
>CAXTNG010000336.1:0-3945 GCA_964245475.1 uncultured Sphingomonas sp. | reverse complement strand
CCTCCGACTTGTTGGCGGGGAGCACCACCGGCGTAGTCTAGCCGCGCAGCCAGCGCCCGATCTCCTCGTCGATCGGCACCACGCCCGCACGCGCATCGACCAGAAACAGCGCGACGTCGGCCTCGGCGACCGCGCTTTCGGTCTGCCGCCGCATCCGCCCGGGCAGCGCCTGCGCGTCCTCGTCCTCGTAGCCGGCGGTATCCATCACCCGGAAGTCGAGCCCGAGCAGGTTCGCGTCGCCCTCCCGCCGGTCGCGCGTCACGCCCGGCCGGTCGTCGACCAGCGCCAGCTTCTTGCCGACCAGGCGGTTGAACAGCGTCGACTTGCCGACGTTGGGCCGGCCGACGATCGCGACCACGGGGAGCTTGGGCATGGGACCCCGTAGCTGATCAAGTGAAGAACGTCACCTTCACCCCTCTCCCTTTGGGAGAGGGGCAAGCCGCGTAGCGGCGCGGGGTGAGGGTGAGTGCGCACACTGCGTCACCCTCACCCTTCCGCGCCTGCGGCGCTCCCTCCCTCTCCCATCGGGAGAGGGAATTAACGATACGCGCTGATCCGCCCCTTCTGATCCAGCACGAACAGCGTCGAGCTCGCCACCACCGGGGGCAGCGCGAACGGCTGCTTGGTCTCCACCGTCGCTTGCACCGCGCCGTCGCCCGGGTTCGCGTAGACGATGTTTCCGCGCGAGTTGGTCAGCACCAACCGCCCGCCGGCCAGCACCGGGCCGTACCAGGTGATCGGGCCCGACTTCTTCTTTTCCTTGCGGTAGTGCGGCAGCTGCGAAATCCATCGTGCCTTGCCGTTCGCTCGCGACAGGCAGACCAGCCGCGCGTCGTCGGTCACCACGAACAGCCACTCGCCCGCGATCCACGGCGTCGAGATGCCTGCGAAATTCTGCTCCCACAGCCGCTGGCCAGTCGACAGCTCCAGCGCCACCATGCGCCCCCCCTGCCCGACCGCGTAGACGCGGCCGCCGTCGATCACCGGGTCGGCGTCGATGTCCGCCACGCTCGACACCGAGGTGGTGATGGAGGTGCGGCTGAGCGCGTCCTGCCACAGCACCCGTCCGTTCTCGTAGCGATAGGCATTGAGTTCTCCGCTCGAGAAGCCCGCCACCACCGATCCCGCGCTCGCCGCAGGGGCAGCCACGCCGAACACGCCCTGAGTCTCCAGTGTCGCCGACTGACTCCACTGGGTCTTGCCGTCGTTCTGGCCGAGCGCGAACAGCTGGTTGTCCTGGCTCAGCACATAGACGACACCATTCGCCACCGTAGGCGCGCCACGCAACGGCCCGCCCGGCTTGGCGCGCCACACGATTGTGCCGTCCGCTCCGTTCAGCGCGACGACCTCGCCAAGGCCGTCGGTCGCATAGACCTTGTTGTCGTCCCAGCTCACCCCGCCGCCGAAGCGCGCCTGCTTGTTCGCGTCGTTCTCGGGCAATGCGACCGACCACAGCTTCGCGCCACTGTCGGCGGCAAAGGCGTGCACCGTTGCATCGACATCCTCCACGAACAGCTTGCCGTCGGCGACCACCGGTGCCGCTGCGAGCCGCTCGCGGTTCGACCCGCCGTTGATGCTCGCGGCCCAGATGCGCGCCGGGCTGTCGGCGAGCGCGAGCTGCCCCATCGACTTGGCTGCATTGCCGCCCGGCTGAGCCCAGGCATCGTTGACTGCTGGCGCAGGCAGGGTCACCGTCACGTCGGCGATCGTCTTGTCGGCCTCGACGCCGTTCTCCGACACGAGGATCGGCACGCGGTTGCCGACCGTCGGGGTCTTCTTGCCTCCGCCCTTGAAGACACCGCACGCGGAAAGCGCCATCAGCGCGGCGACCATCACGGGGCCGCGGAACTGCTTCATCACTTGGTCGATCCTTGATTGCCGTCGCCGAGCGTGCCCGCAAGCTGCACCGCGCGCTGACGGATGGACTCGGGCACGTCCTTGTCGCGCGATATGCGGCCGAACACCTGCCCCGCCTCGGCGCGCTTGCCCATCTTGAGATAGGCAGCCCCGAGCAGCTCGCCCGCACTGCCCAGCCACGCCCCGCCGGGCACCGCCAGCGGGCGCAGGCGATCGACGACGACCTGCGGCTTGACCGTGTCGAACTCGGCGCTGGTCTGGCGGATCAGCGCCAGGTCGCGGAACGGCTGCGCCAGCGAGGTGTCGCCCGCAACGCTCGCGAACTTGGCCGCGGCACCCTTGGCGTCGTTCTTCTGGAGCAGGATATCCGCCTGCGTGAACGCTGCGAGCGCGCGATAGCCGTCGCCGCCCGACTGCTTCAGCGTCGCCAGCGGCGCCTCGGCGGCCTTGGGATTGCCCGCGGCCAGCGCGTCATACGCGACCTGCAACTGCTCGCCCTGCGCACCCGCGGCCTCCGCCTGATGGTGCTGCCAGTAGATCCACCCGCCGAACGCCGCGAGTCCCGCGATCACTGCGGCAACGATCCACACGCCCCATTGCTTCCACAGTCGCGTCGCGCGGTCGCGGCGCAGCTCCTCGTCGACCTCGCGGAAAAAGGCTTCGTTGTTCGCAGGGGTAAGCGCCAAGACCGGCTCCGGTATCGGGAAAGCGCGAGCCTTAGCCGCGCCGCGGTGAAAACGGAAGCGGGTCAGCCTTTGAGAGCGTAGGTCTGGTCCGCGGTCGGAAAAGCGCGGGCGCGCACCTCACCGGCATAGGTCTCCGCCGCCGCCGAGATGCGCGCCGCGAGGTCGTCGAAGCGCTTCACGAAGCGTGGCACCCGCTCGAACAGGCCCAGCATGTCCTCCGCGACCAGCACTTGCCCATCGCACTCCGCCGACGCGCCGATGCCGATCGTCGGGCACGATACCGCGCGCGTGATGGCGATCGCGATCGGCTCGACCACGCCTTCGATCACCATCGCAAAGGCTCCCGCCTCGTCCAGCGCCCGCGCGTCGGCGGCGATCTTGCCCGCTTCCGCATCGCTCCGCCCGCGCGCTCCGTAGCCGCCGAGCACGTTCACCGCCTGCGGCGTCAGCCCGATATGGGCGATCACCGGAATGCCGCGCTCGCTGAGGAAGCGGACGGTCGGCGCCATCGCTTCGCCACCCTCCAGCTTCACCCCTGCCGCGCCGGTCTGCTTGAGCAGCCACGCCGCGCTCTCGAACGCCTTCTCCGGGCTGGCCTCGTAGCTGCCGAACGGCATGTCGACGATCACCACCGCATGGTAGCTGCCGCGCACCACCGCAGCGCCGTGCGCGGCCATCATCTCCAGCGTGACCGGCACGGTGGAAGGCAGGCCGTAGATCACCTGCCCCAGGCTGTCGCCCACCAGCAGCAGGTCGCAGTGAGGGTCGAGCAGCTGCGCGGTCCGCACCGTGTACGCGGTCAGCATCACCAGCGGCGTACCGCCCTTCGCCTTGCGGATCGCGGGCACAGTCAGCCGCTTGAGCGGCGCCGGCGTGGGGTTCGCGCGGCTGGTCGCGGTATCGAGCGTGTAGGTGGTCGACATGACGCCGCTCTAGCCGCGAGCGGTCACGCGATCCACTCTCGCTGCCGCGCGAGCCGCGACAGCCAGATTCCGAAGGCGGCCACCGCCGCGATGAAGATTGGGAAGGGCAGGACGGTGGCCGGCCCCTTCACCGCGATGATGTCGGTCGCAGCGAACAGCCAGCCGAACATCACGACCACAGCGATCAGCGACACCACGAACAGCGTCTCCGCCCATCGGCTGCGCGCCAGTAGCGCGACCGCCGCCAGCATCCCGCCGACGGTCGCAACCGCGTAGACCAGATTGTACCACGCCGGGATGCGCGCATAGAGTATCCGGTCGTAATTCGTCGCCGGCCCCATCGCCTCCGGCCCCAGCCGCCATTGCTGGACGCATGCGAACACGCCGGACAGTCCCCACAGCAGCAGCAGGATCGCGACGATCCAGAACCAGACGGGCGGACGCGGTCGGGTCATGGGCAAATCCTCCTTGTGCGAAGT
>CAXTNG010000335.1:0-3947 GCA_964245475.1 uncultured Sphingomonas sp. | reverse complement strand
GGTGGCGAACGAGCGGACACCGACAGCTCGAGCGGCGCCGCCGTGGCCGGCGTGGGCGGCACTCGGCCTGGGGGCTGCGACCGGCGCCTTGCCGTGGCTGCACACGCGCCTGGCGCTGCCGGTGATCCGACTGCAGGTCTCGCGCGACGGCTACCTCTACACCGGCGTCGCGCTCGCCACCGCGTTCGGCCCGCTGGAGGGCGCGATGCGGACGGTGGCTGCGGGCGGCGCGGTGCCCAACGCAGACGTCTCGATCAAGCCTTCGGTGGATCTCGCCGCACTCGCCGCTGCGCCCACTCCTGCGCTCGCCCGCGTCACTGGCAACGATGTCGATCCCGCGGCCCTGCTCCAGGCGGGCATCGCGCTCAACCACCGCGGCCAATATGTCGAGGCCTCGCGGTTGCTCAACGATGTGCTCAGCCGCCTCGCCTCCGACACGCCGCCGCTGATCCGCGCCGAGCTGGAGCTGGAAGGGGGCCTAGCAGACTCCAACATCGGCCAGTTCGACGCGGCGAGCGACCATTTCGACCGCGGCAACACGCTGATCGCGAGCCAGCCAGGCGTCGATCGCGCGGCGTTCCTGCAGGCTAAGCAGGCGACCTATCGCGGCCAGGATGCGATCAACCGGCGCCAGTTTGCCGCCGCGCTGGCGCTGCTCGGCACGGCACAGGTGGCAAACGAGCCGCTCAAGGACCCGGCGACGCTGGCCGCGCTGAACCAGCCGCCGCCGCGAAGTGGCGTGCGCGCCGCGCTGACCAGCACCGACGCCGCGCAGCTCTCGCGCCTGCTGCTCGAGGCGCAGCGCAGCTGGGCGCGCAGCGTCGCCTATCTGTCGATCAACAACGTCACCGGCGCGCGCAAGGCGCTCGACGAAGGACTGGTCTCGGTCGACCAGCTCCAACGCGCCGTGCCGGCCTCGTCGGTGGCGGCCCTCAAGGCGCGGGTGCAGCGCCAATACGGCCGTCTTGCCGCGCGCGACGGCAAATTGGCCGAATCGGTACACGCTTTCGACTGCGCGCTCGCGACGCTGCAGGACGTTCCCGTCGCCGACGGCAAAGCCTGTCCGCTCGACCTGCCGCGTAGCGTCCGCGTCGGCCCCGCGACCATCGTCACCAGCGTGACCGCGAATGCGGGCGGACCGATGGTCGCGGAGACCGAGCTGGAGCGCGCTTCGCTGCTCGCCCGCGTGCCCAAGGTCGATCGGGCGCGCGTGCTCTCCGACTTCGCCGACGCGACCGACACGCTGATCGCGTCGGGCGCCTCGGGCAACATCGTGCCCGCGGCGATGGAGGTCTATCTCGACCTGCTCGCCGCGACGGACGCCAAGACGCCGTCGGCGGAGAATGCGGAGCGCTTCTTCCGCGCGCTGCAATCGGTCGGCGAGCCGACAGTGGCGCGCCAGATCGCCCAGCTCCAGCGGATCGTCACCGCCGACGGTCCGACCGCTGCCAAGGTTCGCGACCGCGCCGAGCTCGAACGCACCGTGATCCGCCTCCGCTACGAGATCGCGTCGGCGCCGCAGGACAAGCTGGAGGCGCTGGAGGCGGACCGGCTTGCCTCCGAAGCCAAGCTGGCGGTGGTCGACGCGCAACTGGCGGGCGACCCGCGCTTCCGCGTCACCGACGACGCGCCGGTCAAGGTCGCCGAGCTGCGCGCCGCCCTGCATGCGGGCGAAGCGTATCTGAAGGTCGTCCAGCTGCGCAACCGGGCCTTCGGCATCGTCGTCGACGGCGAGCGTGCCTATGTCTATGCGCTTGGCGCCCCCGCGGCGACGGTCGGCGCGATCTCGGCGCGCGTGCGCAACTCGATCCGCGACGAGAGCGGCAAGCTGCCGTTCTTCGACGTCGCCGCGTCCTATGCGCTGTTCGACCTGATCACCGGCCCGGCGCGGCCGGCGGTGTTCGCCGCCAAGGCACTGGTGATCGACCCGTCGGGCCCGCTCGCCAATCTGCCCGCGGGCGTGCTCGTCACCGATCTCGACAGCGTCAGGCGCTACGTCGCCTCGCGCAAGGCGGCACCGAACGACCTGAGCAACGTCAACTTCCTGGCAGGCCGCGCGGAGATCACCGGCGCGCTGTCGCCGCGCTCCTTCCTGATCGCGCGGGCGCTGGCGCCATCGCGTGCGCCCGATCCGTTCATCGGCTTCGGCGAGAATGCGCGTGCGAGCGAGCTCGGCGCGCAGGCGGCGATGCGGGTCCAGTTCGGCTCCGGCTGCGATGTCAGCTATGCCGAGCTCGCCGGGATCATGAACGCCAACCAGCCGGTCAGCGCCGCGGAGATCAAGCTCGCGGCGGCCGCGCTCGGCGTGCCCAACGCGCCCGAGATCACCGGCGCGGCGTTCAGCGACCGGGCGGTGCTGGCGGAGAGCACGCGGGGCGACCTCGCCCGGTATCAGGTGCTCCACTTCGCCACGCACGGGCTGCCCGAGACCAAGGCGGGCTGCCTGCGGGTGCCGCCGGCGCTGGTGACGACGCTTGCTCCACCCCAGGGCGGGGAGGCGCCGTCCGACGGGCTGTTGAGCTTCTCCGAGATTGCCGCGCTGCGCCTCGACGCGAACCTGGTCGTGCTGTCCGCCTGCGAGACCGCGGCGGGCGTGTCGGGGGTCGGCGGGCGCCTGGGCGGGCAGGACGAATCGGGCGCGACGCTCGACGGGCTGGTGCGCGCATTCATCACCGCCAACGCGCGCGCGGTGCTCGCGACCTATTGGAAGGTGCCCGCGGTCCAGTCGAGCGACGAATTCATCCGCACCTTCTATGCGCAGGGACGCACCGAGAGCATCGGCGCCGCGCTCCGCGATGCGCAGATCGAGGCGATGAAGCGCCCCGCGACCTCGCATCCGTATTACTGGGGTGCATATTTCCTGGTCGGCGACGCGTCCAAGTCGATGCTGTCGCCGCCCGCACCGGCACAGCAGGTCGCCAGCCGGTGACGCTGGCCGAGCGGCCGGTTCCCGTCCTGATCGCCGCGGTCATCGCGTGCGCCGCGGTCGTGTTCGGAGCGATGGTGATCGCGGCGCCGCTCGGCACCGCGCTCACCGGTTGGTCGCCGGCGGTGCAGGAGACGGCGTTCGCGCTGGTCCTCTATGGCGCACTCGCGCTCGTCGCGATCGCCGGGCGCCGTCTCGCCGGGCGCCGCGGGGAGGGCGGCACCCGCACGATGCCGTGGCTGGCGCTTGGTGCCGCGATTGGGATCGGCGGCTTCCTGCTGACGCTCGGCGATGCGGCGCTCGCCGGTGCGCTTGCCTTCGACTTCGACTTCCAGCGCGAGGTGCGCAAGGGCGACGCGTTCGAGGCGGCCTACGAGCAGCCGGTCGACCGTGACGGGCACCCAGTCGGCCCCCCCAGATTGCTCTATTCCGCGCTCTCCACCCGCACCAAGGCATCCGCGGTATACCGTTTCACGCCGCCGGGGGCAGAGGCGGGCTGGTTCGACAGCGACGGCAATTCGGTCAAGCGCGCGCTGATGCGCACGCCCGTAGAGGCGGCGCGCGTGTCCTCCGGCTTCGGCTTCCGCATCCATCCGGTGCTCGGCTACATGAAGCTGCACAAGGGCACCGACTTCGCCGCGCCGATCGGCACACCGATCTACGCCAGCGGCAACGGCGTCGTCGAATGGGCGGCGATGAAGGGGCCGAACGGCAATCTCACCATCCTGAAGCACGACAATGGGTGGGAGACCTACTACCTGCACCAGAGCATGTTCATGCCCGGCATCGAGCCCGGCGCGCGGGTGACGCAGGGGCAGGAGATCGGCAAGGTCGGCACGACCGGGCGCTCGACCGGGCCGCATCTCCACTACGAGTTACACATCGATGGCGAGGCTGTTGACGCGATGAAAGTCCAGACCGACGCGGCACCGCCGCTCACCGGCGAGGCGCTGGCCGCGTTCAAGAAGGAACGCGACCGGATCGACGTCAGCCGGGCACGCTCGACGACGACGTCCTGAGC
>CAXTNG010000334.1:0-3950 GCA_964245475.1 uncultured Sphingomonas sp. | reverse complement strand
TCACAGGGCATCGCTGGTGGAGAGCCCCTCCACCAGCCTGCGGCTGGTCCCCTCCCCGTTCCGGGGAGGAGCAGCTACTCCGCCGCCATGGTCTCCGGCTCGTCGCGCGCGACATCCCCCGGCAGTGCCCACAGCAGGTCGTGCTTCGAGAGCACCCGGCCGTCGTGGCTGATCACCGACACAAGCTGAATAGGCTTGCGGTCGCGCGCGTCGACCAGCACCGGGAAGGCCGGCACCCCGGTTTCCCACCGCTCGCCCCATTGCCGCAGCGCGACCATGGTCGGCAGTAGCGCGTGGCCCTTGTCGGTCAGCTTGTAGGCGATCTTGCGCCGGTCCGTCGGCAGCGGCGCTCGTTCCATGATACCGTTCTCGACCAGCCGTGCCAGCCGGTTGGCGAGGATGTTGCGGGCGATGCCGAGCTGCGACTGAAAATCCTCGAAATGATGGAGCCCGTTGAATGCTGCGCGCAAGATCAGGAACGACCAGCGCTCACCCATCGATTCGAGAGCTTTGGGCAGGGGACATTCGGCCAGCATCTCGTGCAGTTCGATCATTCGCTCATTCCCAGTCACCAGCATCTTCTACTTCAATTTCCGTACACCCCCAAACGGATATAAGTTTCTAGTTGCAACCTGCAACGGACTCGCATAGGTAGCAATCAGAAACTCGAATCGGAGTGTCTGCCATGAAGTCCTTCCTCCCCACCGCTGCTGTCGTCGCCGCCCTGCTCGCCCCTGCCGCCGCGCTCGCCCAAGTGCCGGCCTATTATGTCGCAACGCCCGCCGCCACGCCGGCCAAGACTTCGGTCGTGACGCGCTCGACGCTGTGGCACGCACGCGGCTCGACCTATCTCGCCAACCGCGCGCCCGAGCGGCCGGCGATCCTCTGCCGCCTGCTCGCCGACGAGGTCGGGCCGCTCGCCAGCTTCTCCGCCGACGGCAAGGATCTCGATGCCGACGGCCTTGCCAAATGCAACGCGAAAGCCACACCTCAGGCGGTCGCCGCCAAATAACGCCAGTATAATGTTGCATTGCCGCAGCACGGCACCCCATTGAGGATGCGTGCTGCGGCAATATGAACTCGTCGATCGGGTCCTCGACTACGATCCGCAGGCCGACGAGGCCTTGCTCAACCGCGCCTATGTCTTCTCGCTGCAGGCGCACGGCTCGCAGAAGCGCGCGTCGGGCGACCCCTATTTCAGCCACCCAATCGAGGTCGCGGGCATCCTGACCGATCTCCACCTCGACGACGAGACGATCGCGACGGCGATCCTGCACGATACGGTCGAGGACACGGTCGCCACGCCCGAGGAGATCGAGCGCGTCTTCGGGTCCTCCGTCGCGCGGCTCGTCGACGGCGTCACCAAGCTCAGCAAGATCGAGGCGCAGACTGAGAGCGAGCGCGCGGCGGAGAACCTGCGCAAATTCCTGCTGGCGATGTCGGACGACATCCGCGTGCTGCTGGTCAAGCTCGCCGACCGGCTGCACAACATGCGCACGCTTCACCACATCAAGAGCCTCGACAAGCGCAAGCGCATCGCGCGCGAGACGATGGACATCTACGCGCCGCTCGCCGAGCGGATCGGCATGTACGAGTTCATGAAGGAGATGCAGACGCTCGCCTTCCAGCAGCTCGAACCCGAAGCCTATCAGTCGATCACCCGCCGGCTGGAGCAGTTGAAGACCGGCGGTGGCGACAGGATCGCCAAGATCGGCTCCGGCCTCCAGCTCCTGCTCGGCCGTCACAAGATCAAGGCAGAGGTCGAGGGGCGCGAGAAGCATCCCTACTCCATCTGGCGCAAGATGGCCGAGCGGCACATCAGCTTCGAGCAGCTGAGCGACATCATGGCGTTTAGGGTGATCGTGCCGACGGTGGACGACTGCTACCGTGCGTTGGGCTTCATCCACCGGCGCTGGCCGATGGTGCCGGGGCGGTTCAAGGATTATATCTCGACGCCCAAGCGCAACGGCTACCGGTCGCTGCACACGTCGGTGATCCACGCCGACAATGCACGCGTCGAGATCCAGATCAGGACGCCCGAGATGCACGCCGAGGCCGAGTTCGGCGTCGCCGCGCACTGGGCCTACAAGGACAAGGTCAAGGCCGGGCACCAGACCAGTTGGATCCGCGACCTCGTCGAGATCCTCGACACCGCCGCCTCGCCGGAGGAGCTGCTCGAGCACACCAAGATGGCGATGTACCAGGATCGCATCTTCGCCTTCACTCCCAAGGGCGAGCTGATCCAGCTGCCCAAGGGCGCGACCCCGGTAGACTTCGCCTATGCCGTCCACACTGACCTCGGCGACCAGTCTGTCGGCGCGAAGATCAACGGGCGCGTGGTGCCGCTCAAGACGATCATCGAGAATGGCGACCAGGTGCAGATCCTGCGCTCCAAGGGCCAGACGCCGCAGCCCAACTGGCTCAACTTCGCGATCACGGGCAAGGCGCTCGCCGGCATCCGCCGCCACCTGCGCCACACCGAACGCGACGAGCAGCTGAAGCTCGGGCGCAAGCTCTACGAGGACATCGTCCACCGCCTGCCCGCGCAGCTCGGCCAGGACGCGCTCCAGCATGCCCTCAGGCGGCTCAAGCTGGCGGACGAGGCGGCGCTGATGGTCGCGATCGCGCGGCGGACGCTGTCGGACGCGCAGGTGATGGAAGCGCTGATGCCGGGATCGGCGGGCGGCGACGTGCTCCACGCGCTGGCGCCGCAGAAAAGCGCAATCTCGATCAAGGGGCTCACCCCCGGCGTCGCCTACGACCTTGCCGGCTGCTGCCGCCCGATCCCCGGCGACCGCATCGTCGGGCTGCGCCGGCCCGACGCGGGGATCGAGGTCCATGCGATCGACTGCGCGGTGCTCGGCGAACTTGCGGAGCGTTCGGAAACGGAGACCGACTGGGTCGACGTGTCGTGGGGCGAGACCGAGGGCGCGGTCGCACGCATCTCGATCGAGGTCCGCAACGAGCCGGGCGCATTGGGCGTGATCGCGACGATCATCGGCCAACACAAGGCGAACATCGTCCAGCTCCGCCTCGACAACCGCGACACCGCCTTCCACACCAATACCGTCGACCTGGAGGTCCACGATCTCCAGCAGCTGATGCGCCTGATGGCGGCGCTGCGCGCAGCGGATGCGGTGAACGCGGTGGAGCGGGTGTAGCCACCCGCTGCAGCGCTCAGCCGCTGAACACCCCTTACCCGACCTTCGCCACCATCAGCCCGAGCGTCGGCGTCGGGCTACCCGCGACCTCCAGCAGGTAACGGCCGCGGGCGAGATCGAAGTCGACCATCTTGGTGACGGGCGAGCAATCCGGGCCGTGGCTGTGCGCCTTGGACTCGAGCGCCTTGCGGCCCTGGACCACGTCGATCCACGCGCCCGCGCCCAATGCCACGCGGTAGCGGCCGGGACGCGTCACCTCGAAGGCGAAGACGCCGCCACTGGTGCCTGCCGGGCCCGGCTTGGCGGGGGCGAGCGGATAGGTCACGTCCGCGGACGGCAGCAGGGTCGCGCGCGTGCCCTTCCCGACGGCGATCGCCGCCGGAGTCTTGCCGGCCGCGACCGGCGTCATGCTCCGCCAGCCTTCGAGGCCCTTGGGGATCACGCCTGCGATCGGGCAGGTCTTGAGCGTCGGCCCGGCGTGGACGTGCCCCTCCGGCATCGGCGGCGCGACGTGCACGGCGGCTTGCAGGGCGAACGCCAAGAACAGCAGCATGGGATGTCTCCTCCACGGCGATCATAGACTGCGCTCAGATGAAACCCAATGTCCGTTCGCCCAGCACCTATCGCGCTGGGTCAAGTTAGACGGCTGAAGCAACACCCTACCGTCACCCCGGCCTCCGTGCCGGTGTCCAGGGTTCCGCGAGCGGTTCGGCTTGAGCCTCTTGCCTCATCACGTGCGGTACGCTGGACCCCGGCACAAGGCCGGGGTGACGGTGTACTGGATTGCTA
>CAXTNG010000333.1:0-3956 GCA_964245475.1 uncultured Sphingomonas sp. | reverse complement strand
CAGGTCGCCGGGCAGCGCGGCAATCGCCTCCAGCACGCACTGCGCGCCTTCACGCCGCGCGACCAGCAGGCCGTGCGCTCCGCTGCCGAGACCTTCCGCGCCAACGCTGGCGTCGATGTCGCCACCGCGATCACCGAGCTGAAGGTCGGCGAGGCGTTGGTGTCACTGCTCCAGCCCGACGGCTCGCCTTCACCGGTCGAGCGCACGCTGATCGCGCCGCCCGGCAGCCGTGTCGGCCCGGTCACGTCGGCCGAGCGCAAGACGCTGATCGAGACGGACGCGATCGGCGACTAATACGACACGCTCGTCGATCGGGAGTCGGCAGAGGAGCTGCTCGCCGCGAAGACCGCCGAGTCGGCCGCCGCCGCTGCCGCGGCTCGGGCCGCAAGCGACGCGGAGAAGGCCGCGGCCGTCCAGGCGAAGGCCGACGCCCAGGCCGCGAAGGAAGCGGCGAAAGTGCAGGCGGCGCAAGCCAAGGCCGACCTCGCCGCGCAGCGCGCCGCCGAGCATGAAGCGGCGAACTCGCCCTGGAATAAGATGGCAACCTCCGCCGCGCGTGCTGCCTCGTCGACTGTCGGACGGCAGGTCGCCAACGAGATCGGCAAGCAGGTGTTCGGCACCTCGCGCCGCGGTGGCGGATCGGGCGGCGGGCTGATCGGCACGATCGCCCGGAGTGTGCTGGGCAACCTGCTGCGGGGACGGTAGAAGCGGAGGCAAGGAGCTCTCCCATGACCCTCGATTTTGCCGCCGCCACCGACTGGACCGCGATCGGCGAGTCCGTCCTCGACGACACGGTTGCGCTGCGCCGCGCGATCCATGCCGATCCGGAGATCGGGCTGCACTGCCCGCGCACGACCGAGAAGGCCAAGGCGGCGCTTGCCGGCTTGCCGCTGGAGATCCACGACAGCCGTTCGACTACCGGCTTCGTCGCGATCCTGCGCGGCGGCAGGGGGGACGCAGGGAGCAACGGCCGCACCGTCCTGCTCCGCGGCGACATGGACGCGCTGCCGATGCCCGAGGACACCGGGCTGCCCTTCGCCTCGAAGAACGCCGGCATGATGCACGCCTGCGGCCACGACACGCACACCGCGATGCTCGTCGGCGCGGCCAAGGCGCTCAGCGCGCGGCGCGAGAGCCTGCCGGGCACGATCGTGTTCATGTTCCAGCCGGGCGAGGAGGGGCATCACGGCGCGCGCTTCATGATGGAGGACGGGCTGCTCGACGTCGCCCGGCCGGAAGCCGCGTTCGCGCTGCATATCTCGCCCAACATGCCGTCGGGCCACGTGGTGAGCCGTCCCGGCCCGCTGCTCGCCTCGGCGAACACGGTGCACGCGCGGATCACCGGCCGCGGCGGGCACGCTGCGATGCCGCACGAGAACATCGACCCGCTGCCGATAGCCTGCGAGATCGTCCTCGCGCTCCAGACCTTCATCGCGCGCCGGGTGCCCGTGCAGGACCCGGCGGTGCTCTCGATCACCGCGCTGCGCGCCGACGGCGGCGCGCACAACATCATCCCCGACACGGCCGAGTTGCTCGGCACGCTGCGCACTCTGTCCGAACCAACCCGCGCATTGATGTTCAAGGCGTTAGATCGCATCGTGACGAACATCGCCGCGGCACATGGCGCGACGGCCGAGACGTGGATCGACGACGGCTATCCGGTTACGATGAACGACCCGCGCGCGATCGACGTGGTGCAGGCCTGCGCAGCGGCGATCGGCGCCGAATATGCGACCATGAAGGCGCCGATGATGGGCGGCGAGGACTTCAGCTACGTCCTGCGCGACGTGCCCGGCGCGATGGCGTTCATCGGCGTGGCGCCGCAGGGCACCGACCCAGCGAGCAACCCACCGCTGCACAACACGCGGATGACGGTCGACGAGGCGGTGATGGCGCGGGGCGTCGCCATGCACTGTGCGGTGGCGGAGCGCTTTCTGGAGCGCGGGTTCGACTGATCTAAAGTCGCTTCATCCGGCAGCGCTCCAACGCCTCGCGGAACTCCGCGGGCAGGCTGTTCGCGCCCGATTGGCGTTCCATCACCAGCACCGTGTCGCTCGTCGCGACCGCATGGCCGCCCTGGAAGGCGGCGGCGAGGATCTGCCAGCTGCGGTTGCCGATATCGGCGATGCCTGAGCGGATCTCGATGTCCTCGGGATGATGCCCCTCGGCCAGGTAGTCAATCCGGACCTGGGCGATCAGCCAGCGGTGCCCACGGAAGCGCATCAACCCCAGCGCATGGTTGAACCGCACCCGTGCCGCCTCGAACATCGCCGCCATCGCCACGTTGTTGATGTGGCCGAGCGGGTCGAGGTCCTGGAAGCGCGTCTGGATCGAGATGCCGTGCGGATAGGCGGCAGGGTCCGCGCGCCACGCATCGGGCCGGGCCATCAGCGGGCGATCCTGTGGTGCGGCATCGATGTCCCTTCGTCGGTCGCGCGCTCCCTTACGGCATTCCGATGCCCGGACAAGCCTACAGCTGCTGCACTGCCGCAAAGCCCCGCTCGGCGAGCGCAGGCGCCAGCGCCGCCTCGCGTTCGCCGAGCCGCGTGAACACCGCCACGTCCGCCTCGCGCGCGTCCGCCCAGTCCTGCCCGTCGGTAAGCGCCGCGATACGCCGGGCGATGCCCGCCCCGCCATCGACGAAGCGCACCGCGCGAGGCGTCGCGGCGGCGAGCTCGGCTCCGACCAGCGGAAAATGGGTGCAGGCGTTGACCACCACGTCGATCGCCTCGCCGCCCGGTTGGCCGAACAGCCCGGCAAGTACCGCGCGGTAGTCGTCGGACGCGGTAGCCTCGCCACGCAGCTTCGCCTCGGCCAATTCGACCAGCGCGGCGGAGCCGTGGCGGATCACCCGGCAATCCGTGGCAAACTGGGAGGCGAGGTCGTCGACATAGGCCTGGCGCACCGTAGCCTCGGTGCCGAGCACGCCGATCGTGCGCGTGCCGCTCATCGCGGCGGCGGGCTTGATCGCGGGCACCGTGCCGACCACCGGCACGTTCAACGCCGCGCGCACCGCAGGCAGCGCGATAGTCGAGGCGGTGTTGCACGCGATCACGATCAGCCGCGGACGGAAGCGCTCGGCGAGCCGCCCGAGTAGCGCGGGCACCCGCACGGCGATCTCCGCCTCGCTCCGCGTGCCATACGGAAAACCGGCGGAGTCCGCGACGTAGACGAAGCGCGCCTGCGGCACCGCAAGGCGTGCCGGCTGCACAATGGACAGGCCGCCGACACCGGAATCGAAGAACAGGATCGGCCGCGCATCCGTCACGTCGGCGCCGCTAAGCGCGGCGGCGGTCCCCGGCAAGCTTGATACAGTTTGTAGGCACCCACGCCTGTGCTAGCTTACACCCCGCCAACGGGGGAGAAGACCAAGGTTGCGCGCAGAAGTCCTCTGGATTGCGCCGGTGCTTGCGCTGGCCGCCGGGTATCTGCTTGGCTCGGTCCCGTTCGGGGTCATCTTGACGCGGCTGGCGGGCGCGGGCGACCTCCGGACGATCGGATCGGGCAACATCGGCGCCACCAACGTCCTGCGGACGGGGCGCAAGGGTCTGGCGGCTGCGACGCTGCTGCTCGATGTCGGCAAGGGTCTGGCGGCGGTGCTGCTTGCCGAATGGCTTTCGCCAGGGATGGGCGGGCTCGCCGGGATCGGCGCGTTTCTCGGCCATTGCTACCCCGTGTGGCTGCGCTTCAAGGGCGGCAAGGGCGTGGCGACGCTGATGGGCGTGGCGCTCGGGCTCGCCTGGCCGGGCGGGCTGGTCTATGCGCTCGTCTGGCTGGGGTTGTTGGCGCTGCTTAGGATCTCGTCGCTGGCCGGGATGGTGGCGGCGGCGAGTGCGCCGGTGACGGCCGAGCGCCTGGGGCTGGACTTCTGGCGGGTGGGCGCGTTGGAAGACGAGGTCCGCGCCGCCGAAGACCGCTTCGCCGAACTGACGCGGCAGGACGAGGCCGTCATGGAC
>CAXTNG010000332.1:0-3961 GCA_964245475.1 uncultured Sphingomonas sp. | reverse complement strand
GCACTCGCCCGAAGCCGACCGTGAAGCTGATGCTCGGCGCCACCGGCGTCGTCTTCGGCGACATCGGCACCAGTCCGCTCTACGCCTTTCGAGAGAGCTTCATCGGCCACCACAAGCTGCCACTCAACCAGTTCCACGTGCTCGGCGTGCTGTCGATGCTGGTCTGGGCGCTGATCCTGGTCGTCACGGTCAAATACGTGTTCGTGACGATGCGCGCCGACAACCGTGGCGAGGGCGGCAGCTTCGCGCTGCTCGCGCTGATCCAGCGGATCGCGAGCCGCTCGCCGGCGTTGCCCTGGATCGCCGGCGCGGCGCTGACCGCGACCGCGCTGTTCTATGGCGATGCGATCATCACGCCGGCGATCTCCATTCTCTCGGCGGTCGAGGGCCTGACGCTGCTCAGCCCGACCTTCGGCGATTTGGTGATCCCGATCACGCTCGCGATCATCGTCGCGCTGTTCGCGATCCAGCGCTTCGGCACGCACGTCGTCGGTACGCTGTTCGGCCCGGTGATGCTGGTCTGGTTCGTCACCATCGGCGTGCTCGGCGCGATCCAGATCGTCGGCAATCCGCAGGTGATCGCGGCCGCCAATCCCGCTTATGCCGCGAGCTTCTTCCTGGCCGATCCGGTCCGCGCCTTCTTCACATTGGGCACCGTCGTGCTCGCAGTGACGGGGGCGGAGGCGCTCTACGCGGACATGGGCCATTTCGGGCGATCGGCGATCGCGCGCGCCTGGCTGTGGCTGGCCCTGCCCGCGTTGCTGCTCTGCTACGCTGGGCAATCCGCGCTGGTCCTCGCAAACCCGGCGGCTATCGATTCGCCCTTCTACCGGATGGCGCCGCCTACCCTCCTCCCGCCGCTGCTCGTCCTTGCCGCGCTCGCGACCGTGATTGCCAGCCAGTCGATCATCAGCGGCGCCTTTTCGGTGACGCAGCAGGCGGTGCAGCTCGGCTACCTCCCCCGCGTCAACATCCGCCACACGTCCGAACATTCGCGCGGGCAGGTCTACGCGCCCGGTGTCAACATCCTGCTGTTTATCGCCGTCATCGCACTCGTCCTCGGCTTTCGCAGCTCCAGCGCGCTGGCAGCGGCGTTCGGCCTCGCGGTCACCGCGACGATGGTGCTGACGACGCTGATGATCGGCTTCATGGTGTTTCGCGTCTGGCGCTGGAACCCGATCTGGGCGGTGCCGCTCTACGCCGTGCTGCTCCTGCTCGACCTTGGGCTGTTCGCGGCCTCGTCGACCAAGTTCCTCGACGGCGGCTGGCTGCCGGTGACCATCGCGGTAGTGCTGATCGTCATATTCGACACTTGGCGGCGTGGGCGCAAGCTGGTCGCCGCGAAGCTCGCCGAGGGCACGATGCCGGTCGACGTGTTCACCGCCTCGACCGCGAAGGTCCATCGAGTAGCGGCGACCGCCATCTATCTGACCAGCAGCCGCCGGGGCATTCCGCCCGCGCTGCTCCACAACCTCAAATACAATCTCGTCCTGCACGACCGCGTGTTCCTGGTGACACTGGAGACGGCGATGACGCCGCGCGTCGCGGAGGCGGACCGGCTCACCCGCGAGGAGCTCGGCGGCGGACTGACACGCATCCTGATCCGCTATGGTTTCATGGAGAGCCCGGACGTGCCGAGCGCGATTTGACCCGTCCTCGAAGCCGATCCCGTGTGCAAGCCAGAGACCGCCGGCTATTTCATCAGCCGCCAGACGCTGATCCCCTCGCGCCCTGGCATGGCTTTGTGGCGCGACCACCTATTCGCGGCGATGGTGCGCAACGCTGAGACGCCGATGACCTTCTTCCGCCTGCCCGTGCACCGCGTCGTCGAGTAGGCACCCAGCTCGAGATCTGACCCGCCTCAGCCCGGCCGCACCGCCGCCAATTCGTGCCCGTCGGGATCGCGGAAGTGAAACCGCCGCCCGCCCGGAAAGGCGAAGATCGCTCGCGTCACCGTCCCGCCTGCCGCCTCCACGGCGGCGAGCGCGCCCTCCAGATCGTCCACCTCGATCACCGGCAGCGCCGCCGCCGTCTTCTCGCGTGCATCCGCCTGGAACCCGACATCGGTATCGCCGCTCATCGTTGCTGCGTACGTCGGGCCGAAATCGGTGAAGTCCCAGCCGAACGCCGCGCCGTAAAAAGCCTTCGCCCGCCCGGTATCCGCCACCGGCAGCTCCAGATAGTTCAACCGTGCCATCCGTACCTCCCCGCTTGCTCGCATCGCCCACGTTCCCTAACTGTTCGACTGTGAACGCGCCAGCCACCATCGCCGACCCGCCCTACCTCCGCGGTCTCAACCCGCCGCAGCGCGAGGCGGTGGAGACCACCGACGGCCCCGTCCTCGTCCTCGCCGGCGCGGGCACCGGCAAGACCGCCGCGCTCACCGCGCGCCTCGCGCACCTGCTCTACACGCGCAAGGCATGGCCGTCCGAGATTCTCTCCGTTACCTTCACCAACAAGGCCGCGCGCGAGATGCGCGAGCGCGTC
This sequence comes from uncultured Sphingomonas sp., assembly GCA_964245475.1. Classification (GTDB taxonomy): domain Bacteria; phylum Pseudomonadota; class Alphaproteobacteria; order Sphingomonadales; family Sphingomonadaceae; genus Sphingomonas. Next base: position 1,474 of record CAXTNG010000332.1, on the reverse strand, counting down.
GGCCGGCTCGTCGGCGATGCGGTGGAGGGGATGCCGTGGCTCGGCACCTTCCATGCGATCGGCGCGAAGATGCTCCGCCGCCACGCCGAGCTGGTCGGGCTGCAATCGAATTTCACCATCCTCGACACCGACGACCAGTTGCGCCTGCTGAAGCAGCTGATCCTCGCCGCCGACATCGACGAGAAGCGCTTCCCGGCGCGATCGCTCGCCGGGCTGATCGACGAGTGGAAGAACAAGGGACTGACCCCGCGCGAGATCGACGTGGGCGAGAGCGAGCGCTACGCCAACGGCCGCGGCGGCGAACTGTACGACCAGTACCAGGCGCGCCTCAAGTCGGTGAACGCCTGCGACTTCGGCGATCTCCTCCTCCACATGCTGGTGATCCTGAAGTCGCACCGCGACGTGCTGGAACTATACCAGCAGCGCTTCCGCTACATCATGGTAGACGAATACCAGGACACCAACAGCGTCCAGTATCTCTGGCTCCGCCTGCTCGCGCAGGAGCGGCGCAACCTGTGCTGCGTCGGCGACGACGACCAGTCGATCTACTCCTGGCGCGGTGCGCAGGTGGAGAACATCCTCCGCTTCGAGAAGGACTTTCCGGGCGCCAAGGTGATCCGACTGGAGCAGAATTATCGCTCCACCCCGCACATCCTCGGCGCCGCCAGCGGCGTGATCGCGCAGAACAGCGGCCGTCTCGGCAAGCAGCTGTGGACCGAGCTCGACGCGGGCGAGAAGGTGAAGGTCGTCGGCGTCTGGGACGGGCCGGAGGAGGCACGGCGGGTCGGCGAGGAGATCGAGGCGTGTCATAAAAACGGCAAGAGCCTCGACGATATCGCCATCCTGGTCCGCGCGCAGCACCAGACGCGCGAGTTCGAGGACCGCTTCATCGCCATCGGCATGCCCTACCGCATCGTCGGTGGTGCACGCTTCTACGAGCGGATGGAGATCAGGGACGCGCTCGCCTACCTCCGCGTCGTCAACCAGCCGGCCGACGACCTCGCCTTCGACCGGATCGTCAACGTCCCCAAGCGCGGGCTCGGCGACAAGGCGGTGGCGAAGGTCCACCAACTCGCCCGCGCCGGCGGCGTGCCGCTGACCATCGCGGCGGCGCGCATCCTCGACACCGACGAGCTGACCCCGCAGGCCCGCCGCGCGCTCGGCAACCTGATCGGCGACATCGCCCGCTGGCGCGACCTGCTCGGCGAGATGCCGCACCCGGAGCTTGCCCGCCGGATGCTCGACGAATCGGGCTATACCGCGATGTGGCAGGCGGAGAAGAGCGCCGAGGCCGCCGGGCGGCTGGAGAACCTGGCCGAGCTCGTCCGCGCGATGGAGGAGTATGAGTCGCTCGGCGCCTTCCTCGAGCATGTCGCGCTGGTGATGGAGCGCGATGGCGACGCGCGCGGGCCCGAGGTGACGATCATGACGATCCACGCCGCCAAGGGGCTGGAGTTCGACACCGTATTCCTCG
>CAXTNG010000331.1:0-3965 GCA_964245475.1 uncultured Sphingomonas sp. | reverse complement strand
GCCACCGAAATCGTCGCCGCCGCCGAAACCGTCGCGCTTGTCGCGCCCGCGCCCGCCACGATTGCCGCGGCCACCTTTGTCGAAACTCATAACCCTGTTCGTCTTCCCGGCTCGCCCGCTTACCCGTGGGAAGGGTCGCGCCGGACGGCATGCGCGAACCTCCGGGCGCGAAAGGGTTTGCGCCACAGTGAATTGCATAGCGTACATCGTTCGTGCCTGCGAACGAATTCGTCGCGCGATTGCATGGTTCCAACACATCGTTGCGCTTGCGCCACGTTCGGAGGGCAATAAAGAACTTGGCAAACCGGGAAGGGACGGGCGTGCGTGGGATTTCAGTAATGATCGCAGCGGCTTCGCTGGCGGCCGCGGCGAGTGGTGCGGAGGTGGAGCGCGGCAACGGCTTCTTCTTCAACCGCGCCGGCGCGACGCTCGACACGATGCTCGCCGCCGTCGCGGACTGCCGCGCGAAGGCGGAAGGCGCCGACTCGCAGATCAACGGCATTCCGGTGCTCACCGCAGGACTGGCCGCGGTGATCGGCGGGGCGATCGCCAACGGCAAGCTCAAGCGGATCAACGTCGAAAATTGCATGCTGATTCGCGGCTGGCGGCTGTTCGCGTTCGGCGACGCGGACGGGCAACGGTGGAAAGCGATACCCGAGGCCGCGCAGAAGGCCGAGCTCGCCACTCTGGTCGGCGCGGAGACGCCCGCGCGCGGCACGCTGCTGCGCGTGTGGCACAACGATTATGCGGAGCCGGTGCTGTGGGAAAAGAAGTGATCGCAGGTCTGGCGCTCGCGCTGGCAGCGCCTGCCGGAGCGGAGATGGTCGGACAGGTCGACTGGAAAAAGCCCGAGCGCCCCCAACCGGGTCCGGGCGAGGCGATGATCGTGCTGCGCCCCTGGCCGATTCGATGGCGGGCGACAACCGCATCTACATCTACCGCATCGACCCCGCGACCGGCGAGCCGGTGCGCGACGCCGGCAAGAAGCCGGAGGGCGCGCAGGTCACCTTCTCGATGACCCTGTTCGGCGGCAAGAAAGGCGAGCGGCCGTTGCGCGCCGCGATCGTGCCGGCGGGGACGTACGTGCTGGGCGCGCGGCGGTTCAACGGCAATTACACCGACGCCTTCTGCTTCGGCACGCCGCGCTTCGAGGTCGCGGCGGGCGAGGTCACCTATATGGGCGATTATCAGATGCTCGCGGTCGAGAAGATGGCCGACGGCAAGCGGCGCAACGCGATGCGCTATTCGGCCGATCTGGAGGCGACGCGGACGGCGCTCAACGCCGAATATTCGGCGCTGGCGGGGAAGCTCGCGTTGTGGAGCCCGGGCAACGGCTCGACCTACGTCTGCGAGGGCGACGAGTTCACCGCTTATGCCGTTCCGGGCGCGCCCGCCATTGCCGGAGGTGAGGACACACCCTAGGGGCCGCAGCGATGACCGTTCACCTCCACGAAGAAGACATCCCCGCCAGCCTGTTCGCGCCCGGTGCCGCGATCGCCGTCGACACCGAGACGATGGGGTTGCAGACGCCGCGCGACCGGCTGTGCGTGGTCCAGCTCTCCGACGGCGGCCCGGACGAGCACCTCGTGCGGTTCGCCGCGGGCAGCGGCTATGCTGCGCCGAACCTCAAGGCGCTGCTTGGGGATCCGGCGCGGGTGAAGCTCTACCATTTCGGCCGCTTCGACATCGCGGCGATCCAATTCTACCTCGGCGTCGTCGCGGCGCCGGTCTATTGCACCAAGATCGCCTCGCGCCTGATCCGCACCTACACCGACCGCCATGGCCTAAAGGAGCTGGTCAAGGAGCTGCTCGGCCAGGAGCTCAGCAAGACGCAGCAGACCTCCGACTGGGGAGCGCCCGAGCTGTCCGACGCGCAGAAGGACTATGCGGCGTCCGACGTCCGCTATCTTCACCGCTTGCGCGACGAGCTCGACCGGCGGCTGGCGCGTGAGGGCCGCGCCGCGCTCGCCCAGGCCTGTTTCGACTTCCTCCCCCATCGCGCCGCACTTGACATCGCCGGCTGGCCGGAAGTCGACATCTTTGCGCATGCGTAATGTCTGAATTGGGCGCTCGCATGCGCACCGCGCGGCAGGTGTGGGCCGCGCCGGGGAGTAGCCACGACCGCCTGATGACGGTCGCCCGCATCCTGCTGCCCGGCGCGATCGGGGTGCTCGCCGCTTTCCTGGTGACGGCGCCGCTTACCGCAGGGGGCGACGTGTCGTTCGTGCTCGACAAGAACAAGGTCGAGGTCGCGAAGGAACGGCTGAAGATCCAGGCGGCGCGCTACAGCGGGCAGGATACCAAGGGGCGCCCGTTCAGCCTCACCGCGCAATCGGCGGTGCAGCGCAGCTCGGCCGAGCCGATCGTCCACTTGGACCGGCTCGCCGCCGCGATCCAGATGCCCGACGGCCCTGCGACGCTCGCCGCCGACACCGGGCGCTACGACATGGACACCGAGAAGGTGGCGCTCGACGGCCCGCTCCACTTCCGCGGGCCCGATGGCTACGATCTCCAGACGCAGAACGCGACGCTCGACCTCAAGGAGCGTACGATGGCGAGCGGCGGCGCAGTGACCGGCACGGTCCCGCAGGGGACGTTCAGTGGCGACCGCCTGCGTGCCAACCTTGCCGAGCGGACGGTTACTCTCGATGGCCATGCCCGCTTGCGGATCGTGCCGCGAAGACCGAGATAGCGGCGCGATGCGCAGTCTCGCCCTCTTCCTGATCCTAGCGGCGCCTGCGGCGGCACAGACACGCCACAACACCGACGCGCCGATCAACTTCGGCGCCGACCATATCGAGCTGCAAGACAAGGCCAACCGCGCGGTGCTCGCCGGCAACGTCTCGGTGCGTCAGGCCGAGATGACGCTCAACGCGCAGCGGATCACCGTCGCCTATACCGGGCAGGTGGTCGACGGCAGCCCCCAGGTGTCGCGGCTCGATGCGTCGGGCGGCGTCACGGTCGTCCGCCCCGACCAGACCGCGCGCAGCCGCTACGGCGTCTACGACCTCAACCGCCGCGTCATCACCATGCTCGGCGGGGTGACGCTGACCCAGGGGGGCAACACGGTCAATGGCGGGCGGCTGACGATCAATCTCGACACCGGCCGCGCGATGATCGACGGCTCGGCGGTGAGCGGCGGCGCATCGTCGGGTGGCGTGACCCAGGCGCCGGGCGGGCGGGTGACCGGCACCTTCTCGGTTCCCAAGCGGAACTGACCGGCTCGTAGACCGATTGGTCGCAGGACAGTCGCATGCAGGTTTCCTGCCAATCGCATCCGCGGTAAGGCTCCGCTAACCAATTGTTGCGAGGCCGTTGCCGCGATGGATGCCATGACGACCCTGACCGCCGACATGGCGACCGAACCTCCGGTCGCACACGGTCTGCAGGTCATATCCATCGCCAAATCCTACGACAAGCGCACGGTGCTGACCGACGTGTCGGTGTCGGTCGGGCGCGGCGAGGTGATCGGGCTGCTCGGCCCGAACGGCGCGGGCAAGACGACCTGCTTCTATTCGGTCATGGGGCTGGTGAAGCCCGATTCGGGGCGCATCCTGCTCGACGGCGACGACATCACCGGCCTGCCGATGTACCGCCGCGCGATCCTCGGCCTCGGCTATCTTCCGCAGGAGACGAGTATCTTTCGCGGCCTGACGATCGAGAAGAACATCTCGACCGTCCTCGAATTGTCCGAGCCGGACAAGGCGGCGCGTGCCGCCAAACTGGAGCGGCTGCTCGACGAATTCGGCCTCACCCGGCTGCGCGCCGCGCCCGCGATGGCGCTGTCGGGCGGCGAGCGGCGCCGCGCCGAGATCGCCCGCGCGCTGGCGGCGGATCCCTCGATCATGCTGCTCGACGAGCCGTTCGCGGGCATCGACCCGATCTCGATCGCCGACATCCGCGACTTGGTGAAGGACCTCAAGCGCCGCGACATCGGCGTGCTGATCACCGATCACAACGTGCGC
>CAXTNG010000330.1:0-4043 GCA_964245475.1 uncultured Sphingomonas sp. | reverse complement strand
TCGCCGCGATGCTCGACCATGACGGCCCGGTGCTGGTCGATTGCCGCGTGGCGAAGCTCGCCAACTGCTTCCCGATGATCCCATCGGGCGCCGCGCATACCGAGATGCTGCTTCAGGCGAGCGAGGTCTCGGGCGAGATGGACGACGAAGCGAAGGCACTGGTCTAGTGCACATCGCTCAGGAGAAGACGCAGCGCCACACGCTCGCCGTGATGGTCGACAACGAACCCGGCATCCTCGCGCGGATCGCCGGGCTGTTCACCGCGCGCGGCTACAATATCGAGAGCCTGACGGTCAGCGAAATCACCCGCGACAAGGCGGTCAGCCGGATCACCATCGTCACGTCCGCGTCGCCGGCGATCATGGAGCAGATCATCGCCCAGCTCGACCGGCTGGTCCCCGTCCACAAGGTCACCGACCTCACCGTGCAGGGCGCCCACGTCGAGCGCGAGCTGGCGCTGGTCAAGGTCCAGGGCACCGGCGACAAGCGCATTGAGGCGCTCCGCCTCGCCGAAGTCTACCGCGCCCGCGTGGTCGACGCGACTACCTCCAGCTTCGTCTTCGAGGTCACCGGCGGCATCGAAAAGATCGACACCTTCACCGCGCTGATGGCCGAAGTCGGCCTGATCGAAGTCGCCCGCACCGGCATTGTGGCCATCGCGCGAGGGCGCGAGGCGGCGTGATTCATGCGGCAGGCGCTTGAAAAAATTAAGCTCGGCTTGCGGGCTATTGGCGAGGGAGCGCTAGAGTTAGCCGGACCTCCCCTAATGGTCATCGGCTCACTGTTGGCGCTCCTTCTAGCTCTCGGGGTAACCGGTTCGGCTTTTGGATTGGCCGCGTCGGTAGCGTCAGCTCAGGTCGGCGTCCTGCTAACGGTAATTATCATGGGCGCCGTGATCGGAGCATCGTCGGCTGGACGAGATACCACTGTTGTCACGTTTATACTCGCAGCCTCAGCCTTCATAGGCACATCGCACAGTTCTTGGGTGGCAGGATTGGCTATCGCAGTCCCTGCTTGCTTTTTCCCGCTGCTAGTTGGGACAATCTTTCAACTCGCAGCCAACATTATGAAAGGAAATAGAATGCGTGTCTACTACGATCGCGACGCCGACCTGAACCTCGTCACCGACAAGACGATCGCCATCGTCGGCTACGGCAGCCAGGGTCATGCCCACGCCCAGAACCTGCGCGACTCCGGCGTCAAGGACATCACGATCGCGCTCCGTGAGGATTCCGCCACCCGCAGCAAGGCGACGGACGCCGGCTTTCAGGTGATGACCAACAGGGAAGCCGCCGGCTGGGCCGACATCCTGATGATCCTCGCCCCCGACGAGCACCAGGCGGGCATCTGGGACACCGACCTGAAGGGCAACATGAAGCCCGGCGCCGCGCTCGCCTTCGCGCACGGCCTCAACGTCCACTTCGGCCTGATCGAGCCGCCCGCCGACATCGACGTCATCATGATCGCGCCCAAGGGCCCCGGCCACACCGTCCGCAGCGAATACGTCAAGGGCGGCGGCGTCCCCTGCCTGATCGCGGTCCACCAGGATGCAAGCGGTAACGCGCACGACGTCGCGCTGGCCTATGCGTCCGGTGTCGGCGGCGGCCGCAGCGGCATCATCGAGACCAACTTCAAGGAGGAATGCGAGACCGACCTGTTCGGCGAGCAGGCGGTGCTCTGCGGCGGCATCACCCACCTGATCCAGGCCGGGTTCGAGACGCTGGTCGAGGCCGGCTACGCCCCCGAGATGGCCTATTTCGAGTGCCTCCACGAGACGAAGCTGATCGTCGACCTGCTCTACGAGGGCGGCATCGCCAACATGCGCTATTCGATCTCGAACACCGCCGAATACGGTGACATCAAGACGGGCCCGCGGATCATCACCGATGAGACCAAGGCCGAGATGAAGCGCGTCCTGGCCGACATCCAGGCGGGCCGCTTCGTCAAGGACTTCGTCCTCGACAACCGTGCGGGGCAGCCCGAGCTCAAGGCCTCGCGCAAGGCCGCGGCGGCGCACCCGATCGAGAAGGTCGGCTCAGAGCTGCGCGCGATGATGCCGTGGATCGGCGCGAACAAGCTCGTCGACAAGGCCAGGAACTAGCCGCACCGCCTACGTCACCCCGGACTTGTTCCGGGGTCCAGGGTTGGGCTTGGCTATGTGCTCAAACAATAGAGCGGCTCGCCCAGCCGAACGCTGGACCCCGGAACGAGTCCGAGGTGACGAGGCACCCAACAGCAGCCGCTGTCCTACAGCCGTCATCTGTGCCATCGCCCGAGCATGCCGAACCGATCACGCCAGCCCCGACGCATCCAGCCGGTGTGCACCGGCGTGACAGTGTCAACCCAGTGTCAACTTATCGTACCCGGCCTAAACTCTTTTAAGCATCAACCAGCGCGAATATCGCACCCCCATTGGCGCGACCTTCGTGACTTTTGCGGACCTAACCCCTTGATCCCGCGTTTCGCGCGATCGGAAACGCAGCGTTGCCCTTCCGCTATTTGACGCGAGCGCCACCGCGCGGCACATCACCGCGGCCAAACAGGAGAGTCCCCCCATGCGCCTGATCTTCGCCTCCGCCCTCGCCCTCGCTGCAGCCTCCGCCGCCCCGATCATCGCGCAGGCGCCGACGGCGCCTCCGGGCTCGCGCAATCCCGCGCTGGTCACCGGCGGCACCTACACCGCCGATCCTAACCACTCGATGGTCAAGTGGACCGTCGATCACCTCGGCTTCACGCCGTACACTGGCATCTTCGGCAGCGTGGCGGGCACGCTGACCCTCGACCCGAAGAATCCCTCGGCCGCCAAGGTGGACGTGACCATCCCGGTATCGAAGGTGATCACCGCCAGCGCCGGCCTCACCGCGCATCTGCTCAAACCGGCTGCCGAAGGCGGCAAGGCCGACTTCTTCGGCGCCGCCCCCGCCGACGCGCATTTCGTCTCGACCAGCGTCGCCGCGACCGGGCAGACTGCCAAGGTCACCGGCAACCTCACCCTCAACGGCGTCACCAAGCCGGTCACCCTCGATGCCAAGTTCTACGGCGCGGGCAAGGGTCCGGCGATGATGGGCGGCAAGGAGAATGTCGGCTTCACCGCGACCGGCACCATCAAGCGCTCGGACTTCGCCGTCCTCTACGGCCTGCCGATCGTCTCGGACGCGGTGCAGCTCGACATCATCGTCGCCTTCCAGAAGTGAACGCAGCGCGGCGGGGGCTGGACAATCCCCCGCCGCACTCTTTAGATGCGCGTCCGATGCTAGCGGCGCAGCTCTTCCTTCTGCGACTTACGCGCCCTTAGGCGCGACCCTCCACGCGCGTGCATCGCACGCACCCTGCGCCTAAGGGCTTTCCTACACTCCCTCGTTCCTGGAGAGAGCGCCCCCATGTTGCGCACGCCCTCGACCAAGTACCGCCCGTTCCCCACCATCGACCTGCCCGACAGGCAGTGGCCGTCGCGCACGATCACGCGACCCCCGCGCTGGCTCTCCACCGACCTGCGCGACGGCAACCAGGCGCTGATCGATCCGATGGATGCGGAGAAGAAGACCCGTTTCTTCGATCTGCTCTGCAAGGTCGGGCTGAAGGAAATCGAGCTCGGCTTCCCGAGCGCGGGCGCGACCGAGTTCGATTTCATCGCCGGCCTGATCGCCTCCCGCCGCATCCCGGACGACGTCGCGATCCAGGTCCTGACGCAATCGCGCCGCGACCTGATCGAGACCAGCTTCGCCAGCCTGAAGGGCGCCAGGCGCGCGATCCTGCACTTCTACAATGCGGTCAGCCCCGCTTGGCGCCGCATCGTCTTCGCCATGGACCGCGCCGAGATCAGGCAGATCGCGGTCGATGCCGCCAAGGTCGTCCGCGACGAGGCCGCCAGGCAGCCGGACGTCGACTGGCAATTCGAATACTCGCCCGAGACCTTCTCCACCGCCGAGCTCGATTTCAGCCTCGAATGTTGCGAAGCGGTAATGGAGGTGCTGCGCCCCACGCCGGAGCGCCCGATCATCTTCAACCTGCCCGCCACGGTCGAGTGCGCGACCCCCAACGTC
>CAXTNG010000329.1:2299-4045 GCA_964245475.1 uncultured Sphingomonas sp. | reverse complement strand
GGGCCGCGCCGCCGCCGAGCTGTTGGCCGAACTGGAGGCGGAGGCGCCCGCCGGGCCGCCGACGGTCGACCCGCAGGTGCTACCGTCGCTACTGCGCACGCTGCTCGACGAAGTGGCGGTCAGGCCGCCGCAGGGAGGGCACCCGCGGCTTGCGATCTACGGGCTGATCGAGGCGCGGTTGCAGTCCGCCGAACTCCTGATCCTCGGTGGGCTCAACGAAGGCGTGTGGCCGGGCACGCCCGCACCGGACCCGTGGCTGGCGCCACGCATCCGAAGCGAGCTGGGGCTGCCCGGGCTGGAGCGGCGGATCGGCATCGCGGCGCACGACTTTGCGCAGGGGCTGGGCGCGCCGCAGGTGCTGCTCACCCGCTCCCGGCGCGATGCGCGCTCGCCGACGCTCGCCTCGCGCTTCTGGCTGCGGCTCGCGGCGATGGCGGGTGATCGCTTCCAGGATGCCGAGGGCGTCACGGATTGGGTGCGCTCGCTGGACGATCCGGGTGAGCATGCGCCAGAGACCCGCCCCGAGCCGATGCCACCGGCGGAGCTTCGCCCCACGGTGATCTCGGTCACCGAGGTCGACCGGCTGAAGGCCGATCCCTACGCCTTCTACGCGCGGCGCATCCTGCGGCTGTTGCCGCTCGACGCAGTCGATGCCGATCCGAGTCCTGCCGATCGGGGCAACGCGGTCCACGACATTCTGGAGCGCTGGTTCAAGGAGGACGAGTGTCGCGTCGAGCGGCTGCGCGAACGGGCGCGGGCGCTGCTCGAAGACGAGCGGACGCATCCGATGCTCCGCGCGCTTTGGCAGCCGCGGCTGATGGCAGCCGTCGAGTGGATCGCCGATACGATCGCGCAGAACGAGGCGGACGGGCGCAAGGTAGCGAGCGCGGAGGGCAGGGGGCGGATTGCCATCGCCGGAGTGACGCTGTCCGGGCGGTACGACCGCATCGACCGCCGTGCGGACGGCAGCCTGGCCATCGTCGACTACAAGACCGGCAAGCCCCCGTCCGCCGTCGCGGTGCGCGAGGGATACAGCCAGCAGCTCGGGCTGCTAGCGGTGATCGCCGAGCGCGGCGGGTTCCCGGAGGCGACGGGCACGGTTGGCGCGTTCGAATATTGGTCGCTCGGCCGGAGCAAGGAGGGCTTCGGCTATGTCTTCTCGCCGGTCGACGAGCATGGCGCGCGGGACAAGATCGTGACCAGCCAGTTCGTCGACATCGCGGCGAACGCATTCACCGAGGCCGCGGGCAAATGGCTGACGGGCGAGGCGCCGTTCACCGCCAAACTTGCGCCCGAATACGCGCCCTATGCCGAATACGACCAGCTGATGCGGCGGGATGAATGGTATGGGCGTGAGTAGAGCCCATCCTTCCAATCTTCGTCACCCCGGACTTGATCCGGGGCAAGGCTGCGCCCCTCGGAGCAAAAGAAGAAGAAGCCTGACCCCGGATCAAGTCCGGGGTGACGGAGGAGGGCGATGAGCGGCACCCTCCCCCGCCTCCTCGGCGCGCAGGCGGCGGCGAGCGATCCGGAGTCGCATGTCTGGCTCTCCGCCTCGGCAGGGACGGGGAAGACGCAGGTGCTCGCTGCCCGCGTCTTTCGGCTGCTGCTGCGCGGGGTAGATCCCGCTTCGATCCTGTGCCTGACCTTCACCAAGGCGGGCGCAGCGGAGATGGCGCACCGGATCAGCGCGCGGCTCGCCGCCTGGGTGCGGATGCCCTGGAAGGAGCTGGTGTGGGATTTGGA
>CAXTNG010000329.1:0-2289 GCA_964245475.1 uncultured Sphingomonas sp. | reverse complement strand
GGAACAGGCGCGGACCCTGTTCGCGCGCGTGCTCGATGCGCCGGGCGGGGGCGTGCGCATCCAGACGATCCACGGCTTCTGCCAGTCGCTGCTGGCCGCGTTTCCGGTGGAGGCGGGGCTGACCCCCGGGTTCCGGCCGCTTGAGGCGCGTGAGGAGGGGAGCCTCGCCCGCGAGGCGCTGGCCGGCATGCTGGCGGACGCCGAGGCGCAGGGCCGCCTCGCTCCGATCGAGGCGATCGGGCGGCTGAGCATGCGGCTCGGCGAGGGCGGGGCGGAGTCGTTCCTCGCCCAATGCGCCCGCTCGCTGCGCGGGCTGGAGGCGCTGCCCTCGGGCATCCACCCTTGGCTGCGGCGCACGCTCGACCTGCCGTCGGGCGATATCGCCGACTATGTCGCCGAGCGTTGCGAGCAGTTCGACTGCGATGCGCTGACCGACATGGCCGAGCTCAACCGCGCCTGGGGCACGGCGCGCGGGATCAAGCGCGCGGGCGATATCGCGGCTTGGACGGCGCTCGACGGCGCGGCGCGCTCCGCCGGGCTGGAGGCGTTCGGCAAGCTCTGGTCGACCGCCAAGGGCTGGGCGCCGCAGGACGAGGGCTATGCCGAGCAGGCGGCGGCGGTGCGTGATGAATGTGCCGCGCTGGCCTCGCTGATCGAGCGCGGGGCGTATGCCGACCTGCTCGCGGCGGCGCTGGACGTCGGGCGCGACTATGCCCGCGCCTATGCCGCGGCGAAGCGGCGGGTCGGCGGGGTCGACTTCGACGACCTGATCGCGACCGCGGTGGCGCTGCTGCAGCGGCCTGGGATCGGCGAATGGGTGCGCTACAAGCTCGATCAGGTGACCGAGCATGTGCTGATCGACGAGGCGCAGGACACGAACGTCGCGCAGTGGACGATCGTGCGCGCGCTGGCAGACGAGTTCTTCGTCGGTCGCGGCATCCATGCGCCACGTACCCGCACGCTGTTCACCGTCGGCGACCACAAGCAGGCGATCTTCGGTTTCCAGGGTACCGATCCGACCAACTTCGCCGCGGCGCAGCTCTACTTCAAGGCGGCGGCCGAAGCGGTGGAGGGCGACGCCGACTGGCCCGAGCACGAACGCGGACTGCCGATGGCGGATTTGTCGTTGACCCAGTCCTTCCGTTCGACCGCGCCGGTGCTGGAGTTCGTTGACGCGGCGATCGAGGCGATAGGCGAGCCGGGGCTGGGTATTGCCGCAGCGGTCGAGGCGCATGTGAGCGAAGTGAAGGGGCCGGGCAGCGTCACGCTCTGGCCGCCGATGATCGAGGGCGGGTCGGACGAGGACGAGGAATCATGGATCGACGATGCCGTCCGCGAGCTGGCCGGGCAGATCGCGGCCACGCTAAAGCGCTGGCTGCGCGGGGGGCGGATGCTCGGCAGCAAGGGGCGGCCGATGCGGCCCGAGGACGTGATGATCCTCGTCAAGCGGCGCGGCGACCTCGCCTCGCTGATCGTCGCGCGGCTCTATGCCGAGGGGGTGCCGGTGGCAGGCGTCGACCGGCTGCGGCTGAACGCGCCGCTGGCGGTGCAGGACCTGCTCGCCGCGATCCGCTTCGTGCTCCAGCCGGGCGACGACCTGAGCCTGGCATCGCTGCTCGTCTCGCCGCTGATCGGCTGGACGCAGGACGAGCTGATGCACGCGGCACCGCGTGCCTCGGGCACGTTGTGGCGGCATCTGACCGAAACGCAGCCGGCCGGGCGGCTGGCGCCGCTGCGCGACATGCTGGCGCGGGCGGATCTGCAGACGCCCTACCGCTTCCTCGAGGAGGTGCTCTCCGGTCCGCTGGACGGGCGGCGCAAGCTGATTCGGCGGCTGGGCGCGGAGGCGCGCGACCCGATCGAGGAGCTGCTCAGCGCCGCGATCGACTTCGAGACGACGGGGACGCCCTCGCTCCAGCGCTTCCTCGATTGGTTCGATCGCGGCGACGTCGACATCGTTCGCGACGCCGCCGCGCCGCTCGACGCGGTGCGGGTGATGACCGCGCACGGCGCCAAAGGGCTGCAGGCGCCGGTGGTGATCCTGGCGGACGCCTGCGTCGATCCGACCCAGTCGCCGCGATCGGTGCTGCGCTGGCGGCCGGAGGACGGCGCGGAACCGGTCCCGGTATTCCGCCCGCGTGCGTCCGAGCGCGGCGGGCCGCTCGATGCGGTCACCGACGCCGCGGAGCAGCGCGAACTGGAGGAGCACTGGCGGCTGTTCTACGTCGCCGCGACGCGCGCGGAGGAGCAACTGGTGATCGCCGGATCGCTCGGGGTCCGGTGCAAGGG
>CAXTNG010000328.1:0-4050 GCA_964245475.1 uncultured Sphingomonas sp. | reverse complement strand
GTCGGCGAGGGTGCCGAGCTTTTCGTGGAAGACGATCTTCTCCAGCCTCTTCGCCTGCTCCGCCAGCGGCACCTTCAGGTCCGTCTCGTAGAAGAAGCGTGCGTCGGACAGGCGGGCGGCGAGGACCTTGCGGTTGCCTTCGACGATCGTCCCGCCGCCGTCGGTTGCGTCGATGTTGGCGGTGCAGATGAAAGCGTTGGCCAACGCGCCATCGGGCGAGCGGCAGACGAAATACTTCTGGTTCACGCGCGCGGTGAGCTGGATCACCTCGGGCGGCACTTCGAGGAAGGCCTCGTCGAAGCGGCCGAGCAGCGGCACCGGCCATTCGGTGAGGCCGGCGTTCTCGGCGACGAGGCCCTCGTCCTCGACCAGTTCCAGTCCGGCGTCGGCAGCGAGTGCCTGCGCCCCGTCGCTGATGAGGGCGGCGCGTTCGTCCTGGTCGACAATGACGTGGCAGGCGCGCAGCTTCTCGACGTAATCGTGCGCGCTGCCGATGGTGATCACGCCGGGGTGGTGGAAGCGGTGGCCGAGCGTCGCCGCACCGCTGTGTACGCCCGCGACCTCGACGGGCACGATCTCGTCGCCGAACAGCGCGACGATGCCCTGCAGCGGGCGGACCCAGCGGGGGGATTCGGTTGAGGCGGAGGCGACGCCCCAGCGCATCGACTTGGGCCAGGGGAAGGCGCGGATGACCGCGGGAATCGCCTCGGCGAGCACGTCGGCGGTGGCGCGGCCGGGCTTTTGCGTGATGGCGAAGAGAATGCCGTCCCGCTCGGTGAGCTGGTCGCGGGTGAGGCCGGTCTTGCGCAGGAAGCCTTCGAGCGCCTGGGGCGGGGCGCAGGTCTTCGGGCCCTTGACCTCCTCGCTCACCGCCTGCGTCGCGTCCGGCAGGCCGACGGCGATCAGCGCGAGGCGGCGGGGGGTGGCGTAGGTCATCGTGTCGGTTGCGGCGAGGCCGGCCTTGGCGATTTCCGCCGAGAACAAGCGCGCCAAATCCTCCCGCGCGCGGGCCTGCATGCGCGCGGGGATTTCCTCCGAGCGGAGTTCGAGGAGGAAGTCGGTCATCGGTGTTCACGCGAAGGCGCGAAGGCGCGAAGAGGAAGAGATTGGTTCAGAGGAGGCGCGGAGGCGCGGAGAAGAAGAGAAGAATTGTTGCCTGCGGCGCTTTGCTGGATCGAGCGCGTCAGCGCTCTCTCAAACAACGCTGATGGTAAGAGCGCGTCAGCTGCCCCAAACAGGCCCTCTCTGCGCCTCCGCGCCTCCTCTGAACCAACCTTCTTCGCGCCTTCGCGCCTTCGCGTGAACCCGGCTTCCGTGAACATCACGCCGCCCACCCGTTATGCGCCATCCACGCGCCGCACGAGCCCTTCGCCAGGTCACGGACGCGGCCGATGTAGGCCTGGCGCTCGGCGACCGAGATGACGCCGCGGGCGTTGAGCAGATTGAAGACGTGGCTGGCCTTGATCGCCTGTTCGTACGCGGGGATTGGCAGCTTCGCGGCGAGCGAGTTCTCGCATTCCGCGACGTGCTTGCGGAACAGGTCGAACAGTGCGTCGGTGTCGGCGATCTCGAAGTTCCACTTCGACATCTGGCGCTCATTTTCCAGGAACACGTCGCCGTAGGTGACCCCGCGCTCGTCGAAGGCGAGGTCGTAGACGTTGTCGACGTCCTGGATGTACATTGCCAGCCTTTCGAGGCCGTAGGTCAGCTCGCCCGCGACCGGCTTGCAGTCGAAGCCGCCCATCTGCTGGAAATAGGTGAACTGGGTCACCTCCATGCCGTCGCACCAGACTTCCCAGCCAAGACCCCAGGCGCCGAGCGTCGGGCTTTCCCAATCGTCCTCGACGAAGCGGATGTCGTGCAAACTGGTGTCGACGCCGATCGCCGCCAGCGAACCCAGGTACATCTCCTGCAGATCGGGCGGGCTCGGCTTCAGGATCACCTGATACTGGTAGTAATGGCCCAGGCGATTGGGGTTCTCGCCATAGCGGCCGTCGGTCGGGCGGCGGCAGGGCTGGACGAAGGCGGCGTTCCACGGCTCAGGGCCGAGCGCGCGCAGCGTCGTCGCGGGATGGAAGGTGCCCGCCCCCATCTCCATGTCGTAGGGCTGGAGGATGACGCAGCCGCGATCACTCCAGTAATCGTGGAGCGTGAGGATCATGCGCTGAAACGACAGGGCCATGGCGGGCGGGCTTTGGCGGATGGGTCCGGGGTGGTCAAGCGCATGGCGCGGGCGGGGCGGAGGCGCTAGGGCGGCGCGCTGGAGAGGTGAGGCATGAGGGTGTTCGTGAAGGCTGCCGTGAGCGCATTGGCGCTGCTCCTCGCCCTCCCCGCCTGCGCGAAGCAGCCGGCCAAGCCGGTTCATGGGCGTGCGGCGAACGACGCCGATCCCGCGCTCTGGGTGGTTCGGGACAAGGACTCGACGGTCTATCTGTTCGGGACGATCCATGTGCTCAAGCCCGGGCTGACCTGGTTCGACGAGGCGGTGCGCAAGGCGTTCGACCGATCGGGCGAGGTGGTGCTGGAGCTGGTGATGCCCGATCCCGCGGCGATGCAGGCGCTGGTGATGAGCAAGGGCGTGACGGCGAGCGGGCCGACGCTGACGGAGCAGCTGCCCCCCGACAAGCGCGACGCCTATGTCAAGGCGGTGACCGGGCTGGGGCTGCCGGCGAACGCCTTCGACCGGATGCGGCCGTGGTTCGCGGCGACCAACCTGTCGCTGCTGCCGCTCACCCGCCTCGGCTACGATCCCGCCAACGGCCCGGAGGAGACGATCACTGCGGCGGCGAAGGCGGCGGGCAAGCCGGTCACGGGGCTGGAGACCGCCGAGCAGCAGATCGGCTATTTCGCCGGGCTGAGCCAGGCGGCGCAGGTGCAGTTCCTGACCTCGACGGTCGACGAGGTGCCCAAGGTCGGCGAGACGATGGCGGCAATGGTCAAGGACTGGGCGGACGGCAGGCCCGAAGCGCTCGCCGAGCAGATGAACGAGGACCTGAAGGACTCGCCCGAGATCGCTAGGACCCTCCTCACCGATCGCAACGCGCGCTGGGCGAAGTGGGTCGAGGCGCGGATGGCAAAGCCGGGGACGGTGTTCGTCGCGGTCGGTGCGGGGCACCTTGCGGGGGCTGAGAGCGTGGTGGCGATGCTCCAACGGGACGGGGTAAGGGTGACGAGGGTACGGTACTAGCCGCCGGTTGCCTTTCCCCCTCCCCTCCGCTAAGCGCGCCGGCTTCCGCCTTGGTCATCCCTGGAGGCGAGGCGGAAGGCACACAACGTTTCGGAGACATACGATGAGCGACCAGTTGACGCTCGCGGCCGAGACGCGTGACCGGGTTGGCAAGGGAGCCTCCCGTTCGCTGCGTCGCCAGGGCCGCGTTCCTGCCGTGATCTACGGCCAGAATTCCGCACCCTCGTCGGTGCACCTCGAAGAGAAGGCGCTGGTCAAGGCGCTGTCGAGCGGGCACTTCATGAACTCGGTGGTGATGGTCGGCGGCGTGCGCACGCTGCCAAAGGACGTCGCCTTTCACCCGGTGAGCGACCGCCCGGTCCATGTCGACTTCCTGCGCATCGGCGAGCATTCGACGGTCCACGTCGCGGTGCCGGTGGTGTTCGCGGACGAGGACGATTGCCCCGGCATTACCGCAGGCGGTGTGCTCAACATCACGCGGCACGAGATCGAGCTGGTGGTCGACGCCGCCGACATTCCGAGCGAGCTGACCGTCTCGCTAAAGGGCCGCCAGGTGGGCGACGCGATCCACATCTCCGACGTCCAGCTTCCGAGCGGGGCCAAGCCGGCGATCGAGGACCGCGACTTCGCCATCGCGACGATCGTGCCGCCGACGGTACCGACCGCGGACGATGACGCGGCGAACGCCGAGGTGGCAGAGGCTGCTGCCGCAGAGGCTGCGCCTGAGGCCGCCGACAGCGAGGCTCCGGCTGCCGAGGGCGGCGAGGCGGAGTAATCCTGCTCCCCCCTCCCGCTTGCGGAAGGAGATGGGGGTGGGCTTGTCCGGAAACACGTCGCCTGAGATGCAAGCCCACCCCCATCTC
>CAXTNG010000327.1:0-4077 GCA_964245475.1 uncultured Sphingomonas sp. | reverse complement strand
GTCGATCCCGCGGTGACCCCCGGCACCGCGATTCCGCTGCGCTTCGGTTTCGCCGACGGCACGACCGCCGAGGCCGAAGCCAAGACTGTCGCGGCGGGCGAGGACGCGCCCTATTGATCGGCTGGCAGCGCGACGCCGGACGGCCGCTAACCGATGGCGAACGTGCGTTGGCCCGGTCGGTATTCGACAACGCGCTCGATCCCGGACCGGTCCGCCTTCACCTCGCCAAATGGTGGCCGTTCCAGCCGCGTAATGTGATCATGGCGCCCGATGGGGACATCTGGTTCCATCCCAAGGGCAGCGCCTGGCGCGACGATTTCGCTGAGGCCTCGCTGGGCCTCCGGGCGCTGTTCGTGCACGAGATGACCCATGTCTGGCAGCACCAACGCGGCCTGTTCCTACCGCTACGCCGCCACCCCTTCTGCCGCTGTCGCTACGCCCTCACCCCGGGCAAGCCGCTCACCGCCTACGGGATCGAGCAGCAGGCAGTGATCGTCGAGCACGCATATCGCACGCGCACGAACGGTGCGGCGGTGGCGGAACTGGAGGATGTGGTGGCGGAGGCGTTCGCCTGATCGCTCCCCTCCCGCTTGCGGGAGGGGCTGGGGGTGGGTCTGCCGGAGCCGCACGGCCATCGCTAGCGGACAGGCCTACTCCCGACCTCTCCCGCAAGCGGGAGGGGAGTAGGATGAGCACGGCGCCCGCTTTCGCCCCTATCCCTGCGACCACCCTCATCCCGCGCCACGTCGCGATTATCATGGACGGCAACGGCCGCTGGGCGAAGAAGCGCATGCTGCCGCGCTTCGCCGGGCACAAGGCGGGGGTCGACGCGGTGCGCCGGGTCACCCGCGCCGCGCGCGCGCTCGGCATCGAGGCGCTGACGCTCTACGCCTTTTCGTCGGAGAACTGGCGCCGGCCGGAGGAAGAGGTCAACGATCTCATGGGCCTGCTGCGCCTGTTCATCCGCAGCGACCTGGAGGAGCTGGTCCGCGAGAATGTGCGGCTGAGGGTGATCGGCGACTATCTCCGCTTCGCCCCCGATCTTGTCCAGATGGTCGACGCCGCGGTTGCACGCACCCGCGACAACACCGGCCCGATCCTCGCCATCGCGCTCAACTACGGCGCGCAGGCCGAGCTTGCCGCCGCCGCCCGCCGCCTCGCCGAGCGGCTGCCGCCCGAACGGATCGACGAGGCGGCGATCGAGGCGGAGCTCGAGACGCGCGACCTGCCGCCGCTCGACCTGCTGATCCGCACGTCGGGCGAGCAGCGGCTGTCCAACTTCCTGCTCTGGCAGGCGGCCTATGCCGAGCTGCTGTTCGTCGACACGCTGTGGCCCGATTTCGACGCAGCCGCGCTGGAGCAGGCGGTGGCGGCATTCGCGCGCCGCCAGCGGCGTTACGGGGGCTTGTGAGCGAGGCTGCATCGCCGAAACGCCCGTCGGACCTCGCGCTGCGTACCGTCGCGGGGCTGGCGATGATCGCGGTGGCGCTGGTCGCGCTGACGGTCGGGGGCATCGTCTTCTGGCTGCTCGCGGTGATCGCGGCACTGTTCATGATGGCCGAATGGTCCGACCTTCACCGCGCCACGCCGCGCGAGAAGCGTATCGCGCAATTCGCTTTGTCGGTGCCGCTCGCCATCATGGCGCCGCCTTCGCTGGTGCTGGAGAACCGCGACTTCTTCGCGCTGGGCCTGCTCGCGGGCGCTGCGTTCTTCGTCGTCATCGTCACCAACCGGCGAGCGCTCGCGGGCGGGCTGATCTATTGCGGGCTGCCCGTGCTCGCGCTGACGCTGATCCGGCGCCAGCCCGAGGGCGTCGTCTATCTGCTGTGGGCGCTGGCACTGGTCTGGACCTGCGACATCGGTGCATATTTCTCCGGGCGAACTTTCGGCGGACCCAAGCTCGCGCCGGTGATCAGCCCCAACAAGACCTGGGCGGGGCTGATCGGCGGAGTCGCGGCGGCGTCGTTGTTCGGCCTGGCGATGCATCACTTCTACGGCCTGCCGCTGCGCCTGACCGCCGCGACGCCGGTGCTGGCGGTGCTGGCGGTGCTCGGCGACCTTTATGAGAGCTGGATCAAGCGCCGCGCCGGGGTGAAGGATTCGGGCACCATTCTGCCCGGCCATGGCGGCGTGCTCGACCGGCTCGACGGCGTGGTGCCGGTCGCGCCCGCCGCGGCGCTGCTCGTGGTGCTGCCGCTGTTCCTGCCGTGAAGACCGTCACCATCCTGGGCGCGACCGGCTCGATCGGCACCTCGACGCTCGATCTCGTCGAACGCGAGCCCGATCGGTTCCGCGTGGTCGCGCTCACCGCCAGATGCGATGTCGACCGCCTCGCGGCGGCTGCGATCCGCACGCGCGCGGAACGGGCGGTGGTCGCGGACGAAGCCTGCCTGCCGGCGCTGCGTGAAGCGCTCGCCGGCACTGGTATCCAGACCGGGGGCGGTCCGGGCGCGGTCGAGGAGGCGGCGGCGAGCGGCGCGGACTGGACGATGGGCGCGATCGTCGGCTGCGCAGGCCTCGCGCCGACGATGGCGGCGGTCGCGCAGGGCAGGACGGTGGTGCTCGCGAACAAGGAGCCGCTGGTCTCCGCCGGCGACCTCATCCTCGCGGCGGCCGCGAAGAGCGGCGCTACGCTGCTCCCGGCCGACTCCGAGCACAACGCCATCTTCCAGTGCCTTGACGCGAACCGGCCCGAGGACGTCCGCCGCATCATCCTCACCGCCAGCGGCGGGCCGTTCCGCGACTGGCCGATCGACCGCATGCGGATCGCGACTCCGGCAGAGGCGGTCGCGCACCCGAACTGGTCGATGGGCGCGAAAATCTCCGTCGACAGCGCGACGCTGATGAACAAGGGCTTGGAGCTGATCGAGGCCGCACGCCTCTTCCCCGTGCCGCCCGACCGGATCGAGATCGTCATCCACCCGCAGTCGGTGGTCCACAGCCTGGTGGATCATGTCGACGGGTCGATGCTGGCGCAGCTCGGGCCCTCCGACATGCGGGTGCCGATCGCGCACTGCCTCACCTGGCCGGCCCGGATGGCTACACCGATGCGGCCGCTCGACCTCATATCGATCGGCAGGCTGGACTTCGAAGCCCCTGATCCGCGACGCTTTCCTGCGCTGCGTCTCGCCCGCGAAGCGCTTGACGCGGGCGGCGCGCGCCCGGCGATCCTCAACGCCGCCAACGAGATCGCGGTCGCCGCCTTCCTCGCCGGCCGGATCGGTTTTCTTGAAATTGCCGCAATCGTCGCCGATACGCTCGACCGCTTTGATCCCGCAGCGCCGCAGACGCTCGACGACGTGCTCGCCGTCGATGCCGAGGCGCGGGTCCATGCGGACGAATGCGTGAAGGATGGAGTCGCGTGATCCAGTCTCCCGGTATCCCCCTGACCGTGCTCGCCTTCGTGCTTGTGATCGGCCCGCTCGTCTTCGTGCACGAGATGGGGCATTACCTCGCCGCCAGGCTGTTCGGGGTGAAGGCGGAGGCCTTTTCGATCGGCTTCGGCCGTGAGATCGTGGGCTGGACCGACCGCCGGGGCACCCGCTGGAAGGTCGGCTGGCTCCCGCTCGGCGGCTACGTCCGCTTCGCCGGCGACATGAATCCGGCGAGCGTGCCGACCGCCGAGTGGCTGGCGCTTCCCGCCGCCGAGCGCCGCCGCACCTTTCAGGCGAAGTCGGTGTGGCAGCGCGCGATCATTGTCGCCGCCGGGCCGGTGGTGAACTTCCTCTTCGCGATGCTGATCCTCGCCGGCTTCGCCGCCACTGTTGGCGTTGCGCGCACGCCGCCGGTGATCGGCCAGGTCGCGGCCGGCAGCCCGCATGGTCGGGGCTCTGTTGCAGAACCAGCTCGACGGACTAGGTCAGATCGTCACCGGCCGCCGCTCGGTCAAGGAGCTCGGCGGGCCGATCGGCATCGCCAAGATCTCGGGGCAGACCCTGTCGCTCGGCTGGGTCGAGTTCGTCTTCCTGCTCGCCTTCGTCTCCATCAATCTCGGGTTCATCAACCTGCTGCCAGTCCCCATGCTCGATGGCGGGCACCTGTTCTTCTATGCGATCGAGGCGGTGCGGCGCCGCCCTG
>CAXTNG010000326.1:0-4097 GCA_964245475.1 uncultured Sphingomonas sp. | reverse complement strand
TTGCAGGGAAGGGAGCAAGGTGTCGCATTGACCCCACCGTTCCGCCGCCGTAACCGCCGCCGATGCCTTCCTTCCTCGATTTCGAGAAGCCGATCGCCGAACTGCAAAGCCGGATCGACGAGCTGCGTGAGACCGCCGCCGACGGCACCGTCGACATCGCGGCCGACGTCGCGCGGCTGCAGGCGAAGTCCGACAAGCTGCTCAAGGACACGTTTGCCAAGCTGACGCCGTGGCAGAAGACGCAGGTCGCGCGGCATCCCGAGCGGCCACATTTCAAGGATTACGCCGCCGGGCTGTTCGAGGAGTTCGTGCCCCTGGCGGGCGACCGCGCCTTTGCCGACGATCAGGCGATCCAGGGCGGCTTCGCGACCTTTCGCGGGCGCAGAGTAATGGTGCTGGGCCACGAAAAGGGTTCGGACACCGCGACCCGGCTCAAGCACAATTTCGGCATGGGCAAGCCGGAGGGGTATCGCAAAGCGATCCGGCTGGTGAGCCTCGCGGACCGATTCGGGCTACCTATCGTGACCTTGGTCGACACCTCCGGCGCATTCCCCGGCATCCAGGCGGAGGAGCGAGGGCAGGCGGAGGCGATCGCGCGCTCGACCGAGGCGTGCCTTGCGGCGGGGGTGCCGGTGGTGGCGGCGATCGTCGGCGAAGGCGGCTCGGGCGGCGCGGTGGCGCTCGCGGCGGGGAACCGCGTGCTGATGTTCGAGCATGCGGTCTATTCGGTGATTTCACCGGAGGGTTGCGCGTCGATCCTGTGGCGCACCGCGGATAAGGCAGCGGAGGCGGCCGAGGCGATGAAGGTGACGGCGCAGGACCTCAAGGCCTTCGGCGTGATCGACACGATCGTCCCCGAGCCGGTAGGCGGCGCGCATCGCTCGCCCGCCGCCGCGATCGGCAGCCTGGGCGATGCGCTCGCCAAGGCGCTGGCGCAGCTCGTCAACCAGTCGGTTGACCAGTTGCGCAAAGGTCGGCGCGACAAGTTCCTGGCGATGGGGCGGCTTTAGGTTGCCTTCATGTTGGTGCGGACGTTGGTGAAGGTCGTCTTGAGCTGATTGCCCAGGCCTTGCATCGAGGCGATCGCGGCAACCGCGATCAGCGCTGCGATCAGCCCGTATTCGATCGCCGTGGCGCCGCGGACGTGGCGCAGCAGCGCCAGAAGGTTGTGCATCATCGGTGTTCTCCCGAACCGACGAGGGCGGCGGAACTGTCGCTCCGCCGCCCCTTCATCGTCTTGGGTCTCGAAAGACGTGAGGCTTACGAAGCCTTCATGTTCGTCGTGACGTTGGTGAAGGTGGTCTTGAGCTGGTTGCCCAGGCCCTGCATCGCGGCGATCGCGGCGACGGCGATCAGCGCGGCGATCAGCCCGTATTCGATGGCGGTCGCGCCCTTGTTGTTCTTGATGAACTTGCGAATGGCCTGCATGTCGTGTCTCCGTGCGTGTTGAAAGAGGCTTCAGTTCCCGGCTGTACCGGGGGAACCGGGCCAGCATGCGAATCACTAATCGGGTGAGGTTTAGAAACGTTTAAGCCGGAACGGCCTTTTCAGCGGGGGTGCTGGACCTTGTCGGCGACGTTGTTCCACATGCCGGTGGTGGCGTCGGCGAGCGCGACGATGCCGACTACTGTGACGATCACGACCAGCGCGACGATCAACCCATATTCGACCAGTGTCGCCGCGCGCGTGTCGGCGCGCAGGCGTCGGCGATGCTTGAAGAGGCGGGGGGCGCTCATACCGTTTGCCATAAAGCGGGGTGGGTTAAGATATGGATGACGCGAATCCTGTTCTGTTGCCGGTGGTTGCGCTGCGCTGATCGACGGCGAGGGGCGGGTGCTCGTCCAGCAGCGGCCGCCGGGCAAGGCGATGGCGGGGCTGTGGGAGTTTCCGGGCGGCAAGGTCGAATGCGGCGAACGCCCGGAGGCGGCACTCGTGCGCGAGCTCGGCGAGGAGCTGGGCATCGGCGTCGAAGCCCGCGAGCTGGTGCCGCTGACCTTCGCCGGCGCAGCGTTTGGCGAGCGCTACCTGCTGCTGCTGCTGTACGTCGCGCGCCGATGGGATGGCCTGCCGCGCGCGCTGGAGGCGAGCACACTCGCCTGGGTCCAGCCTGCCGAGATGCACGCGCTGCCGATGCCCCCGGCGGACCGGCCGTTGGTCGCGGCGCTGCTTGACCTCGTGCGGTGCGGGGACTAGCGCGCCCGACACCGTGATCGGGGCCCGATGGCGGAGTGGTGACGCAGAGGACTGCAAATCCTTGCACCCGGGTTCGATTCCCGGTCGGGCCTCCAACCTGCCTGCTTGGCACCTCCCGGCCGTCGCGCTACCAAGGATCGGTACGTGTATTGTGCTACTAAGACAGGTGTGCGACAGGACAGGCCATGACCGCGACGACCACCACCGATCCTGGGCCCGACTATGCCGCGATGCGCCACGCCATGGTCGCCAGCCAGTTGCGTACCAACAAGGTCGACGACCAGCGTGTCGTCGCTACGATGGCGCGGGTGGCGCGTGAGGACTTTCTGCCCGCTGACGCCCGCCTGCTCGCCTATCGCGATACCGCGATCCCGGTCGGCCATGCGCGCTGGGTGAACCTGCCGATGGCGACCGGGCGGCTGCTGACCGAAGCCTATCTGACGCCGACCGACACCGTGCTGCTGATCGGCGCGGCGGGAGGGTATACCGCCGCGCTGCTTGCCGAGCTGGTCGTGCATGTCGTGGCGGTGGAGAGCGACCCGGCGCTCGCCGTACTTGCGCGCGATGCGCTCGCGGACGAGCCGAACGTGACGCTCGTCGAGGGATCGCTGACCGAGGGCTGCCCCGATCGCGGGCCGTTCGACGTACTGGTGATCGACGGCGCGATGGAGGTCGTGCCGGACACGCTGGTCGCGCAGGTCAAGCCGGACGGGCGCGTCGTCGGGGGCATCGTCGACAAGGGCGTGACCCGCCTGGCGTCCGGGCGCCGGACGGAGGGCGGCTTTGCGCTGGTGCCCTTCGCCGACATTGAATGCGTGGTGCTTCCCGGCTTCGCCGCGCCGCGCCCGTTCACCTTCTGATGCCAAGGACTCCCGTGATCCGTCGCCTGCTGCTCCTGGGCGCGAGTCTGCTGCCCGCCCCCGCGCTCGCCGACACGCTGCGCGAGGCGCTGGTCAAGGCCTATGCCACCAACCCGCAGCTCACCGCGCAGCGCGCAGCGCAGCGGGCGACCGACGAGACGGTGCCCATTGCCCGCGCCGCCGGTCTGCCGTCGGTGTCCGCCAACGGCGGCTATGTCGAGAACGTGCTGCAGGTGTCGGGCGGCAACAGCAGCTTCAGCTCGCCCGATCGCCAGGCGACCGCCAACACCCAGCTGACCGTTCCCGTCTTCCAGGGCGGCTCCGTGCGCAATTCGGTTGCCGCCGCCGAGACCCGCGTCGAGGCGGGCCGGGCTACGCTGCGCGGGGTGGAGGCCGACCTGTTTACCGGCGTCGTCGGCGCGTACATGGACGTGATCCGCGACGAGGCGATCGTCGCCTTGAATCAGCAGAACGTACGCGTGCTGGACACTAATTTACGCGCCAGCCGCGACCGCTTCCAGGTTGGCGACCTGACCCGCACCGACGTCGCCCAGTCGGAGGCACGCCTGGCGCTCGCGCGCGCGCAGCTCCAGTCGGCCGAGGCACGGCTGATCTCGAGCCGCGAGAACTACGTCCGCATCGTCGGCGATCCGCCGTCGAACCTGCAGGACCCGCCCGCGCTGCCCAACCTGCCGGCAACGCCCGAAGCAGCCGTCGAGGTCGCGCTGCGCGACAATCCGGTGCTCCAGGCCGCTGCCGGCCAGCGCCTGCCGATCACGCACGCCGCGATGAACGCGTTCATCAGCCGCAACTACCTCTCGAGCGGGCGTTGCTGGATCTTCCAGAACGGTCCGCAGCGCGTCTTCGTCGAGCTCGAGTACACGCCGTTCGTGTGGCGACTGCACCCGCGCGGCGATGCGACATGGGAAGTCGTCGCGCACACCGGCGCCGCGATGATCCCGTCGTCGGTCTGGCTCGACGACGAGGGGCGCTTCCTGATGGAAGCCCGCTCGGACCGTAGCGAGCCGGTGGTCGGCGTCGTCC
>CAXTNG010000325.1:3483-4102 GCA_964245475.1 uncultured Sphingomonas sp. | reverse complement strand
GACGCGCCGAACGGTGCCGTCCGCATCCGCCTCGTGCAGCGTCGCGCAGCCCAGCCCCACCGCATAGGCCGCGCTGTCGCGATAATGGAGGTCGGCGAGCTGATCGTCCCAATCGTCGCGCGTCACGCGCGACAGATCGTGCTGCGGCACGAACCCGGCGTCGCAGCCGAGCGCGATCTCCGCCTGATAGGCATAAGCCAGATCGCGAAAGCGCGGCGACGGCTCCAGCCGCCGGTTGACCAGGAAGACGCTGACTACCCGCACGTTCCGCGCCCGCGCCGTCGCCGGTTGCAGACGGTACGGCCGCGCACGCACCCCGATCTCCAATGCCCCGCCCGGCCGCGCGCTCGCCCCGGAATCGGCCATGGGGAACGTCACCATCCCCGCGTTTTCATCCGGCACGCGCAAGGTCAGGGTGCGGCACTTCGGCACACGCCGCCAGGTGATGCCCTTCGGCTCGACGCCGCTCTCCAGCACCTCGGGCGACAGCGGCGGCTCCGGGACGTAATCGCCCCAGCTCACCGTCACCCCGATGCTGGTGACGTCTGCGTCGACCATCGCCGACAACCCGATCGAGCTCGGCAGGAACCGCCGCCGCGCGGCGGGCGGCTCCGGCTCG
>CAXTNG010000325.1:0-3473 GCA_964245475.1 uncultured Sphingomonas sp. | reverse complement strand
GCCGGCTCGTCATTGTCGCCCGCAGCGCCACCCGCGCCATAGCCCTCCGGCTCGGGGAAGAAGCCTTCGCCCTCCTCCTCTTCCGTCTCTGCAGGCATTTCGCCCGGCCTGGAGAGCTCGCCCGACGGCGCGATGAAGCCGGTCAGATACCAGCGCGACGGGCTTTCGCCCGCGGGCAACCGCTCTGCGGCGAGGTCGGCGTCCTCCGGCTCCGACGGCCCGATCAGGTTGCGGCGCAGCTTGCGCACCAGTTCCTCGCGCGCACCCGCGCTCACAGCCGCCGCTCCGCCGCCGCACGGTCCTCGTTGAGCTTCACCAGCCGCGCGAGCAGCTCGTCGCGGAACGGCGCCGGCCAGAACAGCCGCCGCTGATAGCGGTGATCGTCCTCGCTTTCCGCATCGAGGAACAGCGGCGCGGCGCTCTCGGCAAGGTCATGCCAGCCGTAAGCCGCCAGCACGGCGCGATCCATCGCATCGTGCAGCCGCCGCAGCTCGGCAATGTCCTCGTCCGTGTCGGCGGGATCGTGGAAGCGGTTGTAGGTCGGCGTCATGCCTTGCGCGCGTGCGACCATCAGCGCGGCTCGATGGTCGTGATACGCCTGCCCCGCCGCGTCGAGCGACGGGTTTTCGGCATGCGCCAACGGCAACGGGAACGTCTCGAAGCAGTCAGAGGGCGCGTAGCGCAACCGGTCTTCCAGCGTGGACGCGAAGAACCTCGTCCACACTTCATGAACTCGCGTCTGCAAGCTTGCGAAGGCGGCAGAGGAAGGCAGGGCAAAGACGTCTACCGTGTTTGCGAAGATCTGTTGAGGTTTAACGATGGCAAAGGCGAGGTGAGGCGACGTCACCGCGCACGCAATTACAACGGGCAATTCGTTGATGGCTTCGTACAAGAGGCTGGCCGCCGAGCCATACCGCCACCACAGCCGCTTGCGTGTCCGATCAATCGCGCTGTCGCCGAGCCTATCCCGTTCTGGTTTGACCTTCGCTTGGACAAGTTTGAGCAGGTCGGGCCAATCGGCGGCTACCGATGCTGGATAATCAGCAGCAACGACACCTTCACGTAGCTGCTCACCGCGTATTTTGCCGCTCAGCGAAGCCCAGCTCTCGCCTTGCGGCAAACGTCGGAGCGGCCGGTTCTCAAAGTCGATTACATAACGCCGATGAGCGAAGGTCGGCGAGTTGTTCAGCTCTTCCCCACCGAGATATGGCTTGATGAGCTGACCGTTGCGGTTGTCGTTCTGGATTAGCGCTCGCATGTCGGCGAGGTCGTTGGCTTTTCCGGTCGCCGTAGCTTCGTCGAAGGTAAAGCCGGCACCATAAATTTTAGACCCCTCGAACGACTTGCCCGCATTCTCCCGCAGCATGGCCGGCGAACCGTCCATCTCGCCCTCGACCAGATAGGCCGAGATACGCCGCACCGGTCGCCCGTCGAGCACCGGCGCCTCCGCGCCGTCACCCTTCCGCACGAACACCATGCTCACCACCACCGCAGCCTCCCCCTCCCAGCGATGGCGGCTGACCGCGCGATAGATCGTGCCGCCCTCCTCCACGATCCGCTTCAGCCCGGACTCGCGCGTGTCGCCCTGGCGGATGGTGTTGGTCGCGATCAGTCCGAAGGCCCCGCCCTGACGCAGCAGGCTGTACGCACGGCGGAAGAAGTGCGCGGCAAGGTCCGCATTGCCATGCGCGCCCGGATGCAGGGTCTTGAGCCAGTCGGGATAGGCCAGCGGGTGCCCGGAGGCGATAGTGTTCTTGCCCGCGAACGGCGGGTTGCCGACGATCGCGTCGAAGCCGGGGTTCGCGCGCGCGCACACATCCTCGGACTCCAGCTCCCAGTGGAACGAGGTGATCCCGATCGGCGGCGTACGCAGCCGCTCGCGCAGGCCCTCCAGCTTGAGCCAGCTCTCGGGCGTGGACGCCAGCACCAGCTGCTGCACCTCCGCCAGCCCCGCCTCCCGCTCGCGAGCGTTGCTGTCGGCGAAAAAGGACTCGAGCACTGCATCGGCGACCAGATGCGCGAGCCTCAGCTCCTTCTCCGCCTCGCGCTGGCGCACCTCCTGCACCGCATAGGCCGCCACCTCTGCTTCGCTGCGCATCAGCCGGCGCAGCTCGGCGGCGGCGCGAATGCCGCGGCGCACGATCGCCTCCACGAAGCTGTGCTGTCCGGATATTTTACCCCAGGTCACCGCCATGATCTTGGGGTTGGGCAGCCCCACCAGGCTGTCGCCTGCGCGCAGCGTGCGATCGAGGAAGGTGAACTCGTGCCGGCTCGCCAGCGTCTCCAGCCACAGCGACAATTTGGCGAGGTCCAGCGCCATAGGGTTGCGGTCGACGCCATGCAGGCAATGCTGCGCGACCAGCCGCTTGGCGTGGAGCAGGTCGTCCTCGTCGGGCGGGATCGTCGGCCGCTGCGCCGGATGGCGCTCCCACGCCTCGACCAGCCGCTGGCCCAATTGCCGGCACGCCTCGACCAGGAACGCGCCCGATCCGACCGCCGGATCGCAGACCTTCAGGTCGAGCACCGCCGCGGGCGTCGCCTCCGCCCCGATCCGCGCGAAGGCGGGCGCGAGCGCGTGGGTCACGATCGGCCTGGTCAGCGATGGCGGCGTGTAGTGGCTGCCGGTCCGCCGCCGCTCGTCGGTCGGCTGGAGGATGGGCGTGCCTTCGCCCGCCGACCGGCCCCGCGGCGACGCGCGCGCGTCCGTAACCGGTGCCAGCGCAGCCTCCAGCTCCGCGACGCCTGCCGCCGCGCGCACCGCCTTCGCGACCGCTGCCGGGAACTGCCCCCGCCCGGTCCGGTCCTTGAGCAGCTTCGCCCGCTCCGCTCCCGCCGTCGCGGCCAGCGCGGACAGATCGACCCACACTGGCACCCTGTTCGCCTTGCCCGCGCGGATCGCGAGGGACGGCGCGGACGCGACCTCGACGGTGAAGCCCATCACCGTCTCGTACACCGATCCGATCTGTTCGACGGAGAGCGACCGGTACATCAGCCGCTCGCCGTCCACGACCATCAGCCCGTCGAGCACGCGCAGGATGCAGCCGTCCGACACCGGCAGCACCTGCTCTGCATCGCCCGGCTCCGCCCGCCCGAGCAGAAACGGGAATGCGCCTTCGTCGAACAGCTTGCCGCCGCGCGCCTGCATGAAATCGCCGCTGCCCCGGCCGACCAGCCGGAACAGCGCGAGCAGCCGGCCCCAGGCACCGCGCCGCTCATCCATCGTGTCGGGATGGAGTGCTGCGTCGTCGCGCAGCCGGACGTGCAGCCCGCCCAGCGCATAGCCCTGCTCGTACAGGGTCGCCGCACCCGCGCCCGGCGCCGACGGCATCAGCCCGCGGTCCTCGGCATAGAGGATGAAGATCAGCCGCATCAGCACGGCGAGCAGACCTTCGTAGAGCTGGTGCGGGTCGCGCGCGGCGAGGCCGCGGACCAGCTCCGGCGCCGCGGCATCCAGCCCGCGGAGCAGCTCGTGC
>CAXTNG010000324.1:0-4145 GCA_964245475.1 uncultured Sphingomonas sp. | reverse complement strand
GGCCCGGAATTGCCGATGCAGGTGGTGCAGCCGTAGCCGACGAGGTTGAAGCCGATCGCGTCGAGGTCGGCGGAGAGTCCGGCCTTGTCGAGATAGTCGGTGACGACCTGGCTGCCCGGCGCGAGGCTGGTCTTGACCCAGGGCTTGGGCTTCAATCCCAGCGCATGCGCCTTGCGCGCGACGAGGCCGGCGGCGACCAGCACGCTGGGGTTGGAGGTGTTGGTGCAGCTGGTGATCGCGGCGACCACCACGTCGCCATCGCCGATATCGTGGTCGGTGTCGGCGACCGTCACGCGCTCGGGGCGCTCCTTGTGATAGATCTTGAACAGGTCGCCGTTGAACACCTCGTCGACCTTGTTGAGCGACACCTTGTCTTGCGGCCGCTTCGGCCCGGCGAGGCTGGGGACGACGCAGCTCATGTCGAGCTCCAACGTATCGGTGAACACCGGGTCGACTGCGTCGTCGTAGCGCCAGAAGCCGTTCGCCTTGGCGTAGGCCTCGACCAGCGCGATCGTCTCGGCGGGCCGGGCGGTGAGGCGGAGGTAGTCCATCGTCTTGCCGTCGATCGGGAAGAAGCCGCAGGTCGCGCCATATTCGGGTGCCATATTGGCGATGGTCGCGCGGTCGGCCAGCGTCATCGCCGATAGGCCGGGGCCGTAGAATTCGACGAAGCGGCCGACGACGCCCTTGGCGCGCAGCATCTGGGTGACGGTGAGCACCAGGTCGGTGGCGGTGATCCCCTCCTGCAGTGCCCCGGTCAGCTTGAAGCCGACCACCTCGGGGATGAGCATCGACACGGGCTGGCCGAGCATCGCCGCCTCCGCTTCAATTCCGCCGACGCCCCAGCCGAGCACGCCCAAGCCGTTGATCATGGTGGTGTGGCTGTCGGTGCCGACGAGCGTGTCGGGATAGGCGACGTTGCCGGCGTCCCCGGCGTGCTCGCCGCTGGCCTCGGACGACCAGACCGCATGGCCGATATGTTCGAGGTTCACCTGATGGCAGATGCCGGTGCCCGGCGGCACGACCTGGAAGTTGTCGAGCGCCTTGGAGCCCCATTTCAGGAACTCGTACCGCTCCATGTTGCGCTGGTATTCGAGCTCGACGTTGTCGTCGAACGCCTGGGGCGTGCCGAACTCGTCGACCATGACGCTATGGTCGATGACGAGGTGGCAGGGCACCTGCGGGTTGATCTTGGCCGCGTCGCCGCCGAGCTTGGTGATCGCGTCGCGCATCGCTGCGAGGTCGACGACGCAGGGGACTCCCGTGAAATCCTGCATCAGCACGCGGGCGGGGCG
Source organism: uncultured Sphingomonas sp. (assembly GCA_964245475.1). Classification (GTDB taxonomy): domain Bacteria; phylum Pseudomonadota; class Alphaproteobacteria; order Sphingomonadales; family Sphingomonadaceae; genus Sphingomonas. The sequence continues at coordinate 2,850 of CAXTNG010000324.1, read as the reverse complement.
GTATTGGATCTCGCGGTTGGGGTTTACGGGATCGTTCTGCCAATCGACGATCGCCTGGACGTCGTCGGCGGTGACCGTCACGCCGTCCTCGAAGCGAAGCATGTTCTCGAGCAGCACCTTCATCGAGAAGGGCAGACGGCTGACGTCGCCGAACTTCGCCGCGGCCTGGCGAGGCTGTAATAGGCGTAGGTCTTGCCGTTCACGTCGAGCGTGGAGCGGGTGCCGAGCGTGTCCTGGCCGATCGCGGTCATGCGGGTCCTTCCCTTGGTGCACTGGCCGGTGATGGCGCCAGCGCTCGGCACACCGAGCCGAAATCTGGCGCGGCCTTAGCAAGGGGAAAAGGGTGGGGGAAGGGTGTGCGGCGTGACGAAGCGCCACACGCCCCGGATGTCACCGCGAAGGAGGCGGTTTGCCCATTGGGACGCAGATGGCACCGGTGCGGCAGTTGATTACACACCCTTGTTTGACCGCGGCCAAGTCTCGTATCTGCACGCAACGGGCTCAAACGCTCATACTCGACGACGAGGAGAAACGGGTTGAGAGAGCTGCCTCGTTCACGCGCACTGGTGCGGCTGGATGGACCGGGACACATCATGCCGGTCGAACCGGTCACGCCGCCCGACAGCGCCGCTTGGCGGGTCATACACTTTCCAGTGATGCTTGCCGTCATCGCAGCAGGCCTGCTTTTTGCCGGAGCGATCGCGATCGGCCTCGTCGGCTACGCGGTTCGGTCGATCAGTCATGTTCCGGCCGCGCGCTATCTTGTCTCGCCGGTCGGGGCGATGATAGCGCTGGCGGGCTATGTCCTGTTCGTCCGCATCGTCGAACGGCGTCCGGTCGTCGAGGAACTCGACTCGCGCGGCTGGCTGCAGGAACTCGGCTCGGCGTATGGCGGCGGGTTGCTCCTGTCCCTCGCGACGTTCGCGATCCTGGACTTGCTCGGCGGCGTGCGCATCCTCGGCTTCAATCCGCCGGAAGTGATGCTGCTGCCGTTCGTGGTCCAGCTCAGTACTGCCTTGATTCTGGAGCTGGTCGTTTGCGGGATCGGGTTCCGGCTGATCGAGCGTCTTCTCGGAAGCTGGCTGACCCTGTTGCTGACGTTCGGTTTTTTCGGAGCCGCGCGGCTCATCGGCGACGTCGCAACGCCGTCGGCCGTGTTCACTGTAGCGCTGCAAGCCGTACTGTTATTTGCCGCGCCGTACATGATGACGCGACGGCTATGGGCCGCCATCGGGCTAAGTGCGGGCTGGAAATTCGCGCAGATCGGCCTCTACGGCATTGCGTCGAGCGAAAGCGGACCTCACGGCTTCGTCCTGTCGGCGGTGTCGGGCCCGGACTGGCTTACGGGCGGTATCGCGGGCACGGATGCCTCGGTTCCCGCGCTTGCCGTCAACACGCTCGTGATAGCGGTATTGCTGATATTGGCGGTCAGACGCGGGCGGATCGTACGCCCGGCATGGCGGCGTGGCCGCACGAACACAGCCGTGACCAGTTGATACCGGACCTGCCGGGAAGACCAGCCATTCCGGCAACGGTCTTCCGCATGCAGGCGCGAACGTCTATGCCGTACAAGCAATGCGTGCAGCATGCTTTCGTCTGCGGCGCAAGACGAGGCCGCTCGCACCGAAACCAACGATCAACAGCGCCCAAGTGCTGGGTTCAGGCACGGCCGTGCCGAATATCAGATTATCAAGTTCAAAGGCGTTGATGCCGCTGTTCAAGCGGATGCCCGTCAAGGCAGACGCCTCGCTATTCGAAAAACGGAACGTGACCTCGCGGGATGGCCGATACACAAGCGAGTCCGTTCCGCCAAAGGTGGCACCGCCGAACGACTGGCCCAGCCCTTCGAAGGTAATCGTGTTGTACGTATCGATCGACCCCCAATAGAAGCTCAGCTGGTTTATGCCGCTCAACGCCAGCGTAGCTGACGGAGAGGTACTTGGCCCGACCGAAAAATAGGGGGTGGTGTCTCCCGCCGGTGCCACATACTGGTTCAAGAGGGTAGACGACTTCACGCCTCCGCCGATGAACGGTGACGTGCCGTCATTGAAATCAAACAGCTTGTAGCCAGGCAGATATGACGATGTCACGTCGACGGGTCCGCTGTCGATCGGCCCCAAAAAGATTGTCACGGCACCTGCCGGACCTGCCGCCGCCAGCGCCAATGCAGTCGATAGAGCAACCAGCAGCTTCATGTTAGCCTCCGATTATTGTCCGATCGACCTCTCCCAACGCATCGAACGCTTATTTGGGATGGGTGTGAGACATGTCCCGGGCAATAGCAATACCGACGGGCCGTCCGCAGTTAATTTTCCATTAACTATGTGGAAGAGCAATCGTCCATGAAGGCGGAACTGGCGCCGTAGCGCTCAGCCCTGCTCGGCCTCGTCGATCGCGGCGCGGACCATGCGCTCCCACACCGCCGGGTCGCCTGCCTGCGCCATCGCCGCGTCGGGCTCGCGGAGCGTGTGGAGAATGGCAAGCGCCTCGCCGAGGTGATCGCGCCAGGCAGTGTTCACCGCGCCGCCCGCGGACGCGCTGGAGCCCTCGCCGTTGGCGCTCAGCCGATGGCCGGCGATGACCCGGGCGATCCGTTCGACGGCGGTGGTGTGGGCAATGTCCATGCGGGTTCCTCAGGGGTCTCGGACGGCGCAACGCAGGGAGGGGCGGCGCGGTTTCGCGCCAGCCCCCGGCGTATCAGGCCTGAGCGGCGGGACGAGCGCGCCCCTGGCCGCCGCGGCGGCGCGGACCGCCCGGACGGCCGGAGCTTGCCGGACGCTGGCCGCCGCCGTGCCCATGCCGAGCCTCGGCAGTCTTGACCGGCGCATGGGTGGCGCGGGGCTTGGGGGC
>CAXTNG010000323.1:2085-4154 GCA_964245475.1 uncultured Sphingomonas sp. | reverse complement strand
GTTAGCGGGGCGGGTCGGAGGGGCGTGGCCGTTCGTTACTAGATCTTGAGCTTGTGGTGGGTGGTCAGGGAGCTCAGCAGGCGGGCCGTCGCCCGCGCCTTGTCGATCGAGATCGCACGGTCGAGCGGCCTGGCGTAGGTCAGCTCGAGCACCACCGGCCCGGGCAGGCGCGCGCGCACGCCGCCGCCGACCGAACGAAGGTGCCGGTCGGTCTCGGTCGAAAAGCTGTCCAGATTCCAGATCCACACGTTGTCGACGAAGCCGAAGAGCTGCGCGTTGATCGACGACGTCACGCTGAAGTCTGCCCGCGCCTCCGAATGGACGCCGAGGAAGCGATCGGCGCTGTTGGCGCCCGGGTCGTAGCCGAGCCCGACGGTCAGGTTGCCGAGCGCCTGCTCATCGAAGTTGAGCAGCGGGTTGTTGGCCCATTGCCCGATCACGGTATGCGAGACGCTGAAGGTACGGTCGAGCCGGCCGAGCGCGGTAACCGCGCCGCGGATGATCCACGCCTCCGGATCGCCCTCGATTCGTGACGGCGTATAGTTGGCGGCGGTCACCTTGCCCCGCCGGGTCGCGTCGAAGATATCGAGCCCCTTGCGGATTTCGAGCGAGCCGCCGATCGAGAAGGCGTCGAGCCCGTCCGGCCGGCGCTCGCTGGTGCGCGCGTCGATGCGCACATAGGCCTCGCGCAGCCGGTCGAGGTTGAGCGGCGAGCTCTTGCCGTTGAACACCGTGCGGATGTCCTGCTCGATCGCCTCGAACCCGATCGTCGCCGACAGGTTCGTGCGGACCGATCGGACGATCGGCTGGGTGATGTCGATCCCGCCGATGATCGAGCGCGAGCGCAGGTCGAGCGTGCCGATGTCCGGCCGCGACCAGGCATAGGTGAGCCGCGGCCCCGCCGACAGGCCGCTGTCGTTGATGATCGCGCGATAGCCGACCTGCGCGACCTGCTGCTCCCTGAGCTGCGCTGTGGTCGAGCCGCCGATGTAGAAGGTGTCGCCCGGCACGAACAGCGCGTTGACGTCGACCCTGGCGTACCCCGTCTCGCGGCCCAGCGCGCGAGAGCCGTAATTCTGCGCGTTGGCGATCACGGACAGCCGCTGGGTCACCACGTTCAGGTCGCCGATCACGTCGCCGGGCGCGCCGCCCGCGGGCCTGAGCGCCAGCTGGACGTCCAGCCCCGGCACGTCGCCGGTCAGCAGCAGCAGCCGCTCGGCGTCACGCTCGTTGAGCGGATCAAGCTTCTGCAGCCGTTCGATCGCGTCGGCGAGGAGGCCACGGAAACGTCCCGCCTCGCCGTGGACGCGCACCTCGACGATCCGTGCCAGCACGATGGAGAGCGTCAGCGTGCCGTCGGTGATCTCCTGCGGCGGCACCTGCACGGAGGCGACGAAGCCCGCCTTGGCGAGCGCCGCATTGGCGTTGTCGCGGATCGCGCACACCACGCTCAGCGGCTGCTCGCCGACCGGCGGCGCCACCGGCGCGCGCACCTCGGCGCTCGCCGGCGGCACCGCGTCGCGCCCGACGGCGACGAACTTGATGCCGGTGATCGTGACCTTCAGCGTCGAGTCGGCCAGCGGGCAAGGCGCCGACTGCACGGCATCCCGCGCAGCGACACGCGGCGTCGTGGTGTCGGAGACGGGCGGCGCGGGCTGCTCGACCTGCGCGCGACTCGGCAGTTGCGGCGCGGGAGCCGGTGCCGGCGACACCTGCGCCAGCGCCGGAAGAGGCACCAAAGCCGACGCGAGGAGCGCCACGCGTCTGCTTTTCCATGTAGATTCCAACACTTCGACCGTCCCCCAACGACGTGTACATCGCCGATCGCCGATCGCCTGCCCGCTTCCCCTGCCAGCATTGCGACAGGAGGGTGCTAACACGCCTTGCGAACGGAATCTGCACAAATTGATGGATCTGGCTGCAACATCCTTACCTGACAGCGCTGCCGAGTGCTCTGCTCTTTGCACTAGCGCGCCGGTGGCGCTATTGTCCCTTGGGCTTTCGCGCGCGAGTGCGGGAAGACTGGTCCGACCGGGACATGGGGGCGGAAATGGCGAGCGGCACCTACA
>CAXTNG010000323.1:0-2075 GCA_964245475.1 uncultured Sphingomonas sp. | reverse complement strand
GCACCTACACCCAGGACAATCGCATCGGAAAGCTGTCCACCGATCTCGGCAAGGACATGCTGCTGCTGCTCGGGCTCCGCGCGACCGAGCGGCTGAGCGAATCGTACATCGTGACGATCGACGCGTGCAGCGAGGACCCGCAGCCGATCCACAGCCTCCTCGGCACGCAGGTGGGTGTCGCGTTCAAATCGGACGACACCTCTTACGTCAACCGCGATTTCGCCGGCGTACTGTGGGAGTATACGGAGCTCGGCAAGGACGATCGCGGCTATGTCTATCGCCTCGTTCTGCGTCCCAAGACCGAGTTCATGACGCTCAACCAGCGCAACCGCATCTTTCAGAAGAAGTCGGCGGTCGACATCGTCAAGGAGCTTCTTCTCGAAGCGCCGACAGCCAAGCTCGATGCCTCCTACGACCCGCTGGAATATTGCGTCGAATATCAGGAGAGCGACTTCGCCTTCGTCTCGCGCCTGATGGAATATGAAGGCATCTATTACTATTACGAGCATGAGGGCACGGCGAGCAAACTGGTGCTCGTCGACAACAGCAACGCCCATCCGAACCTCGATCCCAGCTCCGTCAAGGTGGCGCCGGAGGCGGCCCGGCGCCCGGACGCGCCCATCTGGTCGGTGACCGAGCGCCGCGGGCTTGGGCCGACCAAGGTCTCCGTCGCCGACTACGACTTCGAGGCGCCGGACACCGAATTGCTCAAGAGCAAGTCCGCGGCCAAGGCGGCGGGCGAGCCCACCCATCGCGGCGAGCAGGACAAGGAGGCGGCCGCCGCCTGGGCGGACGCATCGGAGGTGTACGACTATCCGGGGAAATATTCGAGCAAGACGATGCCGACCGGCGAGCGCTACGGCGGCACCTGGCTCGACGCGCACCGCCGCAAGATGGCGCGCAGCTTCGCCGACGGAGGATTGTTCGTCGCAGCGGTAGGCCGGCGGCTGACGCTGGAGTTCGAGAACGAGACCATGCAGGAATATCTGATCGTCGGCACCACGCACGATTATGTCGCTCCGCCCTATAACAGCGGCGAGGGCGAGGAGACGTTCCTCTGCTCGATCGAGCTGATGCCCGCCACCGAGCAATACCGCCCCGCGCTCGCCACTCCGCGGCCGCGCATCCCCGGCCCGCAGACGGCGCTGGTGACGGGCCCCTCGGGCGAGGAAATCTACACCGACCCCTACGGGCGCATCAAAGTCCAGTTCTACTGGGACCGCGAGGGCAAGCAGGACGAGAACACCACCTGCTTCATCCGCGTCATGCAGCCGGTGGCCGGGCAGTCCTGGGGCACCTTCAGCCTGCCGCGCATCGGGCAGGAGGTCGTCGTCACCTTCCTCAACGGGGACCCGGACAAGCCGATCGTCACCGGCGCGGTCTATAACGCCAACAACACGCCCCCGGTCGACCTGCCCGCCAACATGACTCAGCACGGCTTCCGCAGCCGCAGCACGAAGGGCGGCGGCGGCTTCAACCATTATTGGTTCGAGGACAAGAAGGGCTCGGAGGTCGTCTGGTTCCGCGCCGAGCGCGACTACAAGGCCCATATCGTCAACAAGGACGAGGAGCGGCAGTATGACGAGGGCAACCGCTCCACGACCTTTCTCAAGGGCAACGACGTTCTGAAGATCAACTCGGGCTACCGTACCGAGACGATCGAGGGCAACGACAGCAAGACGATCCTGTCCGGCAACCTGAATGTAATTGTAAAGTAGTGCGACGAGAGCCACACGGTTGAAATGGGCAATCGATCGACGGCCATCAAAATGGGGAACGAGTCGCTCAAGATCGCGATGGGCAATCAGGACACCAAGCTCGACCTCGGCAAGCAGTCGACCGATGCAATGCAGGCGATCGAGTTCAAATGCGGCGGCTCCACGATCAAGATGGACCCGATGTCGATCACCATCAAGGCGCCTATGATCAAGATCGAGGCCCAGATCATGCTGGAGACCAAGGGGCTGATGGTGCAGCAGCAGGCAAGCGCGATCCACATCGTCAAGGGCGCCCTGGTGATGATCAACTAAGGCGCGGGGGCGATGGCGAAGGCAACGAACGGGGACGGTGGGGCG
>CAXTNG010000322.1:0-4209 GCA_964245475.1 uncultured Sphingomonas sp. | reverse complement strand
CCCTCCGTCCCCCCGTACTTGTTCCGGGGTCCAGCGCGCGGCCGGCGGTACTGCACGAGCCTCACAGCGCAGCCCTCGCGGACGACTGGACCCCGGCACAAGGCCGGGGTGACGAAGGGTTCAACCGCAAAACCTCGACACTATGCAGCCTCGCTCTCCCAGGCGAAGCGGAACGCTCCCGCGGTCGGATCCACGCCCGCCAGCATCAGCCCTTGCCCGCGCGAGCCGTGCGACTCCTTGAGCGGCACGTCCGCCGGGTCGCGCAGCTGCACCAGCAAGGTCGTGCGTGGCTCGTCCGACACGTTCACCCCCGAACCGTGCGCGAGGAGATAGTGAAAGAAGATCGCGTCGCCCGCCTTCGCCGGCAGCGCCGTCGCGCCCTCGATGGGGAAGCGGTCCTCGGGCAGATGGTGGTCGGCTCCCACCGCCGACAGCGGGCCGAGCGCGTGCGAGCCGGGGTAGACGCGCAGGCATCCCTTCTCATCGGGCGCGTCGTCGAAGTGGAGGATCACCGCGATCATCGAATGGTCGCGATGCGGGAAGTACGGATAATCCTGGTGCATCGGAAAGGGCGATCCCTTCTCCGGGGGCTTCACGAACATCTTGGTGTGATGAAGCTGGACGTTGGGCCCGATGATCGCCTGCGCCACCTGCGTCAGCCGCGGGTCGACGAGCAGCCTGGTAAACGCCGCCGAGCGATACTGGACGTCGTGGCAATGGGTCAGGCTGGTGCCCATGTCCTTGACGCTCGCCCAGGTCGGGTCGTTCGCCGGCCCCTGCGCGCGGGCAATGGCATGGACCTCCTCGCGGTACATCGCCGCCTCCTCGCGCGAGAGCAGCCCGCGGACGTGAACATAGCCGTTCTGGTGGTAGAAGTCCTGCTGTTCCTGCGTGAGGCCGTACATCGTTCCGCTCCCTGGTGGCGAGGGCTTGTTGCCCCATACGCCGGTCCGCCACCATTGCCACGGAGCGCGCTTGTGGTATAAATCAGCATATGGACAGCATCGCCTGGCCGATCGAGGCCATCCCGCGGATCGTCGTCGCCGGCCGCTTTGCGCTCGCCGACCGCGCGCACGGGACGCGCTACCGCGGCGCCACTCACGCGCTCCATGTCCACGGTTACCCGGCGACGATGCGGTTCGGGGACGAGGAGCGGCGGCTCGCGCCCGGCGACGTGACGCTCAGCCCCGCCGAGCAACCGTCGAGCTATGCGCTGGAGCGCCCTGGCCTGCACTGGTGCGTCCACTTCAGTCCTGTTTCGGCCGAAGGCGAACGCGTTGCGCTGCCGCTGCATCTGACCGGCGAAAGCGGCCACGTCGTCGAGCAGATGGCGCATATTGCGGCGCTCCACACCCGCGCGCGGGATAGCGCGGTGGCGCGCGCCTCGGCAGGGCTCGCCCTGCAGGCGCTGCTGCTCGGCATCGCCGCGCCACCCGCGGTCGCACCGTCGGCGGCAGAGCGCGCGGCGGCGCTGATCGAGGATCGCTTCGCCGAGCCGCTCGACGTCGCCGCCATCGCCGCCGCGGTCGGCCGCGCCCCGGCGCCGCTCGCCCGCACCTTCCGCGCACGCTTCGGGACGACGATCACCCACCGCCTGATCGCGCGCCGGGTCGAGCATGCGCGCTACCTGCTCGAATCCACCGACCTGCCGATCTGGCGCGTCGCCGAGCGCGTCGGGATCCCCGACCCGCAGCATTTCAACAAGAGCGTACGCCGGCTACTCGGCGCGAGCCCCTCGGCGATCCGCGCCAGGAGCGCCGCCGCCGCGATCGACCCCGATCGTTAGGCACGGCGAGCGCGAAGGGATTTTTCCCGTTCGTGCTGAGCGCAGTCGAAGCACATGGGTCAAACGTGCCGTTCGACTTCGCTCAGGGCGAACGGAGGTGGTGACCAGCCGCTCTGACATAGTTTGCCGTGGTCAAGCCAAGCTGTCTTGCAACCAGCGCGCCGGTGAAGCGATTGGAGGCGAACTCAACCGGAGTATCACCGATGATCCGCCCACTTCTCCTCGCCGCCCTCGCTGTCGCCGCCGTTCCGGCGGACGCCAAGGTCGCCGCCCCCCGCGTCCGTGCCGCCTCGTTCGAGCAGCTCGGCAAGCCGCTGCCGCTCCCCTACGACGAGGCCGCCGACGCGGATGCGAAGGTCGCCGACGCGCGTGCCCGCGCGATCAAGGGCCACAAGCGCCTTCTGATCGACTTGGGCGGTAATTGGTGCCTCGACTGCCGCCTGCTCGCCGGCACGATGGAGCTGCCCGAGATGCGTGCCTTCGTGGCGCGCCACTTCGAGGTGGTGACGGTGGACGTCGGCCGCTTCGACAAGAACCTGCAGGTGCCCGCCACCTACGGCATCACCGGCCGGCTGAAGGGCGTGCCTGCCGCGCTGATCGTCGATCCCCGCTCGAACAAACTGGTCAACGCCGGCCGTGAGACCGCGCTCAGCGATGCGCGCTCGCTGACCCCGCAGGCGCTCGCCGACTGGCTGGCACAGTGGGTGGCGTAGAGCCGCTTTCCTCGCCCTGCACCGGTGTCTGCACGCTCGACGGCGCGAAGCGCTGCGCCGGCTGCGGGCGGACGCTCGACGAGATCGCGCGCTGGACGACGATGCCCGCCGCCGAGCGCGCGGCGGTCATGCGGCGGGTGCGTCCTCCTTCTTCGGCATGAGCGCCTCGTCCTTGGCCTTCGCCGCCTTGTAGGCCGACCGCGCGGTGAGCCGGTCGATGTAAGGCTGGAAGGAGTCGCGCTTAGGCAATGTGCCGAACATCACGCCCCAGATGATCTGCGAGCCGAAATAGACGTCCGCGGCGGTGAACCGGTCGCCGCACACGTAATCGCGCGCGCCCACCGCCTCGTCGAGCACGTCGACGACCGTGTCGAACGTGCCGTAACCCGCCATGCGCTGCTGATCGGGCGTGATCTCGACGCCGAGGAACTTGTCGGTCACCGCCGCCTCCACCGGTCCCGCCGCGAAGAACAGCCAGCGGTAGTAGGCCGCGCGCTCGGCATCGGTCTGCGGGGCGAGGTGCGCCTGCGGGAAGGCGTCGGCAAGATAGGCGCAGATCGCGGCGCCCTCGGTCACCACTTCGCCATTGTGGACGATCGCGGGCACCTTGCCCATCGGGTTGATCGCGAGATACTCGGGGCCCTTCATCGAGGTCTCGTAGCCGAGGATCACCTCCTCGTAGGCGTCGCCCGTTTCCTCCAGCATCCAGCGCGCGATCTGCCCGCGCGACATCGGATTGGTGTAGAGCGTGAGCGTCATGCGTGTGTCCCTTCGGGCTGAGTCGTGGAGGGCAGCCTATCGCGTCAGGCCGCGCTCCACCACCGCACGCCGTCGCGATCCTCATAGGTGGCACGCCCCTCACCTTCCAGCCGCCGCAGGTGGGCGAGCGACTCGCCCGTCGCCATCGACAGCATCTCCGCGCCGACATCGCGCCGGAACAGCGTCGCAAACGTGTCCACCGCGCGGGCAGGCATCGCCAGCCGGGCGTGAAGCGCGTCGAGGCGCTGATGGTGCTCGTCCGCCATCGCGTCGAGGCGGGTGTGCAGGCCGGTGAACGGGTCGCCGTGGCCCGGCAGCACCAGCACGTCCGCCGGCAATGCGCGCAGCTTCTCGATCGAGGCGAACCAGTCGGCGAGCGGGTCGCCGTCCGGCTCCGACATGGTCACCGACACGTTGGGGCTGATCCGCGGCAGCACCTGGTCGCCGGCGATCAGCACGCCGTTCGCCTCGTCGAGCAGGCAGGCATGCTCCGGGCTGTGGCCGCTGCCCGTGACGACCTGCCAGTCGCGCGCCCCGATCGCCAGGCGCTGCCCGTCGACGAGCCGGCTGAAGCCGAGCGGCAGCGCCGCCACCACGCGGCCGAAGCGCCGCCAGCCCAGCGCGCGCACCGCGGTGATCTGCGCCTCATCCCAACCGGCGGCGCGCCAGAAGGCGATCGCCTCCTCGGGCACCTCGTCACGCGCGTCCGCGATCAGGATGCGCGCGTACAGCCATTCGGCTCGCGTCATGTACAGCGGCGCGCCATGCTCCGCGCAGAAGCGGCCAGCCAAGCCGATATGGTCGGGGTGGAAATGCGTGCCGATCATCCGCGTCACGCGCGTCCTGGCGAGGTCGCCCGCGAACACCGACGTCCAGGCGTCCCGCGTTTCCGGAAGGCCGAGCCCGGTGTCGACCAGCGCGACGCCGCCCCCACGATCGTCGGCATCGTCG
>CAXTNG010000321.1:0-4222 GCA_964245475.1 uncultured Sphingomonas sp. | reverse complement strand
GGCGTGGGGTATAGACGCGGGGGGGTCATCCCCTGGGGCCCGCGGGCCCCGGCAACATGTCGGGGGTGACGGCGGGTGTGTGGCGGCGGTGACCAGTTGGCCATGACCGAACCCGCCCCCGCCCCCCACACCGGCTCGCTCTCCCGCCGCATGATCCTGATCGCGGCGGCGTGGATCACTTTGCTGCTCGCCGGCGGCGGCTTTGCACTCGATCGGGTGCTGACCGCGGCGGTCACCGTCAATTTCGACGACCAGCTCGAATATGTCCTACGCTCGCTGCTCAACTCCGCCGAGATCGGACCTGACGGCGAGGTGATCTTCAACCGCGAGCCTGCCGACCAGCGTTTCATTGAGCCGTACTCGGGCCTCTACTGGCAGGTCGGGGCGAAGGGGCGCGAGGCATTCTCGTCGCGCTCGCTGTGGGACCGCCAACTCGCCTATGGCGGCATCCACAACGATCGCGGCGTCCACACCTATGACAGCGTCCAGTTCGGCGACGAGCGGCTGCGCGTCGTCGAGCGCGACGTGGTGCTGCCCAAGTCACCGGTACGCTGGCGCTTCCAGGTGGCGCAGACCCGCGACGGACTCGACGAGCAGATCACGACGCTCCGCCGCACGCTGGTGCGCTCCTTCGCGCTGCTCGGGGTCGGGCTGATCGCATTGGCCGCGTTGCAGACGCTCTACGGCCTGTGGCCGCTCCGCCGCGTGCGTGCCGAGATCGCGCGGATGCGCTCGGGCCAGTCAAACCGCGTCGCGAGCGCCATGCCGGTCGAGGTCGCGCCAATGGTCGAGGAGTTGAACGCGCTCATCGCGCACAACGAGCGCCAGGCCGAAGAGGCGCGGCGGCATGCCGGCAATCTGGCGCACGCGCTCAAGACACCGCTCACCGTCGTGATGAATGCCGCCACCGCGCATGCCGACGACCTTGCGGAGACGGTGGTGCGCGAGGCACGGACGATGCGCCGCCAGGTCGACCACCACCTCGCCCGCGCCCGCGCAGTCGGCCGCCGCGGCTCGGCGCACAGCCGGGCGGAGGTGTGGCCGAGCCTCGAGTCGGTCGAGCGCGCGGTCGGCCGCTTGTACAGCCATGTCCGCATCGACGTGGCCGGGCCGAAGACCCTGTCCGTCCATGTCGAGCGCCAGGACCTCGACGAGATGCTCGGCAACCTCATCGAGCATGCCGCCAAATACGGTGGCGGCAGCGTGTTCGTGACGGTCGGCGCGCAGGCTGGCTTCGTCGAGTTCTTGGTCGAGGACGACGGCGCCGGTATTCCCGAGGAAGAGCGCGTCCGTATCTTTGACCGCGGCGTTCGCCTTGACACCGGCAAGCCGGGCACCGGCCTCGGCCTGGCGATCGTGCGCGACGTGGCGGAGATCTACGAGGGCACGGTCAGCCTGGAGGAGAGCGAGGATCTTGGCGGGTTGCTGGTGCGCCTGCGGCTGCCGGCGGCGGCTTAGCGCCACCCTCCACCACCGTCAGCAGCGGCTTCTTGCTTCGCGCATAATAGAGCAGTTGGTCGTAACGCCGGGCCAGATCGAGATGGATCGCGCGCGCCTTCGGGGATTGCGCCTGCGCGGCAAGGCTTCGCGCCTGCTCGGCGCGATGGACGTAATAGTCGACCTGGTCGTTTCCGGTCATCGCTCGTGCCCCCCGGACCATGCGACTGGATACACGTAATTAGCAATGATTATTGCGCAAAGCTATAGTTCATTGCAACAAAGTTGCCCTAGCTTACATCAAGATCAGCTTCGCCTTCGCCGGCGAGCGCAGTCACGCCGCAGCGGCGAAGTCCTTCAACGCCTCGGCGGCAAGCGCAATGCTGTGCTTGCGCGCATCGTGATCGTAGATCGACGATGCGATCAGCACTTCGTCCACCTTCGTCCGCTCGACGAAGGCGGCGATCTCACGCGCGACCTTCGCGGGTCCGCCGGTCGCCGAGCAGGAGAGAACATGCTCGAGGATCGCGCTGCCCTGCGCGCCGAGCGACTCGCGATAGCCTGCGACCGGTGGCGGCAGCTGGCGGGGGTTGCCGGTGCGCAGCGCGACGAACGCCTGCGCCTGCGACGAGGCGATCAGTTCCGCCTCGGCATCGGTGTCGGCGGCGAAGACGTTGAACCCGGCCATCGCGTGCGGCTGCGCGAGCTTGGCCGACGGGCGAAAGCCGCGCCGGTACAGCACGAGCGCCTGATCGAGCGCGTCGGGCGCGAAATGCGAGGCGAAGGCGAAGGGCAGGCCGAGCGCTGCGGCGAGCTGCGCGCCGTACAGGCTCGACCCCAGGATCCACAGCTGAGGATCGGCGCCCGCGCCCGGTGTCGCGGTGATCCCCGTTTGCCCGTCGTCGGCGAAATAGCTCCGCAGCTCCAGCACGTCTTGCGGAAAGGCATTGGGGTCGCTCTCCAGCGTCCGCCTGAGCGCGCGCGCTACCCGCTGGTCCGATCCCGGCGCGCGCCCGAGCCCGAGGTCGATCCGCCCGGGGTGCAGCGCCTCCAGCGTGCCGAACTGCTCGGCGACGACCAGCGGCGGGTGGTTGGGCAACATCACCCCGCCGGAGCCCACCCGGATGCGCTCCGTGGCTCCGGCCAGGTGGGCGATCAGCACCGCGGGCGACGAGCTGGCGATGCCCGGCATCCCGTGGTGCTCGGCGACCCAGTAGCGGGCGTAGCCGTGAGCCTCGGCATGGGCGGCCAGGTCCGCGGCATGGGCGAGCGCCTGCGCGACGCTGCCGCCTTCGACGACGGGGACGAGATCGAGGAGGGAGTAGGCTGTCATACGTGATAGGTGGGGAAGTGAGCAGGCGTTGTCACCCTCACCCTTGAGGGTGACGTGCGGCTTGCTGCACCGCCTCGCCCCCTCTAACGCCGCGGCCATGCTGCCGGCACTGGCCCACATCGACACTTGGATCTTCGATCTCGACAACACGCTCTACCCGGCGCGGGCGGACCTGTTCGGGCGGATTGACCGACGGATGACCGCCTTCGTTGGCGACTTCCTGGCTGTGGACGAGGCGGAGGCGCACCGCATCCAGAAGGCCTATTTCATGGGCCACGGCACGACGCTCGCCGGGCTGATGGCCGAGCATGAGGTCGATCCGCACGCGTTCCTCGCCTATGTCCACGATGTCGAGATGGACGTGCTGGAGGAGGACGCGCCGCTCGCCGCCGCGATCGCGCGGCTGCCGGGACGCAAGCTGGTCTTTACCAACGGCGACAAACCCTATGCGCTGAAGGTGCTCGACCGGCTGGGGCTGGGCGGGAGCTTCGAGGCTGTCCACGACCTGCATGCGTTGGACCTGGTGCCCAAGCCCAACCCGCGCGCCTACCGGGGCCTTTGCGACGCCTATGACATCGATCCGCGCCGCGCGCTGTTCGTCGAGGACATGGCGCGCAACCTCGCGCCCGCCAAGGCGATCGGTATGACCACCGTGTGGATCGACAACGGCTCCGAGCAGGCGCCGGACGCGGAGCGCAGCTTCATCGACTTTACCGTCCGCGATCTCCGCGGATGGCTCAACGACATCATGGAGGCGACATGAGCGACCTGGCAGCGACGATCGACGCGGCGTGGGAGGATCGCGCGAGCCTCGGCTTTGACACCGGCGGCGAAACCCGTGCCGCGGTCGACCGCGCGCTGGCGCTGCTCGATGCGGGCGAGGCGCGTGTCGCGGAGCCGGACGGAAGCGGCTGGCGGGTGAACCAGTGGCTCAAGAAGGCGGTGCTGCTGTCCTTCCGCCTCAACGACAATGCGGTGATGCCCAGCGGCCACTTCGACAAGGTGCCGCTCAAGTTCAGCCACTGGACCGAGGCCGAGTTCCGCATCGCCGGCTTCCGCGCGGTGCCGGGCAGCGTCGTCCGCCGCGGCGCCTTCATCGGCAAGGGGGCGGTGCTGATGCCGAGCTTCGTCAACATCGGCGCTTATGTCGGCGAGGGGACGATGGTCGACACCTGGGCGACCGTCGGCTCCTGCGCGCAGATCGGCCGCAACGTCCATCTCTCGGGCGGTGCAGGGATCGGCGGGGTGCTCGAGCCGCTCCAGGCCGACCCGGTGATCATCGGCGACGGCGCGTTCATCGGCGCGCGGAGCGAAGTGGCGGAGGGCGTGCGCGTTGGCGAGGGCGCGGTGCTGTCGATGGGCGTCTATCTCGGCGCCTCGACCAAGATCATCGACCGCGACACCGGCCAGGTGTTCCGCGGCGAGGTGCCGTCTTATGCCGTGGTGGTGCCG
>CAXTNG010000320.1:0-4236 GCA_964245475.1 uncultured Sphingomonas sp. | reverse complement strand
GGGGGCCTATGGGGGGGGGCTGGGCTGCGCTACGCGGCACGTGGCGGAGGGGGACGGCACCGTGGGGCGCGTCCGCACGACGCATCTGCCGCGCGCGGCGGTCGAGCGGACGGTGGCGGCGCAGGCGCATGGGGTGGAGCTCGGCATGGACCGTCTGGCCGAGCTCGCGCGCTCCGGCGGGCTCGGCACGGCGTTGACGCCGCTCGTCGCGCTCTATGCCGCCTGGACGGCGCACCAGAGCGACACCGCCGGGGCCGAGCGCGAGATCGCAGACGCGCCCCAGCGCGTGCGCACCGCCGCAGCGCTGATCGAGGCCCAGGCCCAGGCGCGCGAGCGGATCGCGGCGGGGATCGCGCTGCTGGAGCTCGACGAGCGCGCACGCACGGCCTTCGAGATCGCCAACCGGGCCGTCGCCGACGCGCTCAGGGCGCGTAGCGGCGATCCGGCCCTCACGCCTTGGTGGCGGCCGTTCCAGCTGGCGTTCCTGTTGCTCAACCTTGCGGGGATGACGGACAAGCGGCATCCCGACCGCGAGGTTGCGGACCTGCTCTTCTTCCCGACCGGCGGGGGCAAGACGGAGGCGTACCTCGGCCTCGCCGCCTTCACCATCGCGCTGCGGCGGCTCGGTGCGGCGGGGCTGCTGGGAGCCGGCGTCAGCGTGATCATGCGCTACACGCTGCGGCTGCTCACGCTCGACCAGCTCGGCCGCGCCGCGGGGCTGGTCTGCGCGATGGAGCTGCTGCGCACCGGCGCCGACTATCGCGACGCCGACGGGCGCGCGCGCCTCGGCGACTGGCCGATCGAGATCGGGCTGTGGGTCGGATCGGACGCCAGCCCGAACCGGCTCGGCAGCAGGGGCGATCGCAACCCCGACAGCGCGGTCGCGCGGGTCCGGGCTTTCACGTCGGGCCGCGATACGCGCGCGCCGGCGCCGATCAAGGCGTGCCCGTGGTGCGGGACCGCGCTGACGCCGCAGAGCTTCCGCTGCACGCCGAACGCCGACAAGCCGACCAACCTGGAGCTGCGCTGCGCCAGCGCGTCCTGCGCCTTCACCGGCAACCGCGCGCTGCCGGTGGTGACGGTGGACGAGGCGATCTACCGCCGGCTGCCCGCGTTCCTGATCGCCACCGTCGACAAGTTCGCCAGCCTGCCATGGAAGGGCGAGGCGGGGATGTTCTTCGGCCATGTCGACCGCGCCGACGCAACCGGCTTCTACGGCGCGGCGGAGCCGGGATGCGGTCGGGCGCTCGACGGGCAATCCGTTCCGGGATGGGGTCTCGACCCGCCCGACCTGGTGATCCAGGACGAGCTGCACCTCATCTCGGGACCGCTCGGTACCGTCGCGGGGCTGTACGAAGCGGCGATCGACGCACTAGCGACGCGCGAGATCGCGGGCTCGCGCGTCCGGCCCAAGATCGTCGCGTCGACCGCCACCGTGCGCCGCGCGCGCGACCAGATCCGCGCGCTGTTCGACCGCCCCGACACCCGCATCTTTCCGCCGCCGGGCATCGACCGGCGCGACAGCTTCTTCGCGGTGACCGAGCCGGAAAGCGGGGCGGACCCGGCACGCTGGTACGTCGGGCTGGCGGCGGCGGGGCGCGGGCCGAAGCTGGTCTTCCTCCAGGCGCTGGTGACGCTGCTCGCCGGGGTGGACGAGAGCGCGGAGGCCGACGCGTACCGGACGGCGCTCTGCTATTTCAATGCGCTGCGTGAGCTGGGCGGTGCGCGGCGGATCGTCGAGGACGAGGTCGCGGCGCGGGTCGCGGGCTATGGCAGCGAGCGGCGGCGGCTCGAACCGTCCGACCGGCCGTTCGTCAATCGAACGCTGGCCGAACCGATCGAGCTCACCTCGCGCGTCTCGACCGACCAGGTCGCTGCCGCCAAGCACCGGCTGGAGACGCCGTTCGGGAGCGGCGAGCCGGTCGACGTAGCCCTGGCGACAAACATGATCTCGGTCGGGCTGGACATCGAGCGGCTCGGGCTGATGCTGGTGCAGGGCCAGCCCAAGACGGCGGCGGAATATATCCAGGCGACCAGCCGCGTCGGGCGCAACCCGGAACGGCCGGGGCTGGTGGTGGTCGTGCTCAACGTCCACCGCCCGCGCGACCGCATGCATTTCGAGCAGTTCGGGCATTTCCACGACACCTTCTACCGCGCGGTGGAGGCGACCAGCGTCACGCCGTGGTCGGCGCGGGCGCTCGATCGGGCGCTGGCCGCGGTGGTCGTCGCCATCGCGCGGCACATCGACCCGCGGCTGACGCCCTCAGCGGCGGCGATCGCGCTGGAGGGCTCGCCCGCGGTCCGAACGGCAGTGGTGCGGCACCTCGTCGACCGGGCGCCTGCGGACGTGGTCGGCGGGAAGCCTGCGCTCGCGCAGACGATCGAGGCGCTGCTCGACGATTGGGTCCGGATCGCGGCCGAGCAGACCGCAAGCGGCTTTGCCTTCACCTACGACGAGCGGCCGCAGCGGCTGCTCAACCCGCCGCTGGACCCGGTTCTGCCCAACCTCGGCTCGGCGCACCGGCGCTTCCAGGCAGGATGGAGCATGCGCGATGTCGAGCCCGGCGTGCTGCTGAAGCCGCGTGGGCCGGACGGCGAGCAGGTCGTGGGCGCGGGAGATCTGGGCTGATGGCGACGTCCAAGCGAGTCACGCTCAGGGCATCACAGCTGGTCACCAGCTTCGGCCCCGGCGCGATGGTCGATCTGCCGACGCGATCGGTGATCGTCGGCGGGCTCGACCTGTGGCACATGCGCGAGCGCGGCAGCTGGCGGCCGATCCACGAGCCGCGGGCGGTGGCGGTGCTGGAGGCGCTGCTCCGGCGCAGCGGGCAGCTGGCCGAGGGCTATCCGCTGACGCTGCGCACGCCGCCGGTCGACGACGAGACCTGGCGCGGGCCAGGCGAGGCGCCGGGCGTCGAGGCGCGCATCTTCCCAGCGTGGTTCGTCGCACGCGAGGCGGAGGAGGCGGGCGGCGTGCGCCGCCGGCGGCTGGTGCGCTGGCGCGATCTCGATCCGAAGGGGAGGTCCGAGTTCATCGGCGACGACGGGCGGCGCGCCGCGGTGACGCCGATCCGCTTCGTCGCGGCGTGCAAAAAGGGGCATATCCAGGACATCGACTGGGCTTATGCCGTCCATTCCGGAATGGCGGAGCGCTGCGCGCAGCCGCTATGGCTGGAGGAGGGGGGCAGCTCGGGCGACCCGCGCTCGACCCGTGTGGTGTGCGCCTGCGGCGCGTCGCTGTCGCTGCACGACGCGCAGGCACCGGGAAGGTTCGGCACCTGCCGCGGCAAGCGGCCGTGGCTGCATACCGACGAACCGGGCGGCTGCCCCGAGCCGCTGCGCTTCCTCACCCGGACGGCGACCAATGCGTATTTCCCGCAGGTGCTGACCGTCATCTCGCTGCCTGCCGCCGAGGACGAGCTGACCCGGCTGGCAGCGCAGCACATGGATGCGCTCGGCTGGGTCGAGACGCTCGCCGACGTGGCGGCGGCGCGCAAATCCAACCCCGGGCTGCGCGCTGCGCTCGACGGCTATGCGGACGAGGACGTGCTCGCACGCGTGCGGCGGTTGCAGGCGTCCGGCGTGGCTAACCTCGACAAGGCACCCAAGGTCGCCGAGTTCGACCTGCTCGCCTCCGGGATCGAGGTGATCGGCTCGGACGCGCCCGGCGCGACGCTGCATGCCCGGAGCCTCGCCCGCGCCGAGTGGGACGGTGAGCGGCCGCGTCTTCAGCCGATCGCGGGCGTGGTGGCGGTGCACCGCCTGCGCGAGGTGGCGTGCCTCTACGGCTTCACCCGCTTCGACGCGGCGCCGACCGCGATCGACGGCGACCTGGAGGAGCTGCACCTGGCGGTCGAAGGCGCCAAGCTCGCCGCCGAGATCGACTGGCTGCCCGCGGTCGAGCAGCTTGGCGAAGGCGTGTTCCTGCGCTTCGATGCCGATGTGCTGCGGGCGTGGGTGGCGCGGCCTGCCGTGATCGCGCGGGTCGAAGCGCTGGAGCGCGGCTGGGAACGGTGGCGTGCCGAGCAGCCCTATGCCGACCGGCTGCGCTTCCCGGGGTTCGCTTACTATGCGATCCACGGCTTCGCGCATGCGCTGATGAACGCCATCGCGCTCGACTGCGGCTATCCGGCAACCGCGCTAAAGGAGCGGATCTACGCGCTCTCCGGCGACGGTGCGGACCGGTTCGGGCTGCTGCTCTATACCGCGAGCACGGGCGCGCAGGGAACGCTCGGC
>CAXTNG010000319.1:2751-4257 GCA_964245475.1 uncultured Sphingomonas sp. | reverse complement strand
CGCGGCGACGCCGCACGCACGATCCCGTGCGGCGAGGATGTCGACACCGGCCTCGCCCGCGAGCCGGCGGCGGCGCGCGCCGCCGCGGCGGGCCAGCGTTTCGCCGGCAAGCCCGGCAGCCACGCGATTCTTGCCGACGGCGACAATTGGCAGGTCGCCGCGGCGGTCGAGGACCGGACCAGCCCCTGGGCGCTCGCCAAGCTCGCCGAGACACTGCCCGAAGGCGCCTACCGCATCGCAGGCGATGAACCGCCGCTCCTCGGCTGGGTGCTCGGCCAATACCGCTTCGACCGCTACCGCAGCGCGGAGGCCGCCGAACGCCGCATCCTCCTCACCCGCGACGTCGCGGCGATCGAGCCGGCGCTCGCGCTCGCCGCCGCGACCGCGCAGGTGCGCGACCTGGTCAACACCGGCGCCTCCGACATGGGGCCCGCCGAGCTGGAGGCAGCGGCCGAGGCGCTTGCCAGGCAGCACGGCGCGACGCTCACCGTCACCCGCGGCGACGCGCTCGCCACCGGCTACCCGATGATCCACGCGGTCGGCCAGGCCGCGGTCAGGGAGCGCCACCCGCGGCTGATCGAGCTCGAATGGGGCGCGCCCGATCACCCGCGCGTCGCATTGGTCGGCAAGGGCGTCTGCTTCGACACCGGCGGGCTCGACATCAAGCCGTCGGCGGGCATGCGGCTGATGAAGAAGGACATGGGCGGCGCCGCGCACACGCTCGCGCTCGCCGGGCTGGTGATGGCCGCCAGGCTGCCCGTCCGCCTTCACCTGCTCGTCCCCGCGGTCGAGAATGCGATCGCCGGCAACGCCTTCCGCCCCGGCGACGTGCTCAGGACGCGCAAGGGGCTGACGGTCGAGAACACCAACACCGACGCCGAAGGCCGGCTGATCCTCGGCGACGCGCTGACCAAGGCCGTGGAGGGCAAGCCCGAGCTGATCCTCGACTTCGCCACCCTGACCGGCGCCGCGCGCGTCGCGTTGGGCCCCGACCTGCCGCCGCTCTTCGCCAACGACGAGGCGCTCGCCGCCGGCCTGCTCGCCGCGTCCGACGCGCAGGCCGACCCGCTCTGGCGCATGCCGCTCTGGGACGGCTACGACGAGCTGCTCAAAAGCGACGTCGCCGACATGCTCAACTCGCCCGATGGCGGCTTGGCGGGTGCGATCACCGCGGCGCTGTTCCTCCGCCGCTTCGTGCCGGCGGGCATTCCCTGGGCGCATCTCGACGTCTTCGCCTGGCGCCCTGCGGCCAAGCCTGGGCGGCCGAAGGGTGGCGACGCCTTCGGGCTGCGCGCGGCGTTCGCGATGTTGAAGGCGCGGTACGGCGGCTAGAACGCCGCCGCCGCCTCGATGATCGGCACGAACTTCGCCGCCGTCAGGCTCGCGCCGCCGACCAGCGCGCCGTCGACGTCCTCGCAGGCGAGGATGTCGCCGGCATTCACCCCCGTCACCGACCCGCCGTAGAGGATGCGGATCGTGTCGGCGGCGTCGCCGACCAGCGTGCGC